>CACWTR010000012.1:0-34610 GCA_902763865.1 uncultured Bacteroidales bacterium | reverse complement strand
TCTTGTCCGTGACGCTGAAGAGGTACGAGCCGGAACCGACCTCGAAGGCGGCATATCCGTCCGCCGTGCCGAGGTACTTCAGGTCCTCGACTTCCTCGGCCCAGACGCCGCTCTCGTAGATATAGTATCCGTCGGCAATGGGCAGGCGCAACGTGGCCGTCGTGTTGGCGGGTATGGTGACGCGATAGGTCATCTCCTTTGTGCCGTCGCATTGCCATTCGGCCTCGATGTTGCCATAGTCGGAAGCGAAGTTGGCATCGGCAAAGGTGATGCGCTGCTGGCTATAGCGCAGCGTGGAGCGTGTGTCGGGATAGGGCTGCAGCAGGAAGTGCTTGAAGCCGGGCTGTGACTCGTCGGGTGCGATGCCGGCCATGTGGTGGAACATCCACTCGGCCACAACGCCGTAGGCGTAATGGTTGAAGGAGTTCATGCTGACGGGACCGTAGCCCTTGGCCTTGGTGTAGGAGTTCCAGCGCTCCCAGATGGTGGTTGCACCCTGGTCGATGCTGTAGAGCCAGGAGGGATCACCTCGCTGGAGCAGCAACGTGTAGGCATCGTCGATGAAGCCGTTCTCGGTCAGCGTCTGATTGAGGATAGCCGTGCCGAGGAATCCCGTGTTGAGCTTGAAGCCGTTGCTCTGGATGGCACGGTGCAGATAGGTACGGGTGCGGGCAACGGATGTCTCGTCGGGCAGCATGTTGTAGCGGAGCGCCATGAGGTAGCCGCACTGAGTGCTCTGCGAGGGAACCTTGGCGGTGCTGAGGAAGCGCTTCTGCCACTCGGCCTTGATGTTACGGCAGAGTTCTTCGTATTGCTCGGCCTTCTGGCTGTAGATGTCGCCTTCCTGCTCGGAGAGGGCACGGCAGGTGCGGGCCATGAGGTCGGCAGCGTAGGCGTAGTAGCAGACGCTGATGTAGCGTCCGTCGGTCGGGACGTAGGCCACCCAGTCGCCGTGGATGGGGTCGGAGCCGTTGTACTGATAGCCGCCGCCGGCCTTTGTCGTGAGGAACTGCATGTAGCGCTCGTTGGCCTCGAAATTGTCGCGCAGGATGTCCTTGTCGCCTGTCATCACATAGACGTTCCAGGGCACGATGATGCCGGCTTCCGACCACCCCGTCGAGGCATATTCAACGCCCCAATGGTAGGGCGCGATGACGGGGTAGGCACCGTCGGAGCGCTGGGAGTCGCGCAAGTCGCGCATCCACTTCTTGTAGAAGTTGCGGGTGTCGCCGTTGTAGAGGCCCGTCAGCGAGAAGACCTGTGTGTCGGCAGTCCAGCCCATGCGCTCGTCGCGCTGCGGACAGTCGGTGGGCACGCTGACGAAGTTGGAGCGTTGTCCCCACATGACGTTGCTGTAGAGCTGGTTCACATCTTCGTGGCTGGTGCGCAACGAGGACTTTTCATCGACGGCACTGGTCACGGTCTCGCCGATGACGTCCGTCAGTTCCACGTCTGCCGAGGTGGTCACCTCGATGTATCGGAAGCCGAAGTAGGTTGTCGTGGGGTGGAAGCTCTCGCCCTCTGCAGCGCCCTTCAGGGTATAGTAGAGCGTTGCCTCGGCGGAACGGAGGTTCTCGGTGTAGATGGACCCCGCAGGGCCGTCGTCGCCGCGACTGCGGTCGCCCGTCGTGTTAGGCATCTCGCCGAAGCGGAAACGCAGTTTCGTCCCGCGCTCGCCCTTGGCGGTGAAGCTCACCCAGCCAGAGGCATTCTGTCCGAGGTCGATAACGGCTGTCTGACCGGCCTTCAGGCTGAAGCTGTTCTGGTCGGCATATTCCTCCACCACATTTATCGCGCCGAAAGTCTTGCCGTTGCTTTTCGTGCCTTCATAGACCTGGATGGTCTTGGGGTAGCGGCGCAGAGCTTCGACGGCCATGATTGCCGGGCCCTCGAAGGCGCGAATCTCGCCCTTGAAGTCCTTCGACACGGCTGTGCCGAACCAGTCGCTGTCGTCGTAGTCGGGTGTGAACTGACCTGCCTCGAGGCGGGCATCGTAGGTCTCGCCGTTGTAGATGTCGCCTTTGCGCAGAGGTCCGTTGGTGTTGCTGCGCCAGGATAGGTCGGTGGGGATGGTCAGGACGGAGCCGTCCGCCAGCTCCACCTTGAGCAGAGCGCGGAAGGCATTGGGCTTGCCTCCGTACATGCCGTGCACGATGGCACCGTTCCACCAGCCGCTCGACACCTCGGCACCGATGGCGTTCCTGCCTTCGCGCAGCAGGGCCGTCACGTCGTGCGTGGTGTAGAAGACGGTTTTCTTCATCTCGGTAGCGCCGGGCTTGAGTTCGTCGTAGAGGGTCTTGCCGTCCTCGTCGGTCTGACCCACGCGCTCGCCGTTGATGAAGACATTATAGACACCCAGTCCCGTTGCGTAGAGGCGGGCGCGACGAACTGCCGAACCCAGCTCGAAGACTTTACGGAACATCGGCATGCCGGGGACGATGCTGCCGTCCTGCTGCATGAGTCGCTTGCTGCCGCCCACGGCTGCCTCCATGTAGCACTGGCGGCTGCCGCCGAAGTCGCGGATGTCGGTAGCGTTGAAGGCATTGCCGGCGCCCTCGAAGTCCTCGCTGAAGGTCACGGTGCCACTGCCTGCCTCGTCATAGACGGTCATTCGGATATTGTCGAAGTACGCTTTCTCACGCTCGTTGCCCGTAGCGCTGACGCGCACGCCGAGGTCGCCCACGGCAAGCACCCCTTGCGTGTCCTCGAAAGTATCGACCAGCACATCATCTATATAGGTGCGCACGTAGGGTGTCTCGCATTCCAGCACGATGTGGTGCTGCCTTCCCAGGAGGTCTGCCTTGCTGAAGGCCGTGACGGGTGTGTCGCTGTAAGTCAGGTTCCCGTTGTTATAGACGTGGCGGCGCACGACGGGCTGGCTGACGTCCAGCGTATTGATGGCCCACATCATGTAGGTCTCGCTTGCTGTGGCGCTGAAGCAGATGCTGGCATTGTCCTGAACAAGGGTGAAGTCGTACTCCACATCGAAGCGCACCGGCTTGGGCACTGCTCGCTGCCAGGCGTAGGTGGCAGGGCCGCTCACGTAGAACTGCCCGCCCTGGAGGGTGCCGGAAGTGAACATGCAGGTGCTGCCATTGAAGTCTTCCCTCAGAAGCACCTTGTCTCCGCTCCTGACGACGAAATCGTCAAAGTAAGCCTGTTCGGGCTGGTTGCCGTTGTCGTAGTCTTCGCGGAAGCCGAACTCGCCGTAGGCGAAGTCGCCCGTCCGGGTGTCGATGAGCACTCCGTCGATATACGTGCGGGCAGTCCTCTCGTTTGTCACCTTGACGGTAAGGGTGTGCTGTTCGCCGTTCTTGAGACTTACGCCCGTGATGGCATTCTCCGAGAGGCAGGCAGGATTGCCGCCGCTCCAGCGATGCGGACGGAAGCGGAGGCTGCCATTCGTGTTAACCTGCCACATGTAGTAGTTGCTGTGGTCGGCAGCGGCGAAGATGAGGCCGGCGGCAAGCTGCTTCACGTTGAACTTCACCTCCACTTCGTAGTCGGTTGGCGCTACGTCCTCTCCCCCCTCGGATGAGCTGGAGGAAGCCTTGATCCAATATGTACCGTTCCAGGCATCGGCAGTCATGAGGCCGGTCTCGAAGTATGCCTTCTCGGTGCTGGTTGCAGTCTGGCCCTTGTTGTCTGATACCGTTACGCGCCAGTAGTAACGTGTCTGCGCATCGGGGCTGAAGCCAGCGGCCTCTACGCCGACGCTTTGGTCGGAGCTGACGGTTCCCGACTCCCAGACGATGTCGCCGAAGTCGGCATCCCGGGCAATCTGGACGCTGTAGCTTGTCTGCAGCACGCCGCGCAGCTCGCTCTGCAGTTGCCAGGAGAGATGAATCGAGGTGCGGTCAATGCCGACAGGGTTGCGATAGTCCTCCGTGCGAAGATTTGTTACGTCGAGAGCACTGGCCGACAGAGCCAGCACCCAAGCAAAAAATAAAAGAAGCCTTCTTTCCATAAACAAATGCTTTATGAGTGATAAACCTTGTTATTTTGACGCAAAGGACGGAAATAATCGGCACAGGGGTCATATTTATTTGACTTTTTGATGTAACGATTTGACATTTTCGCAAGAATTACTTAACTTTGCAGTGAAAACCTCGTTTATTGCACTTCTATGGCAAGCATCAAATACCTGCTCGCTAACAAGTCGGACCGCGAGTGGGGCATCATCACGAAGACAATCGGACTGCAGGACATAGCTCCCGGCAGCAGCTACCCCGTTGGTGAACATCCCGAGGACTACCACTTCTTTACCAGCAAGGGACGTGTGCTGCACGAGAGCCAGATTCTCTACATTACAAAGGGAGGCGGCTGGTTCCAGTCAGCCCACCAGGAACGGACAGCGCTTCGTGCCGGCGATGCCGTCATACTCTATCCCCACGAGTGGCATAACTATGCCCCTGACCCCGAGACGGGATGGGCGGAGGCTTGGATTGGCTTCTCCGGGGACTTTGCAGATGAGCTTGTCAGCAAATTCTTCCCCGACAAGGAACATCCCATTCACCACGTCGGAGTGTCGGCTAATCTGCACAAAACCTTCGAGGATGCCTACGAGGTGGCCGACTATCAGCTGCCGGCCTACCAGCAGCAACTGGCCGGATACATTGGCCTCATCGTAAGCACCATCTACGCAAAAAGTCTGCAGCAACCCTACTTGGACAATCCCGACAGCGCCCATATCAACATGGCAATAAGCCTGATGAGGCAGAAGCTGCACACGGGACTGTGCATGGAGGACATCGCGGCTGAGGTGGGCGTGGGCTACTCCAAGTTCCGCAAGCAATTCAAGACATACACGGGTTTCTCCCCTGCCCGTTACTTCCTGCGGCTCAAGATAGAGCGGTCCAAGGACTATCTGCTCAGCACGAACCTTTCCTGCAAGGAGATTTCCTTCCGCCTGGGGTTCGACTCCGCATCCTACTTCAACAAGATGTTCCGCCTCTATCAGGGACAGACGCCAATGGAGTATCGTTCAGGCAGCAGGGCTTCCGGCTTTATCCCAAAGTGAGCTTTGCAAAGCGAAGCAGCAAGACTTTGGTGCCGGCATTCTCAAAGCGGACCGTAGCCTTGGCGTCGATGTCTTTCCCCTCCAATGCCATAACTGTTCCCCTGCCGAAACGCTCGTGAACGACCGTGGAACCGACAGACAGAGAGGGACAAGGGGCGAGAGACGAGTGCCCGGGACTTTTGGGAGCAGGGGGCAGGGGGCGAGGGGCAAGAGACGAGTGCCCGGGACTTTTGGGAGCAGGGGGCAAGGGGCGAGGGGCAAGAGGATTGCTGCGGGCGTTGGTATTCTCTTGCTCCTTGCTCCATGCTCCTTGCACCTTGCTCCATGCTCCATGCACCATGCCCCTTGCCCCTTGCTCCTTGCTCCATGCACCTTGCTCCTTGCTCCATGCTCCTTGCTCCTTGCTCCATGCTCCTTGCCCCATGCCCCTTGCCCCTGCGAAGAATTGTTCCGGTATCTCGCGGATGAAGCGGCTGGGACGTGAGAACTCGACCCTGCCCGCCCTGAAGCGTGAACGGGCGTAGGTGAGGATGACTTGCCGCTCTGCCCGGGTCAGCGCGACATAGAAGAGGCGACGCTCTTCCTCGAGGGCACGGGGCGAGTCGGCAGACAGTTCGCTGGGGAAGAGGCCCTCTTCCAGTCCGGCAATGACCACGGCGGGGAACTCGAGGCCCTTGGCGGAATGAATTGTCATCATGCCCACCTGGTCGGCATCCTTGTCTGCATTGTTGCGGTCGAAGTCCGTGGCGAGGCTCGCTTCCTGCAGGTAGTCGCCGAGAAGTATGCCACGGCCCTGCTCCCTGTTGTCGGCCACGAAGAGCGCTATGCCGTCGAGCATCTCCTGCAGGTTCTCCTGTCGCGACAGGTCCTCGGGGTCGTGCCCGCTGAAGATGTAGTCTCGCAGTCCGCTTTCTATTGCCACGTGGAGGGCGAGTGTATGGGCATCGTCGGTAGCCACATGCCGGTGGAAGTCGGCTATCATGTCGCGGAAGGAAGCGAGCTTCTCCCCTGTTTTCCCTTGAAGGGTCTGCGGAATGGGGGGCAGTTCTCCCCTCCCTTGGAGGGGTTGGGGGAGGCTTTCCAACACATCCCAAACGCTCATGCCCGCCTGTGCTGCTGCGTCGAACAGCTTGCGGACGGTTGTGTCGCCGATGCCGCGGGCCGGCTTGTTGATGACGCGTCGGAGCGATTCCTCGTCGTAGGGATTGGCCGAGAGGCGGAGGTAGCAGAGCAGGTCCTTGATTTCCTCGCGCTGATAGAACGACATGCCGGCATAGATGTGATAGGGTATGCGGTCCCGCAGGAAGCTGTCCTCTATCTTGCGGCTCTGTGCATTGGTGCGATAGAGCACTGCTATGCCGCGATATGGCACTCCGGCCCGATGCAGCCGCTGCACCTCGCGGGCGATGATGTTGGCCTCGTCGCTGTCGCTGTAGGCTTCGTAGCGGACGAGTGGAGCGCCCGCTTCCTTCTCGCTGAAGACGCTCTTCTCTATCTGCTCGCGGTTGTTGCGGATGAGGCTGCTGGCAGCGTTCACGATGGTTTGCGTGGAGCGATAGTTGCGCTCGAGCTTGAAGAGCCGGGTTCCGGTGTATGCCTCACGGAAATGGAGGATATTGTCGATGTTGGCTCCGCGGAAGCTGTAGATGCTCTGGGCATCGTCGCCCACCACGCAGACACGCTGCCGCTTGCCTGTCAGGAGCCAGACGATTTGATGCTGGGCGAAGTTCGTGTCCTGGTACTCATCGACCAGCACGAAGTGGAAGCGTTCCTGCCAGGCGTCGGCCACGTCGGGATTGCTGCTCAGCAGCAGCCAGGTGTTCAGCAGCAGGTCGTCGAAGTCCATCGCATTCGCCTGCTTCAGGCGTTCCTGGTAGCGGCGGTAGATGTCGGCGGTCAGCGTGCGATGCATCATGCTGTCGCTTTCGCGGAATTCCTGCACCGCATTGTATCCGGAGGGGAGTACCAGGCGGTTCTTTGCATTGGAGATGCGGTTCTGCACGCTGGTGGGCTTATAGACCTTTTCGTCGAGGTTCATCTCGCGGATGATGAGTTTGAGGAGGCTGAGGCTGTCGGAGGTGTCGTAGATGGTGTAGTTCGGCTGATAGCCAAGTCGCTCGCCTTCTATGCGGAGGATGCGGGCGAAGATGCTATGGAAGGTGCCCATCCAGAGGGATGCTGCCTTCTCGGGCGAGACAAGCTTGGCTATGCGGTCGCGCATCTCGCGGGCGGCCTTGTTCGTGAAGGTCAGGGCCAGTATGTTCCAGGGCTGCATGCCCTGTTCCAGGAGGTAGGCTATCTTGTAGGTGAGGACGCGCGTCTTGCCGCTGCCTGCTCCTGCAATGACAAGCGAGGGGGCATCGTTGCAGAGCACCGCTTCGCGTTGGCTGGGATTGAGTTCTTCGAGGTTCAAGTCTTTATCTGAGTTTAGGTTTCGTGTAATGTTCTTCCATGCGAGGTTCGGGTGGCCCTTCGTCAGGGGCGGCCAGGGAACCTGATTAGAGGCTCGCGAGCTTCGGACCAACGACTCGTGAGCTTCGGGGCTACGACTCGTGAGCTTCAGGCCAACGACTCGTGAGCTTCGGGCCAACGACTCGTGAGCTTCTGTCCCTAAGTCATCATATAGTCGATGCACTGCCAGCAGAAGGACAGGACGACAGCAAAGGGCAGGGCCAGCGGATAGCGCCGGAGGCCGTAGGTGAGCATCTCGGTCCAGGGTTCGCGCTGCGAATGTCCGTAGCACAGGCAGAACGCCATAACGGAAAGCCAGGCAAGGAACGGCAGTCCGTCCGCCAGAGGACTTCCTGCAAGGCCGCCCGTAATGCTGAGCAGAGGGCTCTCGGGAGTGGTTGCCGCAAGCATGATGGCCGCAAGGACAACGGCAAAGACTGCGGCATAGCGCAGGAAACGGGCCTGCCGGATGGTGCGGGCAAGGGGAAGGAGCCGGCTCCGCTGAATGACACCCACCACCAGGATGAGGCACAGGACAAGCATCACGAGCCGGCTGTGCAGGCTGTCGGCAGCATGACGGAAGAGCCAGCGGAGCCCTTCGCCGTCGAGCAGGCTGCGGCAGGGTACGCCCAGGGCTGACAGAACCCACGAGAGGAAGGGCAGCACCAGGGCAAGCACCAGGCTGACGCCAAACAACCTTCCGCTACTGTTCATCGGCAACAAGGTTCTCAGGGTCGATAATATGCAGCTGAATGGCACGGACCACGAGCCGGACGGCATTCACCCCGCTACGCTCGCGCTCGGAGAAGAGGCGGTTGGTGAGATCGACCTGACGCTTCTCCAGGCTCTTCGTGCTGAAAGGCATCTGCCGGAGTCCCGCTATCATGTCCTTCGTATAGCCCAGGGCCAGGTGCCGGAGGAAGCGCTCGTCGTACTCGTCGATCTCGTACTCCACGAAGGCATCTACGGCAGCCTGCTCCTTGCACACGTTCTCGCGGAAGCGAGCCATCACCTTCTCCAGGAACGGTTCGTTGAAGACCAGGTGACGTCCGTGCATGACCATCATGACGTCGTCGCGCTGAAGGAGGTTGCCCGTCTTGAGAATGATGCCGTCGGCTCCGGCGCTGAGTACCTCCACCCATAGGCGCTCGTTGAGAATCTCGCCGGTAAAGACGAGAATCTTCATGTCGGCATAGCGGGAACGCAGTTGCCGGCAGATATCCACCCCGACAGTAGTGCTGCCGCCCAGCCCCAAGTCGAGCAGGACGAGGTCCGGCTGGCCTTCGCGCATCAGCCGCCAGAAGTCGCTCTCGCCGGATGCCGTGCCGATGATTTCGGCTTCCGGCACTTCGGTCTGCAGAATCTGCTGGGTGCCCTTGAGCTCCAGCTTGTCGTCCTCGACAATGATTACTTTGAATTTTTCCATATTGTGTAAGTTTATGTGTTCGGAAGGAGTGAGAAGGCTATCCTGTAACCCGCATCCGTGTTCTCCGCCACGAGTCGGAGTCCGGGATGGCCGCAGGCAGCATCGTGTTCGCGCACTATCTGGCGCATGACAAGGTACTCCAGCCTGTCGGTATGCGGCGAGAAAAGGGCATCCGCCCGGCAAGCATCAAGGGCCTGCCCTCTCACATCGCATATTATATATGTCATGCTGTCGCGCCGCTCGGCAGAAAGCACAGCATCGGGCGGCACAACGGCAAGCAGCTGGTCCAGGAAGAACTGAAGGAGCATCTCGTCGCCCCGTATCAGGGCATCTGTCGGCTGGCACTCCACGTGGTGCACCTGAGAGGCGTAGGCAAAGAGGTCGCGTACGGCAACGGGCTGCATCCGCAGGGAGGACTGGTCCGTCTGCCGTTGGGCTTGCTCGCAGAGCAGCATATAGATGTGGCGGTAATAGGCCACGAGGTCCAGAAGGTTGTGAAGCGTCTCGCCATCGATGCCCGCACGTAGCATGTCGTCGGCCATCTGCTTGATTCGCGACGGGAAGTACATCGTCTCGTGCTTGATGGTGCTCAGCGAATTGTCGAGTATCTGATTCATGACGTACAGCCTGTCGTGCTCGAAGCGGTAACGTTGCAGCCTTTCCTCTGCCTCCTGCTCGGAGCTTTCCGTTTCCTGCAACTTCGTCGCCTGCGATGAGAGCATCTGCTGCAATTCCTCTAATGGCTGCCTGAGTTGTGGCTGTTCCAGTGTGGCGACAATGCTCCGCAGCTCGGCGTCCAGCGCTGCGGCATTCTCGGGGAAGGAACGGAGCAGTGACATCAGCCGCTGGTAGAGGTCGTCGAGCGAGGCGCGATGACGAAGCCGATGGCGGAGCACCACCATATAGAACAGCGCGAGGGATGCAATGAGCAGCAACACAATCAGGACGTAGAGCACACGCGAGTCTTCGGTCATCTTCTCCAGGCGCTGACAGTCGGAGAGCAGCGAGCTGTCGGTGCTACGAAGGCGATGCAGGCGCACGCACTCCGCGTTGCTCCGGCGATAAGCATCCCACTCCCCGAGGGCCTGGGCTGCAATGGCCTGCTCATTGTAAAGTTTGACGAGCAGGAGGGTGTCGCGCGGCTCGCTCATCATGTCAATGGCCTGGCTGGAGAAGCGGTAGGCATCGGCATAGCGTCCCTGCAGATTGGCCGTCAGAGTGGAATCGAAGAGGGCATAGCACCCGTCGGGCGCTGCCGCCATACAAGGACCGGACGCCAGGAAAAGGAAGAGTAATAGCGAAAGGACACGGGGCAAGCGGAACCAGAAGCGGCTTCCCTTCCCCACCTCGCTCTCCACGCCGAAGTCGCAGACGTTGAAGAACGACGACAGCTTCCGATAGCTGCCGATGATGCCCTTGCAGTTCATGATGCCGAAGCCAAAACCCTTCCCGACGCTGGATGCACCCAGACGGTTCGGGTCGTACACCTTACTGTCGCAAAGCGTCTTCGCATCCTCGGGCGAGAGGCCGATGCCGGTGTCGCAGACGCTCACCTCTACGTAGTCGTCGGTTGCCTGAAGCCGGACAGAGACACGTCCGCCTTCAGGCGTGAACTTACGTGCATTATCGACCAGAGTGTTCACCATGAAGAGCGTCAGGGGCTTGTCTGCCTTGACCTGAAGGTCCGTCTCGGCAACATCGAGCGTAAGCTGCTTACGGGAGAAAGCATATTGCTGCATCGAGATGACATGCAGCACGTCGGCCAACGGAAAGCGCGTGACGTGCAGGCTTAGTCGTCCCTGCTGCATCTGAATCCACTCTGTCAGCCTGTCGTTGATGGTCATCATGCCTGCACACAGCTCCTGGATGTAGGAAAGGTGGGCCGTCGTGTCGCTGTCCTTCTCGCCAAGGCTCCTGACCTCGTGCATGACTCGGTCCAAGTAGGGGATGATGGCATACACGACGGACAGCTTGGTGCGCTGCAACAGGTGTCGCCTCTGCTGGGCGGAGACGCGCTGCTGCATCAGTTCGCATTCCTCCAGACGTTCCTCCAGGCGCTCCCTACTTTCCTGATGTTGTGCCTGGAGGCGCTGCAAGGCCAGCATGCAATCTTCGCCGGAAGCAATCCCGCGCACTTTCTGCTCGGAACTGCGGGAACGGCTGTCCAACTGACGATAGTAGATAACGGCAAGGACTATGACCACGATGACCAGGAAGAGAAGCAGAATGAACTGAATCTGCTCGCTGTGGGCCTCCTGCGCGAGCAAAGCCTTTCGGCTGTCGAGTTCCCTGTCCTGGCGCGACTGGTCGAGCATGTCGAGATAAGTGTTGCGATGCGTGTCGGCAAGATGCTTATTGCCGAGGGCACTGTAGGTGAGACTCAAGTTCTCGTGGATAGCGGCAAGCCAAGGCGTGACGTGGTAAGGCGAGCGTCGGTGGTCAGAGGCCAGATGCAGGGCAGAGGTGAAGCTTTGGAGGGCCTCTTCGTAATGGCGGGCCGCGAAATAAACCTCGCCCAAGGTGCGCAAGGCACACGCCGTCTGGAAGAGGTCGTGATACTGACGGAAGAGGGCAACGGACCGATGGGACATTGCTGCCGCAAACTGGAATCGGGCAGAAAGCAAGCTGTCCGACTGCCAACGGCGATGCTGTTCCCAAAGGTAGCTATACGCGTCCAGTCGCTGGCGCTTGAGCAAGTCGGCCTTGACCGAGTCGCTCACCATGAATGAAAGCGACTGGAGGGCATTTGCCTCGAAATAGGTAAACTGCCTGGCTCGTGCCAGTGTATAGACGCGGAAGAGGTGGTCGAACTCGGTGAGCGTCACTTCGTCGGGCGTTCCTGCCACAAGGCCGCCGCTGCCAAGCATGTAGTGATAGTAGAGCCACTGAGTCGTGTCCGTTGCCAGATCAACATACCGGGCTGCCTCGTCTATCTCCCGACGGGCCGCTGCATCCTGGCCGAGATAATAATAATAAGTTGAAGAGACGATGTGCAGTTCAGTCAGGGCGTAGTGGAGGCGCCGACGCTGGTGGGGCGTAAGGGCGTTTTCTTCCGAAAGGATGCGACGGAGGCGCTTCTGTGCACGAAGGCGGCTGTCGAAGAAAGGCTTTCCGCGGCCTATGCGCTGCATGATCTTCATGGTCAGCACATCGGAACACAGCAACTCCAGCTGGTTGCGGCTGAAGCCATAGACTTTCCTCAACAAGTGCAATGCCTGGTCATAGCGCATCTGCTGATAGCTGACGTAGGCAATGTTGTTGAGCGCTTCGGCCTGTCCGTCAGAGTTCTTCGGGGAACAGGCGTATGCCTCCTTTGCCGCTTGCAATGAGGCTGAGACATCGGTGTAGCGCAGACGGTATGACAATTCGTTAGTCTCCTCAGCAGGTATCGTATCGCTGTCGTTGACCAACGAGCAGCCAACGAACATAAGGCAGACGGAGAGAAGGGCAGCAATACGTACATTCATCTGGTCAACACTGTTAGGAGGAGGCTGCAAATACGGCAGCCCGAATGATGATATAGACGAATGTCACGGGAAACACGCCGAGAATAGGAATCAGGTCCGTGCGACGATAGCCTGTTGCCGTAAAAAAGGAGGAGATATGGTGCGGAGTTGGCACAAATCGTTTGCTGAGCCAACAGTAAAGGGCATAGACAGCCACTCCGCAAAGCACGCCCCACAGTGCTCCCATCAGTATGTCGAGCGGATAATGGACTCCCAGGTAGATGCGGCTGTAGCTTGCCAGGCAAGCATATAGCAACAGTATGGGGGTGACCCGTCTGCTGCGGAACAGGAGCGAGAAGAAGACTGCAACGCCAAAGGTGTTTGAAGCATGGCTCGAGATGAAGCCGTAGAGTCCGCTACGATAGCCGTTCACCAAGTCGATGACGGCGGCCAGCTCCGGTTCCTGCGAGGGACGGAGCCGATGGAAATAGGGCTTGCAGAAGCCGCTGGCAAATTGGTCGCAAAGCAGGACAAGCAATGTTGTCATGACAATGACGAGCAGGGTGCCGCGCCAACTGTTGTTCCTGATGATGGCATAAAGCAGACAGGCGAACAGAGGAATCCATGTACCTGTCTTTGTAATGGTCATCATGACGCCATCAAGAAAGAGAGAGGACGAACCGTTCAAGGCAACGAGGAGTTCCTGGTCCCATTGGATTATCTGTTCTATCATGGTAGTTATGTTACTTTGAGTTTGTCTGCATTAAATCAAGTCAAAGGATTTCTTGGGAATCCATCCGACCTTGCCATCGGCGATGCTCACCTCGCACCACTCCTTGAGACTGCTGTCCCGTATCTCTACCTTAGAGCCTTCGTGGAGGACGAAGAGGTCGTTGCCGCTGTCGGAAGGCGTGCTCTTGACGGTTACGGCTGGCTGGGTGATGATGGCGCTTGTGTGGGTCTGCTTAAAGTCCCTCTGCTGGAAGGCACAGATGTTGGACATTATGGTGACGAGCAACAGGATGGCAGCGGACGAGAAGGTGAGTTTCCTGACATTCACACTGCCTGAGGCCCAGAAGACGAGAAGGCAGACGAGCATGAGGACAAAACTGAGCAGGGCGATGACGGTCCATGTGCGCAGGCTGAACCAGTTTGTCAGCTGATGGAAATAGGTAAAGAGGATAAACTCGTGCTGAGGAATAATTTTGTCGATGGTCTTGGTACGCGCCAATTCGAGGTTGAAGAGCACTTCCTTGTCACTTGGACTTAACTTCAGGGCACGCTCGAACCAAAGGACACTATGGGCAATGTCGTCAAGGCGGTAGTAGGCACAACCCAGGTTGTAACAGACGTCGGTCGTCAGGCCCTGCTCAGTGAGCTGGCTGTAGAGCTTGACGGCTGTCTCGTAGTCTGCTCTGGCGTATGCACTGTCGGCCAGAGTCTTCGTCTCGGCAGGAGTGTCGGCAAACGAAACGAGAGAGACGGCACTCAGGATGAGGATAAGTATGTTGCGTTTCATCGTGTTCTTCCTTTCTGTTAGTGTGACTTGAGCGAGGCATTCATCTGTGTTATCACGTCCGAGGCCTGTCGGTAAATCTTTTCCTTTGTCATGTTGGCGTCGGCAACCGGAGCATAGCGGGCAAACTCGCAATCGCTCACGACGGCTATAAAGGCATCGACTACCGTCTGCTCCACTCCGCGCTGATTCAGCCGCGCGATGACGTTGTCCTTGGTGAGTTCCCCTTGCGGAAGGGACAGCTTGTCGCCTGCATAGCCGAGAAGGGCACGCATCACTTCGTCGTAGAAGGCTGCATCGTTCTTCTCGTGCATCAACTTGGAGGCTTGCTTGAGGCGACGCGATGCGACCTTGCCGGCTTTCTTGCCCTTGACGCTCCACGAGTTGGGGTTGAGCTTTTTCTGATGCCTCAACCACAGGAAGGCAACAACGAAGGCAACGAAGAGCACAGCATACGTGAGCCAATAGGCAGAAGTTCCGAAGAAGTCGTCGGCCTCGGCACTCTCCAGCTCGCCCAGCTTAATGAAACGGATATCGTTGCTCAGCACATTGAGGTCCTCCTGCTCGCGGGTGTAGGCAACCTGATGACCCTTGGCCTTGGCGACAGCCAGATGGAAAGAATCGGTCCGAACCGTGTTGTACTGAGCTTTCTCTGGGTCGAAGTAGCAGAACTCGACGGGAGGAATGCTGAACTTGCCCCCGTGACGTGGCACAACGACATAGTCGTAGGTGATATTGCCCTTGGCACCTGTTGCCGTGTTGGTCGTCTTGTTGTTCTCCTTGGGATCATAGACCTCGAAGTCCTGCGGGAAACGAATGGTGGGAGCCTTCATGAGCTTCATGTTGCCCTGACCGCTGACGACGAGCCGAAGGGTGGCTGCATCGTTGGCATTGACCTGTTCCGGAGTCAGCGTGGCAGACACCGTGAACTTGCCGACGGCACCAGAGAAGTTGTCCGGACGCGGGGTCGGAAGGGGCAGTACCTCAATCTCGACGGGAGATGTCTTTATTTGTTTGCGCACCATCTGCGAGAGGCTTCCGCCGCCGAAGAAGATGTCGAAGGGGTCCATGCTGTGATTCTGCACCTCAATCTGAGTGTCGAAAGTGATGCTGGGAATTTTTATCTTGCCCGTCTTCTGCGGGAACACGACGTATTGCTTCCAGATGGCTGTGCCGTAGTTACGCCCGTTGACACGCTCGTACTTGAGGGATAGCTGTGCCTGACGGTCGAGTTCCTGAACGTGGCAACCGTCTATCTGAGGCATCTCGCCTGATATCTGCTGTATGTTGACCAGGGTGTAGAGCTTGTAGGTAAGCATCACGGCTTCCTGCTCGAAGATTTTCTGGCGACTGGCCGTAACGGTCATATAGAGTTCGTTGCCGCTTATCTGCCCTCCCGATGCAGCACCCTGCTGCTGACGGCCCTGGCGGGAATTGCCTCCTTGCTGGCCGCCCGATGACTGCGGGTTCTGCTGCTGGCTGGCCGGCAACACCTCGATGCTGGCAGCTCCGCTCCTGACAGTCTTCCCATCGACCCTGATTGAGGCAACAGGCACCCGCAGCGTTCCTTCCTCGATGGGCACTACCGTATAGGTAAAGGTAACGGTGCTGCTCTGCGAGGTGCGCCCGTTTGTCATCGAGAAGCTGCTTGAACGGCTTGTGCTGGGACCATAGAGGACATTGAAGCCCTCGAAGTCTCCTACCTGAAAGTCTTCCACGTCTCCCGTATTAGCCACATAGCTAATACGTATTCTCTGCCCTACTTCAGCTTGCGAGGGCGCTTGAACTTTGAGTGTTGCCTGCGGGAAGGCGTAGCTTGCCGCAAGGAGGAATAGTGTGAATAGCGTGTATAGTCGTTTCATCGTCTTGTGTATCTCAAAACTATGTATTACAGCCAGGCTTACCACTGTTTCTGCAGTTGCTTCCTTTGGTGTTGCTGCTGGGCCCGTTGTATCTTTTCCTGTGTGGCCTTCTCGTCCTGCATGGCTGCATTGAGCATCTGCTCGGCATTCTCACGGCTCATCTGCTGTGGCTGTGGTTGTTGCTGCTGCTCTTCCTTTTTGTCCTGCTGCTGTTGCTGCTGCTGTTGTTGCTGTTGCTCTTTCTTCTCGTCCTGACCTTTGTCGTCCTTCTGCTGGTCCTGATTATCCTGACTGCTTTGGTTCTTCTTCAGCTGGAAGAGGCTCAGAGCATAGTTGTATCGCGTCTCGTTGTTGGTCGGGTCGTTGCGCAGGGAGTTGCGATAGCAGGCAACGGCCTTGTCGAATTGCTTTGCGGCCTGCAGGACGACCCCCATGTTGTGGTATATCTGAGCCAGCCGACCCTTGTCCTTTTCCAGCCGCGCTGCCGTCTCGTATTCCTTCATGGCGTCCTCGGCCTTGTTCTGATAAAGGAGGGCATTACCCAGGTTATAGTGCGAGATGGGGTTCGTGTTGTCCCGCTCGATGGCTTTCTGGTATTCGACCTGTGCCTTGTCGAAGACGCTGTCACGCATCAGGCGGTTGCCGCGGCGGATGTAGTCGCGGTCGGTCTGCGACATTGCAGCAAGGCTGAAGCATAGCAGGCAGAAGGCGAGAGGCATGGGGCTGACTCCCCTACCCCCTTTAGCTGGAGAAAGGAGGCGGCGCAGCCAGGTGGTCTTGCTCTCTCTTTCCAGGAGCAGGACATCGATGAGCAGGAACAGGAGCCCGATGAGGATGAAGCCTTGGAACTGTTCGTCGTATTCGCTGTATATCTGGCTCTCCAGCTTGGCTTTCGAGAGGCGGTCGAGCTGTTCGGAAAGTTTCTTTTGTGCCGAGCTGCTGTTATCGACATAAATATATGAGCCCTGTCCGGCAGTGGCTATCTCGCGGCACATCTCCTCGCTGAGCTTCGAGATGACGGTGTTGCCTTGCTCGTCGATGATGTACTGGCCTGTTCCGGGGATGGGGATGGGTGCTCCGCCGGGATTGCCGATGCCGAGCACATAGACACGAACCCCTTGCGAGGCGGCCTGTTTTGCAGCCTCGACAGCCCTTCCCTCGTTGTCTTCGCCGTCGGTTATCACGAAGATGGCGCGGGAGACGTCTTCCTGCTGTGTAAAGCTTCGCATTGAGAGGTTGATGGCTTCGGCGACGTCCGTTCCCTGCACGCTTATCATGGAGGGCGAGATGGTCTCAAGGAACATCTTGGCACTCACGTAGTCGCTCGTTATGGGCAGCTGGACAAAGGCTTGTCCTGCAAAGACAATCAAGCCAATTTTGTCGTCGCGCATGCCATCCACCATGTTGCTGACCATCATCTTTGCCTTCTCCAAGCGGTTAGGCTTCACATCCTCGGCAAGCATGGAATTGCTGACGTCCAGTGCGATGATGGCCTCGATGCCCATTCGTTCACGGGTGTCGAGGCGGGTGCCGAACTGCGGACGAGCCAATGCAACGATGAAGAAGACAAGGGCCGTCATCGCGAGCCAAAACTTCACTTCCGGCCTCCATCGCGACACGCCCTGACAGAGTTGCTGGGTCAAGGCGGGGTCGCCGAACAGCTTCAGCTGTTGCCTCTTCCTATATATAATATAATAATGTATAGCCGTCAGAGCCACGAGCGCCAACAGCAGATACAAGTATTGTGGACTTTCAAAGCGAAACATCGAGATAATTTACTATTTGACTATTTACGATTTACGATTTATTTACTAATTGACTATTTGACTATTATCCTCTCCCCTCGGAAAGGGGTCGGGGGTGAGGGGCTATGGTATGCGTTTCAGTATCGTGTTCCTGAGCAATATCTCCAGCAGGAGGCAGAGGACGGAGGCGAGCAGGAACGAGGCGTAGGCTTCGTAGCGCTTGGAGTACTGCCGCACGTTCATCTTTGTCTTCTCCAGTTTGTCGATTTCCTGATAGACTTCGTGCAGCTTCTGGTTGTTCGTGGCGCGATAGAACTCGCCGTCTGTCTTGCGTGCGATGGCGGCGAGTGTCTTCGTGTCAATCTCCACAGGTACATTGACGTATTCGATGCGTCCGCCTACGGGGTAGGGGTAGCGAGCGGTGCCGTTTGTTCCGACGCCGATGGTATAGACGCGTATGCCGAAGCTCTTGGCGATGTCGGCAGCCGTGTTGGGGCTGATTTGTCCGCAGTTGTTCGTGCCGTCGGTGAGCAGGATGATGACCTTGCTCTTTGCCTTGCTGTCCTTGAGGCGCGACAAGGCGTTGGCCAGTCCCATGCCGATGGCTGTGCCGTCCTCGATGAGTCCGCGCTGTGCCATATCGACCTTCATGCCGTTCAGCAGGTTGAGCAGTACGGCGTGGTCAACGGTCATGGGGCATTGCGTGTAGGCTTCACCAGCGAAGAGTGTCAGTCCGATGTTGTCGTCAGGACGTCCGCTGATGAATTCGAGGGCGACGTTCTTTGCGGCCTCGATGCGGTTGGGACGAAGGTCTTCGGCCAGCATGCTGGTGCTGACGTCCATGCAGAGCATGATGTCGATGCCCTCTGTGTGCTTGCTGCTCCAGCTGTTGGAAGTCTGTGGGCGAGCCAAGGCTATCACGGCCAGGGCATAGCAGGCCAGTCTCAGCAGGAAGGGCAGGTGCAGCAGTCGCTGCCGCAGGCTCTTGGGAGCGCGGAACATGGCCTCGGTGCTGCTGACGCGAATCGAGGGCGTCGAAGCCTTGTGCCTGAACCAATACCAGACGGCATAAGGTATTGCCAGCAGCAGGAGGAGCAGATATAATGGGTTCTCAAATGTCATAGTTCATGATTTTACATTAGCAGGTCGGCAGAACGCCATATCATCCAGGCGAGCAGGGCGAGGGAGAGGATGGCGAGTACGCCGATTGCCACACGCATCATCTTCACCTGTGTGAGGCGTTTCTGGTCGGTTTCCTTGATGATTTCCGGTTCGGGCTTTGCATTCGGGTCGGGTTCTATCTTCGTCTGGTTGACGTATTCTACGGCAGCAACCAGGTTGGCATCGTTCTCGTTGATGAGTGTGCTCCACTTGGCGAACTTGACGAGGTCGGCGGTGCGGAAGATTTCGCGCAGCTCGTTGAGGGCTTCCTGGTTGTTCTCGCTGGTGAGTCGCTCGATGATTTCTGCCGACGTCATCTCCATAGCGTTGAATCCGTAGCGGTCGCGGATGTAGTTGCGGAGGGTGTCGGTCAGCAGTGTGTAGTACTCCTTGCTGTCCTCTTCGGCCCACTTGCGCTCGCTCTTGATGCGTTCTATCTCGTCCATTGCCACCTGGTGCGGCGGCAGCTTCTTCTTGCGACGGACGAAGCGGACGATGGGTTTGCCGTGCTTGACGTGGTGATAGAGATAGGCGATGCAGGCAAGCATGAGCAGGAGCAGCAGGGCTCCGAATGCCACCATCCTCCACTCTTCCCACAGGAAGGGCAGCTCCATGATGCCTTGCGGCGGGAAGAACTGGTCGAGGTGGAGGGTATCGACATCGACGGTATAGACTTTCAGCGCGAGGCTCTTCGACTCGTAGCGCGACGTATCGACCATGACCTCCAGGGGCGGGAGATAGTAGAAGGCGCTGTCCCAAGGGGTGATGGTATAGGTCTGGCTGACGGTCATGCGCTTTCCGTCGTTGAGGACGGCGGTGTCGGGTTTGCCGACTTCCACGACTTCCACGTCGGGGACGAGCTGCTGTCCCTTCTTAATGTCGGGCAAGCGCAGCTTCTGGCCGGCATCAAGTGTGACGCTGAGCTGCAGGTCTGTCTGCTGTCCGATGAAGAGTTGCAGGGAGTCGAGCTTGACATCGACCTGCACCTGGGCCTTGGTGCATGCAAATAACAGGCAATATGCTATGAGAAATAACTGTCGTTTCACGCTTTGTTCTTATTTACGATTTGCAAAAAGTCCTCTCAGTACGCTGACGTAGTCCTGATCCGTGCGGACGCTGACGGCATCCACTTGGCTGCGGCTGAAGGTGTCCTTGAGCCGCGCCGTCTGCTGCTTCCACCAGCGTGCCTGTGCGTTGCGGACGGCGCTGCTGCTGGTGTCGATTATCTGTTCCTGTCCCGTCTCTGCGTCGAGCACCTTCAGCAGTCCGACGTCGGGCAGCTCTGCCACGCGCTTGTCATAGACCTGTATGGCCACGACGTCGTGCTTGTGGGCTGCGATGGAGAGTGGTTGCAGGAAGGAGTGCCGGTCAATGAAGTCGCTCAGCACGAATGCGATGCAGCGGCGCTTGATGGCGCGTGTCAGGTATTCCAGGGCGAAGGAGATGTTCGTCTGGCGACTCTCGGGCCGGTAGTCGAGCAGCTCGCGTATGATGTAGAGGATGTGCTTGCGTCCTTTCTTGGGCGGGATGAACTTCTCTATCTTGTCTGAGAAGAAGATGACGCCTATCTTGTCGTTGTTCTGTATGGCAGAGAAGGCCAGGGTGGCTGCAATCTCCGTGACCATATCGCGCTTGAACTGCACCGTGGAACCGAAGTCGAGGCTGCCGCTGACATCGACCAGCAACATGACGGTCAGTTCGCGTTCCTCCTCGAAGACCTTGACGTATGGTTTTCCGAATCGGGCCGAGACGTTCCATTCGATGTCGCGTATGTCGTCGCCGTACTGGTATTCGCGCACTTCGGAGAAGGTCATGCCGCATCCCTTGAAGGCAGAGTGGTACTCGCCCGCAAAGATATTGCTGCTCAGGCCCCGGGTCTTTATCTCAATCCGCCTGACTTTTTTTATTATCTCGTTTGTTTCCAATTCTCGCTCTTAATTATGAATGATGAATTGAGAATTCTGAATTGAATCAGGGCACTTCCACCTTGTTGACGATCTTGCTGATGATTTCTTCGCTGGTGACGTTGTTGGCTTCGGCCTCGTAGGTGAGTCCGATGCGGTGGCGGAGCACGTCGTGAGCCACGCTGCGCACGTCCTCGGGGATGACGTAGCCGCGACGCTTGATGAAGGCGAAGGCGCGGGCAGCCAGGGCCAGGTTGATGCTGGCGCGGGGCGAGCCGCCGAACTCGATGTAGTCCTGTATCTCCTTCAGGCCGTACTTCTCGGGATAGCGCGTGCAGAACACGATGTCGGCGATGTACTGCTCAATCTTCTCGTCGAGATAGACTTCGCGGACTACCTCGCGGGCCTTCAGTATCTCGTCGGTTCCCATGACGGGCTTCACTTGCTGCTGCTCGCCCTTTATCTGCTGACGGATGATGAGTTTCTCTTCTTCGAGCTTCGGGTAGTCGATGACCACCTTGAGCATGAAGCGGTCAACCTGTGCCTCGGGCAGGGGATAGGTGCCTTCCTGCTCGATGGGGTTCTGCGTGGCAAGCACGAGGAAGGGCTTTGGCAGGCTGTAGGTGCTCTTGCCGATGGTGACTTGCCGCTCCTGCATAGCTTCGAGCAGGGCGCTCTGCACCTTTGCCGGAGCACGGTTTATCTCGTCGGCCAGCACGAAGTTGGCAAAGACGGGGCCTTGCTCTACGAGGAACTTCTCGTCCTTCTGACTGTAGATCATTGTGCCGATGACGTCGGCGGGGAGCAGGTCGGGGGTGAACTGGATGCGGCTGAACTTGGAATCCACCAGCTGGGCCAGCGTCTTGATAGCCATTGTCTTTGCCAGTCCGGGCACGCCCTCGAGCAGGATATGGCCGTCGCTGAGCAGGCCGATGAGCAGCGACTCTATCAGGTGCTTCTGCCCCACGATAACCTGATTCATGCCGGTCGTGAGGTTTGTCACGAAGCCGCTCTGTCTCTCTATGCGTTCATTGAGTTCGCGAATGTCGATTGATTCTGCCATCTTGTATTTACTATTTAATCATTTACACATTTACCATTTAAGCATTTACCATTTACCATTTATTCCCCTCCCTTTAAGGGAGGCAGGGAGGGTCTTTTTACCATTTAAGCATTTACCATTTACCATTTTACCATTTTCCATTTGTTTTCCGGTAAAGGGGTTGAAATCTAATTTCGGGTGCAAAATTACGGCTTTATCTCTACACTGCCAAACCTGAAATGATAAATAAAGTTATATCGATGTTTAACTTTGTTAAAAAGAAGTGCGTGTGTAGGCAATCCTGTGTTTTGCCTTTCAATATGTCAATTATTGCACACTCCGGAAAGGGGCGAAAAACGGCTTTTTCCGCGTCGTTTTTGTCCGAAGAACGTGGGGGCGCGTTCATAAGCTCACGACGTGTTGACCAAATCGACGTGAGGTGTTGGGGTTCGAGTCGGGAAGCACCCGGCGGAAGTTCACGGGGAGAAAAGTGTGCAAAAACGACAAAAACCACCACTTTTTGCAAGGCAGAGTTAGCAAAACCGACTTTTCTGCTTACTGTCTCCGAGTTGTAAGTCACTGATAGACAGCGTCGGCTCGATTTAAGGCATTCTTTTCCCTCCAGGGCAGAAAAGTACGTCCGGAGGCAAAATAATCGATTCTGGAGCGTTTGCCAAAAATTGACGTGTAAGCAAAATGGGCGTTTTGCTTG
Source organism: uncultured Bacteroidales bacterium (assembly GCA_902763865.1). Lineage (GTDB taxonomy): Bacteria > Bacteroidota > Bacteroidia > Bacteroidales > Bacteroidaceae > Physcousia. Next base: position 12,325 of record CACWTR010000012.1, on the reverse strand, counting down.
CTTTTTGTCACATTCGCCTCTCCGGAAGCTTCTGTCCGACGGGCGGAGGGGAAACGAGTGCGGCTATTCGGCAGGAAGTTCCTCGAGTTCGGGGATGCGGATTTCCTTGCCCAGAGGTACGTTGTCGGGGTCCTTGATGCCGTTGTGTGCAACGATGTAGCGGGCAAACTCCTTGTCGCCGTATTCGCGCAGGGCGATGCGGGTCAGGTAGTCGCCGCGGCGCATGACGTGCGTCTTGCGGGTGCCGACGATACGGTACTTGCCGCCGGGCACTACGGCAAACGGCTCGCCGTTCTCGTCCAGTAGCGGACGGGGGGCCCCGCTTTCCTCCACCTTGGGGACGGCGGGCACGGTGTCGGGTACAAAGGTGGGAGCCGTACGTTTCCCGCGTGCGGCAGACGGAGCGTCCTCCGTCCTCGCTTCCTGCTGCTCGGAATGGCATAGGGCAGGACACAGCAGGCGGTAGTAGCCGACAAAATAGCTGAGCACACAGAGCAGCAGGACGCCGAGGGTCAGGGCACAGGTCTCGGCACCGGTCATGGCGCGGATTTTTACGACAGGCTGCGGCAGTGGCTCCGGTTCCGAAGTCGGTTCCGGTTCCGCTTCAGTCACGGGTTCCGGCTCCGGCTCTGGCTCCTGTTCCGGTTCAGATTCGGGTTCCGGCTCTGGCTCCGACTCAGGTTCAGGCTCTGGTTCTGGTATGGGGTCCGGCTCCAACTCAGGTTCCGGTTCGGTGTCGGCTTCAGGCTCTGGGTCAAGGTAGATGGTTTCAGCGTCATCTCCCTCCGTTCCGTCTTCTGTTTCGTCCTCGGCATCGGACGGGAGAACATCCTCAGGCTGGTCGATGCGCTCCATGTCCTCGAGGCTCGTCCCTTCGTTGATGACGACAGTCTGGAAGTCGGCAAAGGGCTTGTTGATGGTGTCCCGAAGCGAACCGTCGGGGGAGAAGGACAGCTTCGTGTGGCCCGGTATGACAATACGCTCGCCGGTGCTGACGTTGACGCTTTCGCGTTCCTGCACCTCGATGAGCCGGAATGAGCCCAGCCCGGTTATCTTGACGGACTGGCCGGAGGATACGTTTCGGATGATGGCCTCGAAGAAATCGCGGAGGAAGGCCTCAGCCTTCCGCTGCGAGATGTTCTTCTTCTGAGCCAACAGCTTTGCCAGCTGCGAGAGGGTTATCTTGCTTCCCATGATGATTTAATTCTTGACTTTTAACCTGAAAGAAGTGTTGGGTTTGAAACTGACCACCATTTTTGGCGGGACGAGCATACGCTGCTTGGTCGTCGGGTTAATCAGCACACGTTCCAGCTTCTTCCTTACCTCGAAGGTGCCGAAGCCTAAGATGGAGACTGAGTTTTCGTCCGCAAGCTCGGTGGTGATGGCAGAGACGGTGGCACTGACCAGCCCTGTCACTTCCTTCACGGTCATGCCCGTATGGTTGGCAATATCGGAGACTAATTCTTTGTTGTTCACTGTTTGACTATTGTATGTAAATTATCTGTTTGCGATTCTTTTACGGCGGTGTGGCTACACGATCTCGCCGTAGAGGTCGAAGTCGTCGGCACTCTCTATCCTGACACCAACGAACATGCCCGGACGCACTGCCGACCTTCCTCCCCGGGAGGAACCCGACGCAGGACTCTTCCTGACGAGCACTTCGGGATCCACCTCCGGCGAGTCGAACTCGGTGCGCCCCACGAGGTATTCGCCCTCCTCGCGGTCTATGATGACCTGCATCGTCTGCCCCACCTTGCTCTCCTGCACCTCGCCGCTGATTTGCTGCTGCAGGCGCATGAGCTTGCTCAGGCGGGCCTGCTTCACCTCGTCGGGAACGTCGTCGCGATAGTGCTCGGCGCTGTAGGTCCCCTCTTCGTTGCTATAGGCGAAAGCTCCCAGGCGCTCGAAGCGGGCCCAGCGCACGAAGTCGAGAAGCTCACGGAAGTCCTCGTCCGTCTCGCCGGGAAAACCCACCATGAGAGTGGTGCGCAGGTGGATGCCCGGCACCTCCCTGCGGATGGCCTCGACGAGGTCGTAGGTCTGCTGGCGGGTGATGTGGCGGCGCATGGCTGCAAGCTGGCCGTCGGAGATGTGCTGCAGGGCGATGTCGAGGTACTTGCAGACATTGTCGTAGCGCCTCATCACCTGCAGGAGCTCCATCGGGAAGCCCGTAGGATAAGCATAGTGGAGGCGAATCCACCTGACGCCGGGCACCTGGGCAATCCGCTCCACGAGGGGAGCTATCATCTGCCGCCCATAGAGGTCGGTGCCGTAGCCGGTCAGCTCCTGAGCTATGACCTGGAACTCCATGACGCCCTTTGCCACCAGCATCTCCACCTCCTCCACGATGTCCTCCATCGGGCGGCTCTTCTGCCTGCCCGTAATGATTGGGATGGCACAGTAGGCGCAGTGGCGGTTGCATCCTTCGCTTATCTTGAGGTAGGCATAGTGAGGCGGCGTAGTGAGCCGCCTGTCGTTGCGTGCCTCCGCCCTGTAGGTTCCCTTCAGGTCGGCGACAATCTGTTCCCAGTCGAACTTCCCATAGAAGCGATCCACTTCAGGCAGCTCCGTCCGAAGCTCCTGAAGATAGCGTTGCGAGAGGCATCCCATGACGATGAGCTGCCGGAGCCTGCCCGCCTGCTTGCGCTGCGCAAGCTCCAGAATCATGTTGATGCTTTCCTCCTTGGCATCGCCGATGAAGCCGCACGTATTCACAATGGCTATCTCGCCCTTGGGGTCGTCGGCATCGTGCGTCACGCGGAAACCGTTCAGCTCCAGCTGACGGATGAGCTTCTCGCTATCGACAAGGTTCTTGCTGCAGCCAAGAGTGATGAGGTCAACGGAGACGCCCCCCGGCTCGCCCTTTACAGGGAGGACTTTTGGCGGTTGCACATTCTTCATCCTTTTCTCTTCATTCTTATTTCTTGAATAAGGAATCAACGAACTCCCTGCGGTTGAAGGGCTGGAGGTCCTCGGCACGTTCACCCAGGCCGATGTAGCGGACAGGTATCTTGAACTGGTCGCTGATACCAATGACCACACCTCCCTTGGCACTGCCGTCCAGCTTCGTAATGGCCATGCTGGTCACTTCCGTTGCCGAGGTGAACTGCTTGGCCTGCTCGAAGGCGTTCTGTCCGGTGCTGCCGTCCAGGACAAGCATCACGTCGTGGGGCGCATCAGGCATCAGCTTCTGCAGGACACGCTTTATCTTCGAGAGCTCGTCCATCAGTCCCTTCTTGTTGTGCAAGCGGCCTGCCGTGTCGATGAGGACTACGTCCATGTCATTGGCAATGGCACTGTTGAGGGTGTCGTAGGCAACACTGGCAGGGTCGCTCCCCATCTTCTGCTTCACGACGGGCACCCCTACCCTCTCGGCCCAGATAGATATCTGCTCTACGGCTGCGGCGCGGAAGGTGTCGGCAGCACCGAGGCAGACTTTCAGCCCCGCCTGCTTGAACTGATAGGCAAGCTTGCCGATGGTGGTCGTCTTGCCCACCCCGTTCACGCCCACAACGAGGATGACATACGGGCGCTTGCCCTCCGGGATGTGGAAACCCTCGGTGTCGTCGGTGTTGTTTTCCGTGAGCAACTGTGCAATTTCATCGCGAAGGATATTGTTCAGCTCGTCGGTCGTGACGTACTTGTCGCGTTCCACCCTTGCCTCGATTCGGCGGATGATGCTGAGTGTGGTCTCTACGCCCACATCGCTTGTCACCAGTACTTCCTCCAGGTTGTCCAGCACCTCGTCATCGACCTTCGACTTGCCGGCAACGGCCCTGGCGAGCTTGCCGAAGAAGCTTTCCTTCGTCTTCTCGAGTCCCTGATCGAGTGTCTCCTTTTTCTCTTTTGTAAAGAAACTAAAGAATCCCATGTCTCTCCTTGTTTTATGTTTCGCATGCAAAGATAAGGAAAAGATTGAATAATAAGGCACATCTGTCCGATTAATATGGACTAATTCACATTTTTTCCATTTTCGCTTCACTCTTTTCAGTTTTATTTTGTACCTTTGCACGAAACTTCTGGAATGGCGAAGCATCTTCTACCCCTACTCTCCTTTCTGGTCACGCTTCAGGTTCTTGCCATCGACACGCATGTTCCCGAACTGCACTGGACACTGCCGACCACCCTCGACGGCATCCGTCGGGAACGCGAGCAGATGAAGGTCAGCGAGGAGCCGGCACCTGTCTCCATCATGTGCCGGAACCTGTCGGGAAGCATGACGGTATCCCCCGAAGCCACCAAGGTGACGGAAGGCGAGCGCTATTGGACCGTGAAACGCGACCTGACCCTTGCCAGCGTGCCATACATCGCCCTGGGCTTCGCCACACGTCCCGTCAAGAGAGATGTGCGCAAGGTGAACCATGACATCAACAAGGGGTTCCACAACAAAGCCGACGACTACATACAGTATGCGCCGTTGGCATTCACGTGGATTCTGAAGGCAACGGGCTATGAAGGGCGCTCCAAGTGGGGACGGATGCTGGTGAGCAATGCCCTTTCGGGAGCTATCATGGCCGGCATCGTGAACACCATCAAATACACTGCAGCCGAGATGCGGCCCGACGGCTCCTCGCGCAACTCCTTCCCCTCCGGCCACACCGCCACGGCATTCATGGCTGCAACCATCCTGCACAAAGAGTACGGACTGACACGCAGCCCCTGGTTCAGCGTCGGAGGCTATGCCGTAGCCACGGGCATCGGAGTCTTCCGCGTAATGAACAACCGCCACTGGGTGAGCGACGTCATGACCGGAGCCGGCATTGGCATCCTCTCGACAGAGCTGGGATATGCCGTCTCCGACCTCATCTTCAAGGACAAACACACGTTGCGCCGCGAACTGGAAGGCCTGAACGACCCAAACGAGCACCCCTCGTTCTTCTCGCTCCAGGCTGGCATAGGCATCGTCATGAGCACTCAAGGCATCCCCGACGAGATAACGGCGGCAGGAGGTCCGACAGGCATCAAGAAAGGCATCGGCACCGTGATTGGAGCTGAAGCGGCCTACTTCCTGAATTCCTATCTGGGCTTCGGACTGAGGGCCCGCATCATCAGCACAGCCGTCACGCCTCGCTGGAACGGCACCGACCACGTGTGGACCTCGGGCCTCTTGCACTACAATGCTGCAACCGACCAATACGAGCGCCCCGTCGCAGACTTCAAATACGGCACCGACACGCGCAGGGACCAGATGTCGAGCTTCGACCTCATGGGCGGCGTCTATGGGCAACTGCCCCTGAACAAGCGGATGAGCCTCGGCGGAAAGATACTCTTCGGTCATAGGCGGAACGGCAGCGTCTGGTATCTGGCTGACATGACAGGCAACGACACCGACAACATGAAGAAGCCCGAAGACCTCCTCGCCGAGATAACCAAGGTCGAGCAAAGGCAGGACATTACTACCTATGACCACGTCAAGGGTATCTACTTGGACGGCAAGGGAAGCTTCATATTCGGCACAGGCTTCAACTTCTCCTATGCCTTGAAGCACAACATCGTGTGGCGCGTCGGGATTGATTACGACTTCACCCGTGCCCGCTACGACTACTGGTTCCAGAACGTCAGCCTTGTCGATGAAGCCAATGCATACCTGGCTGCCTTGAGGAATGGAGACAAGGGGAACGACATGACCCGAGGGCTGGAGGGCAGCTTCAGTCGCAACCTGCACCAGCTCACGCCCGTCTTCGGCATCTGTTTCAGCTTCTGAGGAAAACTTTACCAAAAGGTCATGACAACCTATTTCGTAATCTCGCCGCAGAGATTGCTGTCCATCATCTCTTGAATTTTTGCTTTGGGCAGCTTGTGACCTATCAGGAACATAAGCTTCGTAATGGCGCACTCCGGTGTGCTGTCGTAGCCGCTTATCACGCCGGCCTCTATCAGGGGCAGACTGGTCTCGTACAGTCCCATGTGGACACAGCCGGCCTGGCATTGCGTGATATTGACCAGCAGCAACCCGCGCTCGTTTGCCTCCCTGAATTCTTCCTTGAGCCACTTGAGCTGAGGGGCATTGCCGGCTCCGAATGTTCGTATCACGACAGCCTTCAGGCCGGGAATGTTCAGCACAGCATGGACCAGATTCTGCTGGATGCCGGGAAAGAGAGTAAGTACCACAACATTGAAATCGACAAGATAGTGTGGCTTGAAGGGACGGCTGGGGTCCGGCTTGCGGATGGCTGCTTCGTTGTACCGGATGTGCATGCCTGCCATCGCCAGATCCGGATAGTTGAAAGAACGGAAGGCATTGAACTGTTCCACATTGATTTTAGTTGTTCTGTTGCCACGCATCAGTTTCTCCTTGAAGTAGATGCACACTTCGGGCACGATGGGCGACCCGTCTTCGTGTCGGGCTGCTGCTATCTCGATGGCAGTAATGAGATTTTCCTTGCCGTCTGTACGAAGCTTGCCGATAGGCAGTTGCGAACCGGTCAGGATGACAGGTTTACCCAAATTCTCGAGCATAAAGCTGAGGGCGGAAGCTGTATAGGCCATCGTGTCGGTGCCGTGGAGAATGACGAAACCGTCGAAGTGCTCATAGTTATCAGCAATGATTCTAACCAGCCGAGCCCAGTGTTCCAGCCCCATATCGCTGGAGTCGATAGGAGGGTCGAAGGTGCAGGCATGTATCTGACAGTCGAAGCGCTTCAGTTCCGGCACCTCTTCGAGGATAAGGTCAAAGTTGAAATTCTCCAGAGCTCCCGTCTCGGGATTCTCCCTCATGCCAATAGTGCCACCCGTATAGATGATGAGGACGCTGGAGCAACGCGTGTTCGGTTCAGAGGTCATTGTTCTGTGTAATAATGCATGTAGCGGGAGGGGAAATATCACATTTCACTCCCTTTTTCTGTTCTGATTACTCAAATATAGTGCAAATTTACGAAATAATTCTTCATCCTTTATCCAACATTATTCATTTTTTTATATCTTTGCAGCATTATGAGGCAAAAACTACTTATTATGCTGCTCCTTGTGGCAGCGACAGCGATGGGACAGAATCCCAAGAGAGAGTTTCGTGGAGCTTGGATTCAAGCAGTCAACGGACAATTCCAGAACATCGGTCGTGACCGCATGCAGGCCATGCTCATCAGTCAGCTGGACGACCTGCAGAGGGATGGCATCAACGCCATCTTCTTTCAGGTGAGAGTGGAGGGCGACGCGCTCTACCCCAGCCTGATAGAACCCTGGAGCCGCTATCTGACAGGGCAGCAGGGTCTGCCGCCGGACCCTTACTGGGACCCATTGCAATGGATGATTGAGCAGTGCCACTTGCGGCAGATGGAGCTTCATGCCTGGATAAATCCGTTTCGCGCGAAGACGAAGAGCACGACAGCCTTGGCTGCCAATCACGAGTATTCTCGCCATCCTGACCGTTTCTTCAACTACGACGGCCTGTTCCTCTTCGACCCGGGCCGCCCCGAGAATCGCGACTACATCTGCCAAGTTGTCCTTGACATCGTGAACCGCTACGACGTTGACGGCATCCACATAGACGATTACTTCTATCCCTACCCCGTAGCTGGAGTAGATATTCCCGACGACACTTCATATTACACCTATGGCAGTTCACTGAACCGTGCCGACTGGCGCAGGCAAAACGTCAACCAGTTCATGCAGCAGATGTGCCAGCTGATACGTCAGGCAAAGCCGTGGCTGAAGTTCGGTGTGTCGCCTTTCGGCATTTACCGCAACCAGCGCTCTGACCCCAAAGGCAGTGCCACGACGGGACTCCAGAACTACGACGACCTCTATGCCGACGTGCTGGAATGGGTGCGACAGGGATGGGTAGATTATATCATTCCGCAACTCTATTGGGAGATAGGCAACAAGGCTGCCGACTATGAGACGCTCATACACTGGTGGAGCGACAACGCCGGTTCGCGTCCCGTCTATATAGGACAGGACGTCAACCGCACGGTCAAGTTTCCTGACCCGACTGCACCGAACCAGCACCAGATGCACCGCAAATACCAGCTGCAACGTTCACTGCCCGGCATCTATGGCAGTTGTCAGTGGTATGCGGCTGCCGTCTGTGACAACCCGGGCAACTATCAGGAAGCACTGCGGCTGATGTACCACAGCACGCCGGCCTTGCAGCCTCAGATGCCTTGGATTGATGACCAAGCACCCCGCAAGCCCTGCAAAGTCGCCATCATCTGGACAGAAGACGGCCCGGTACTCTTCTGGACCGAACCTGAAGCCCGCAGCATCATGGACGTAGCGCAACAGTACGTTGTCTATCGCTTCGGTCCTGGCGAGAAAATTGACCTGGAGGATGCCTCCCACATCGTTTGCATTACGAAGAACACGATGCTGCCCCTCGAATACAAGGGAGGCAAGGTGAAGTACACTTATGTCGTCACAGCCTTGGACCGTCTGCAAAACGAGTCAAAGGGCGTCAAGAAAAAAGTGAGACTGTAGGCAGCACTACCTGTTGAAGCAGTTCACGGATGCCAGTTAGAACCCGATTCGCGGTTTAGCCTGTGGCACTTCAATGGGAGTAATGTCAGCAGGCGTGAGCGTGAGTAGCTTTTCACCTTCGGCAGTGTTCTCCTTCACGCAACGCAGGGCATGCTTGATGTAGATGCGCTCCAGTTGGTTACTTACGAAACGGGCATTGCCCCACGAATCCTTGTCGCGGCTTTTATAGGCTGTCGTCAGCATATTTTTGTACTTCTGCCAGGCTTGGCGCGTGAAGCGATACTTGTATTCTCTGATGCGACGACGCGTGATTTCCATGAGCTCATCAATCGTAAAGTCGCAGAACTCGAAACGGTTGGGGAAGCGCGAATCGAGTCCGATGTTGGACTTTATCAGTTGTGACAACGGCTCCTTGTAGCCGCAGAGCACTATGGCGATGTCGCGTTGGCTCTCATCTGCCAGCACCTGCATCAGCAATGGGATGACCAGTTTTCCCGGGTCGTTTTCGTGCTTGCCGTTCAGCAGGTAAGCCTCGTCAATCATCAGCACACCACCTTGTGCAATCTCCAGAACTTGTCGGACACTACGTTCCTCATCGCCCCAAAGCGTTCCGATGAAAGTCCCTCGGTCGGCCACCACAACATGACCCTTCGACAGAGCACCAGCCTCGTGCAGCAGCGAACCGAATATCTTGCAGACGGTAGTCTTGCCTGTTCCTGGTCGGCCATAGAAGACACTATGTAAAGAGACCTCGTGAAGTTTAGCGTCAGGGAAAGCCCTGCGAATCATCTTGTTGTAGCGAGTCATCGCTAACAGCTCGTCGATGCAATTCCTGATGTCCTGACATCCCACCAGCTTGTCCAGTTCGGCTCTTGGATTTTCCATTGGTGGCAGTATCTTTACCTTGACGCTAAGGTTGTTGTTCTGCTCAATAGTATCCGATGGCAGTTCTAAGTCTGAAGAGTTGTCGCCGAGGAGGTCATCTGCCTGTTTATCCTCTTCTGCTTCATCAGCCACCTCCTTATTCTCATTCTCCTTAGTGCCGGCAACATTGTCGCTTAAAAATTCGTCCAGCATTTTCGTAAACTCTTGCTCCGCCTCAGATTTTTGTTCAGGTCGTTTCATAAGATCCTTTAACGCAACCATGACCATCGTTCCATTGAGATTGTCATCATCCTCGTTCACACAGATTGTCTCGCTCGAAAGCATCTCCAGTTTGTCAATGACCGTAACGTTCATCTCCTCCCAGATCTCCTTCATGTCGCCGGCGTTGATGAAGCTGCTCTTCGAGAGAAGCACGCCCCTCATGTGGAGGCTGATGTTGGATTCCACGAGTTTCTCTTCTATCTGCTTCATTGTCTGGGAGAGCAGCCAGACAGGGCTGATGCGAAAGGAGTTTTCCGTAAAGTAGAGTGGAGGATCGCCGTTGAACCGCTCCTCGTCGGCCAGCTCGTCTTTGCGTTCGATGCAGTCTAAGCAGACCACGACTATGCACCAATGGTCGATGTATAGATAGATGTCATTGCTCTTCAGGTGTGGGGCGATGCCCTTCAGGTGCTTGGAAAATACGACAGGGTCGTCTGCCATTGTGTCGAGGTGGCTTAGGACCGTCTCTCTGTTTTGTCTCTTAAATCCTGATATCAGTCTTTGTATCTTACTAATGTTTCTCATAATAGATTCCTTTCTTTTTAATAATCAAAAACAATCAAATGCAATAATGCCCTTCAGTTCAGGGCGCAAGAAGGTACAGGCAGATGCCCATGGCAAGTGCCCGCAGGTAACTATATAGAGACTTCTATTTTGAATTCTCTATCACAAAAACACGCAGAAATGGCACAACAAGTCAAAGAACGCACATCTTAATCCAGTCCTTCCTCCCACGATGGAGCAAGTCCAAGTCCAATCAGCAAAGCATTAACTTTGCAACAGAACTGCCCGACAGCGGACCAATGATAAGATGCGTCTTTTCATGTACCTTAATAAATCGTTCTTGTGACAGATTTTTATTTCTCGTTTGCAAATGTACGACCTTTTTACATATTGCTCCAAACTTTTCCCCTAAATCTTTTAGTTTTTAACTTTTATAAAGACTCAAAATCCTCGCTACAGCCATCTCCCTGCCAACCATGTATTATTGCAGGCTTCACACTTATAGTATTGCTCCTGGAACATCACCTGTTCCATAATTATGCCCCATTCCATTTCGTAAGTCCTTATTTACTTGAATCTGTGACTCCATATACCTCTTCTATCATACATCTGACATCTTTCAACTATATTATGTTTGCAAAGTTACAATAGTTTTTCCAAATCACCTCTTCTCGAGTTATCCACTCGTTCGACCCTGTCACTTTGCACGTCAAAGAAGTAATTTATAGTTACCCATTAACTCGCGAGATATTTCGGATTCTATTGTAAATATCATCGTATGCTTTCTCATATGCTTTCTCACTCCAATCGAAATCAACATTCACTACGTCAACATCTAAAGCTTCTAGTAATTTAACTTTTCCCATATCATAACTACTATCCATAATTGCATAATAAACAATTCGGTTCCTTTGCATCTTGTTTTTGCGAATAAGCCGCTTCCTGCATGTCAGGAAATACCACAAATCAGTTTCCTCATACCCTAAACCAAATCCTAAAATATGAACATCCGTATTCAACATTACAAATGGCCAAGAATACTCATCTACGTCTGAATTATTCTTTTCCATAAACCTCATTATTTTGTCGATCTCAATTACATATTTACTATAATCATACAATCCCAACATTATAGTTTCTTCTAGTTCTACATTGCCATGAATATTCCAAAAAAGTATTCTGTGGTTATTTTTCAGGAATGTATAATGCGGCTTTAATATGTGTATGATACCTTCTGACTCTTTTACACTATAACCAAGTTCCTTTAACGGAAAATTTAGAAATGACTCATAATTTGTGGTGATATAGTTATCTGCTTCCAATTCTGCAAGTTTGTTGTAGAAGTATGGCGCTTTATTTCTTAATAGTTCTTTGGCTAATTCTTCTTTAAGGAGTTCTTCTGTGTCTACTAATTCAGGGGGCTCTGGTATACCGTCTATAGTTATCTCACAACCATGATAGACTTCTGAATATCTTTCTTTTGGCAAAACAACATATTCGTATTTTAAAGTGTTGTTCCCGATTGGTGGCAACACCTGTCTTTGGGATATTTGCCTTAGTACATTATCCCATGATTTTCCGTCTCTACTTAATAGATTTACGCCATTACCATAAAAAATAGTTGTTTGCATAACATTTCTAATCTTCAAACGGATAAGTTTCGTCGTAAATGTCGCTTAGTAGTTTCTCTTTGTAGAGCCAGTGGGCACCAGGGGCAATGTGCTTGACCTTGTAGCCTTTCAACTTGGCAGAGAGTGAACTGATAGAAGTTTCCTCGCCCTCGTAGCTTATTCTCCGTTCCGATACAATCGTAACGGAAACGGTTGGGTCGTCTTTCCATACAAGCACATCACCTTTCTGCATTCCCATTTCGTAGAAGTTGAGTGGTGGACGGTGAATCTGTGCTTTTGCCGATGCTGCCTTGTCATCGTCGGTGAGGTCGTTTTCTATCTCGTCGCTCACTTCTTCCGTCACATCGGTATGGTGGAATAGTTCAAGAATGGCCTTTGCCTGTTCCACCTGTATGCGGAAGAACTCACGGTTGGCATTGATGCGCTGTGGGGCAAATGCCGTGTGCAGGGCTTTCTCAATTTTGGCGCAGTCGCCTTTCTTCACCTTGCAAGCAAACTGGCATTCAAAGGGAACGGGAACGCCTGTCGTGTAGAGTTCCTTCATCCTTTTGTCTATATCTTCCTGTGTAGTCATGCCAATCTTTACAAGGCCAGGCATTACAGGATTGGTTAAAAGATAAACTATTCCG
>CACWTR010000011.1:68434-80075 GCA_902763865.1 uncultured Bacteroidales bacterium | reverse complement strand
TTAGGGATTAGGGTTTGTTACTCTCTCGTGTCGCGGGAGGCTTCATGCCGTGTCGTGCGCACCTTGGCGACGTGTCGCGCTCCTGTTGACGATGCAAAGGTACGACAAAGGCGAAGTGTGGTTCTGACGTTGGCAGGGGATGGCGTGCGATGGCGGGACTTTTTTTGAATTTAGTTTCCCCCGAGGAAACTACGGTTCTCCGAGGTATTCAACGATGGCGCGGACTTGTCGGGGCGTGAAGGCTTTGCTGGCGGGATAGTGTAGCCTGTCTGCTGGAGTTCGTCCCAGAGGGGTGTGCAGCGGCGAATCCACGACATGAGGTGGCCCACGGCCGTGCGCGGGTTGCTGTCGGGGAAGTATTGGAGGGCAAGCTCCTTCTTGGTGTAAGGTTTGTAGTTCATTATTATGATTATGAAGATTAAGGATTAAGGATTAAAGATTAAAGTTTGGTTGTTCTCGCGGCGGGTTCCCCTCTCCTGTTCGGACAGATTTGCTTTTTCACCTTTTTACTTTTTCAATTTTTCACCTTTTTACTTTTTACGAAGTAATCAGCGTAGTCCTTGCAGCCTGGCGGCAACTGGTGGTGCTCCAGGCCTGGCAAAATCTCTTGCAGCTGGAGGAAGAGTCGTTCGCCTGGGGCGTCGCGGTCGGGGAACATGTGAAGCCTCACCCCCGTCCCCTCTCCCGTGGGAGAGGGGGGAAGGGCTTGAAGGAGTTGGTCGAGGACGGGCTTCGTCAGGAGGGTGGCGGAGGGGATGGCGATGGCTTTGTGACCTGCAGAGAGGAGTGCCCAGCAGTCGGACGGGCCTTCGGTGATGAAGAGTGCCTCGCCCATAGTCAGCCTGTTCAATATGGGCAGATTGTAGATGCTGCATCGGGAGCCGCTGGGGAAGCGGAAGCGGGCCCTCCAGCCTCTCCAGCCTCTCCCCATCCCTCTCCCGTGGGAGAGGGGGTTCTCCCCCTAGAGGGCAATTGCCCGTTGGTAGCGGAGCAATTGGGGAGGGCTTCGCCCGACGGAGGGCAAAAGTTAGAGGGGGTCTGTAGGTTGCGGTTCTGCACGCCGACGAGCTTGCCTGCGCGGTCGTAGTAGGGGATTTGGAGCCAGTTCGTGCCTTGGCGGTCGCGGAAGGAGTTGAGTCGGCACCAGCGGACGACACGAGGGTCGAGCTTCCTTTCGTCGAAGAGGAACTGGCGGGCCTCTGCGTTCAGGAAAGGGTGCTCGAAATACTTCTCGTAACGAGAAGCGTCGAAAGGCGGCCGTTCTCTTGTCGTTATGTCGGTATTACGGTATGACGTTATAACGAGGGCCGTTCCGTCGGCGAGCCACCGGCATGCCTCCACGAAACCTTTGCCCAGCATTTTCTCCGCCAGACTGATTGAGTCGCCGCTTTCCCCGCAGCTCCAGCAGCGGAACTTATTGTTCTTGAAGGAAAGACTTGGCGTGTGGTCGTCGTGGAATGGGCAGAGGCATTTGTGTCTCTCCACCCTTAGCCCGAGCCGCTCCGCGACCCCCTCGATGGGGAGGTCGCGGAGCTTTTGAAGTTGGAATTTATCCATATTTTTGGAGATTAAAGATAATCTTTAAGATTAAGGATTAAAGATTAAAGATTAAAGTTTGGTTGTTTTGCCGCAGCCATCGCTATCAGCCTTAATCCGTAATCCTTAATCTTTAATCTAAGGATTTATCCTTACTTACCACGGTACTTCTCCGTCTTCGAGTACAGTCCTGTTTGTGCCGAGTACTCGATGAACTTGCGGCTCTTCCAATTACGCAACTGACTGTTTGTACCCTCAGGACTCTTGCCGAGACTTGTGCGGAGTGCTTCGAGTTGTTTCTCGTTGAAGGTGTCTGGCAAGCTGTCCAGCATATTCTTCGGACCGTTGCGCTGAGCCTCGCTCACCTGGTCGGCATCTTTGCCAAGCAGGTCGGCAAAGATCTGCATCTTCGACCAGATGTCGTGATAAACGAGCCATTCCACCAGTTCACCCATCGACTTTGTCCACGTCTGACCATTGAGCACCCACATCAGCGCACCAGCTTTCCAGCCAGAAACCAAGGCACGTTTCGACATATCCCACAACACATCGTCGTCCACCAGGTCAGCCATTGAAGCCATATCCTCAGCCAACTTGTCGGCCAACTTGTTCAATGGCTTGATGATGAAGCGTCCCTTGGTCGCGTCGAGACGCACCAGATACTTGTCCAGCTTCTCGTAGAACTCATCCGTGAACTTGCCCAGACGGGGTATACGTCCGTCGCGGCTCGTGCGAGGCTTGTAGGAGAATACCATTCGGCCAAAAGTGCCGTTGTGAAGGTCATTCCTGTAGAACCTCCTCGTGGTGAACGGAGTCGATGAGATGGTCAGGTTCACCCTCAGTATCGGGTTGCCCGTCACGCCGTCGGCAGTGGCGCGAAGTGCGCCTATGCGCTGGCGGTCATAGATGTTGCGAAGCATCTGCGAGATTTGCTTGTGCCCGCCACAGATGCGGTCGGCCATCTCCACCTCGGGCAGGTTCAGGTACTGCGTCTTGCCGCCAAGGTTTTCACACCCCATCGCGTTTTGTAGGAAAGCCGCGTTGGTCACATCTGCTGGTGGAAACCAGAAAGCCACCTCAGGACGGGCAGGCTTGTCCTTGTTCGCGCCCTTCGTTTTCATCTGCTTCTGCCACTCCACCAGTTTCTTCAGCTCCTCCTCGTCGTGAGCGCGGGAAGAGCGGCAAATAGCCTCTACAAGATAGGACAATTGCCCCTTGTTACCCCCACTTTCTGCCACCAAATTGGCCATTTGGCCACACAATTCCTTCCAAGTGAGGTCAGGATACTGAAATTCTGCGCCACACACCTGTGCGCCAAGAGCGGGGAAAAGCATCGGAACGAGGGGTTCATGCATGGTTTTTGACACCTGAGAGAGCAGAATTTGCAGGCATTCTGTCCCTTTTCCAAGGTTTGGCATCTTAGGTGCCGTACGTTTAGTTACATCGTATTTCATTGATTTTCTGCTTTTTATAAAGAAATGAATTGGTTTTTGTATCAGTTGTATCAGTGTATCAGTTTGTTTTTTGAGGCCTCATCTTCCTCTTATTATATATATAACTATCTATATATTAATAAGATATGTAATAATATAAAGAAGTATAGACCATCTTTTTTCAAACTGATACACTGATACAACTGATACACTTCGTCACTTTTTTACTTTTTCTTTGATGCTTTAGCACAAAGTCGCGATTGTAGTCGCGGAGCACTTTTCTCTACGCTGCCTTTCTCCTGTACCTTCTTTCCACTCTAAAGCCTTTCTTCCCTTCCAGGTAGTCGTACATGAAGGTGAGCACCTGCGGGATTTCCTCCATCAGGTAGCGGCAGAAGCCCTGCAGCTCATGGTCCTTGACGATGAAGGTCACGCGGTGGGTCTGGTCCTTGCACTTGGAGACCGTGCAGTGCGGTAGCCTCAGCAGCGTCTCGGCCTGCGAGTGCGGCAGGCTGTGGCGTGTGAACTCGAATGTGCCCGAGGAGAGCAGCTGTCCGTAGCCCAGCCCCCGGAACGGCTCCACAAGTCCAGGGCACGGCTCGTCCGGCAGCACCTGCACGTAATTCATACCAGTTTCCTTCATTTCGCTTACGCTCATCGTAGCGCTCATCGTCGTAGTCTTAATGACTTCTCTTTTAATTAGCTTTTTCATAATTGTTGATGTTTAATTGAAGTTTAACGATTTTGAAAGTATTTGAATTCGAATTCATCGGCAAAGGTAGGGACAAAAGCAAAAAGGACACACCCGAAAAAGTGTGTCCCGAAGGAATTACCGAAAAGCTAAAGAATTACCGAAGCGAAAACCGAAAGACGAGGGTTAAGCGCTTCTGAAGGCAGTCAAAAACCGCTTGCCCACATTGATGCGGCGGTTGGCCTCTGTGGTATCACAATCTGTAAACTCCCAATTAGGAAATTTACCTGCAAAATTGTTTAGTTTTAATAGAATAGAATCTTCTGATGGCAGGTTCTCCACGGCCAAATCTCCTATGTATGTAATAAACGAGCTTGGGGTGTTGAAGTTGGGCATTCCTGTCGTTTGGTTCATGGCTTCCATCACCCATGTATAGTCATACTTGTGCTTCAGAAACTTCTCTTCCCGAAGCACATTAAGGGCTTTCTTTATTCGTACCCCAATATCATCTTCGTTCTTCTCATCCTCTTCTGGCTGTTCTTTGGTCCCTTTGAGCCATTCTTCATGCTGTTTCTTCAGCTCTGGAAACATCTCACATTGGATTATGTTGCGTCTTGCTATAATATCATAGAATATGGTGAGATTGTCGGTTGTCAACAAATCTATAAATGGCTTCAAATTTTCTGCCTTACCCAAGTCAAATAGTTCTTCAGTGTAACACGAAGCATAAATCAGATGCATCAGTTTACCATTCTCGTCCATCTGTGCTTTTCTATCATCGCCCCAGTGTTCCTGCATTTCATCTTCACATGCAGCAAGTTGCTGTTTCGAAGCCAATAACAGAGATTTCTCATCTGCCCTCAGTCTTTCATTCCAAAGCTCATACCTATTATTGTCAGTAAAACGTTGGTTGAAATGCCGGTGGATATCTTCTTTCATATCCCTGAACAGAGCATTTCCATATTTGCGCGTCATGCCTCTTAAATCATCGTTTATGGCTCTTGCAAAGTCTTCATCAGAAGGTTTTAGGTCAATAACAACTTGCCCAGCCTTATTCATGATGGCCTGAAGAATGTCGAAAATATAAGTGAGTGTCTTATTTACAAAATATCGGGCATCATTCGACCTGCTATTCACATCTTCAAGATACTGGTCGAAATTTTCGACATTGAGAATCTTCTCATAGTGCTCAGCCTTAAGAGCATCCATCGCATCTGCGCTAATACATTCCCCATCGATACTATAGTTCATCCATAGACTATACAATGGGTCGTAATATAAATGATAGAGCTTCTTATAATTTGAAAAGAGATCTCTTCTTGCGAGTAGAGATTCTGCGAAAGATTCTGAGCGAAGTTCCCATTTATCACCACTCTCAGGAGTATCTTCTATCTCAATCTCTTTAATTTCTTCAGCCAGCCGAAGCCAACCTTCAATAACCCGCGGGTCTTGAAAGAACAACGACTTATCCTGATAGTTATCAATCTCCTCTATCAGTTCGTAGAGCAGATTCATTGCCGCCTGTATTCTGTCTAAAATCAAAGAATTCTTGATATGCATACTTCCCTCTACCTGTCCTGATTAACAAAATACACTTCTTCAAACACCTCGCGGCTCATTGTACTGTCGAAACCGCCCACGCGCTTGCTGTCCTTCATGGAGTTGTCGAAGCCGATGTACTCCAGCGAACTGTCCTCGTAGCGCTTGAACTTATATACCGCATCATTCATCAGCGCGCGGTTGAACACATTCAGACTCACCAACAACTCGAAGTCGTGAACGTCCAGTCCTGTCACCTTGTGGAACAGCCCTGGCTCCAACTGGGTAATGACATCAACCAGACTTTGCTCGCGGTAGTCGGTCAGATACATGAAGACGGGGATTCGTGTGGCAAACTTGATCAGCTTCTCCTGAATCATCTTGCGCTTCGACTTCATCTCCTTCTCATCGTCTGTCAACTGGCGTTTCTCCTTGATGGTGAGCTCCTTGTCGTTGGCCTTGGCTTTGGCTTTCTTCACGGCTTCGCTCTTGTTGATGATGGTCTCAATGTCTTTGTTCAGCGAGCGGAAACCCTCAATGTTCATCAGCGCACGCATAGCCTCCTCCGACTTGAGCAGGCGTTGCAGGGTGATATTATCGACATTCACCAGCAGCGCACTCTCCCAGCGGCGGGCCAGCAGCGTGGCAGATGTGCCGCTCATGGCTATATCCAGTATGCCTGCCGCGTCTATCTGCTTCATGTGGCTGCCGTCGTAAGCCAACACAGGCAGGAACTTGATGAAGTCGGCCACTTTCTTCTCTGGTTGTGTATCTTTCACATTTAGGCGACAGGAGTAGTCTGCTATCTGGCGCAAAGCACGATTGGGAGCAAAGTCGAACACATAGCATTCGCGCTTCATAATCTCACTGCGGTTTGGGTCGTCGTCCGTCGGGTTCTTGATAACCCACGGACTTTGCACGCGGAATGCTGCTTGAAAATAGGTCTCTGGCGACGAGCTGTTTCTGAGCATAAAGATACCCGACCAAGGCTTTACCGTTACGCCTGTGGTCAACTTTCCACAAGAAAGCGTAATGGTACGCGACTCCAGCGGATTGTCCATTGCTTTCCGCACAGGGGGCAGTGCGCCTACGCCGATACCCGCCTCTGTTCCTGCTGCCACTACAATCTTGAAGTCGTGGTAGAAGACGTTGTTGCGCTGTCCCAGCAGGTTTCGCATTGCGTAGCACGAAGCCACCGAGGGCAGAAACCAGAAGGTATGGTTGAGCACGCGCAGCAGCGGGGCGTGGCTAAAGGGCATTGGCGGCTTTTCGTTGCGAAGCGTCAAATCATCCTTGATTTGCTCACGATAGGCACCACGTATCAGGTCGAGCCACTTTTGCACCTCGTCCTCGTGCCGGAATACAGCAAAGTCGTAGTCTGCTCCCTCAGGCACATCAGCAGCGAAAAACTCGTTCAGGTCAAACTCGTCGAACTCACCCTCCTTGGCCACTCGCACCAGTGCATCGGGCATCTGGTAGGTCATCAGCACCATACGGGGCATCATCTCGTAAGGATTTTCACCTTCGCCAGCCCATCCTTCCTTTCTCTCCTGTTCGTCGGTATAGGTCCAGTTGAATATCTGTTCCTCAATAAACTCACCCGAAGCAATAGCGCGGAACGGAGTGCCTGAGAGGTATAGATAGTGGTTGGTGGTGATAGGCATATTGTCCTCGTCGAAGTAGTCCAGCGCCTCACCGTCCTGAGCCTGCTGTTCGGCCTTTTCCTCGCTATAGAACAAATCCTTGGCATTCTCACGCCAAGCGCCGTAGTGATATTCATCGAAGATGATGCAGTCCCAATTTATCATGTGAACCCACTCATTCTTCACCTTGATGCCGCCAGCCTTGTTCTTGCCCAGATAGTCCTGGAACGAGCCGAAGCAGACGATGGGGCGCTTGTGGTCTGCCTTCTCATAGGTCAGTTCCGAGGTGCGCGAAATGAACTGCCAGCCCTTGAAGTCAACGTGCGTCATCAGGTCTTCCTCCCACGCACTTTCCACGGCAGGTTTGAATGTCAGCACAAGCACGCGCTTCCAGCCCATCCTCTTGGCCAACTGATAGGCCGTGAAGGTCTTGCCGAAGCGCATCTTGCAGTTCCAAAGAAAGTGAGGCGTCTTGCCCGTCTCGCGTTCATAATTGGTGAAATAGGCGGCAGTTTTGTTTACTGCTTCCTGCTGTTCGTCGCGCATCCCGAATGTTTCCGTGCGGTGCTCTTCGTTTTCCGTACCGCTCTTCAAGGCGTACATTGCTGCACGCACGTCGCTGGCCGTACAGCGGAACCACTCGCCGCCCGTGTTCACGAAGCCGTTCTTCCGAAGCCACTGGTGCACCATTAGGTCGGTAAAGGCTGTACCATCTGCTCTGACGCTGCTGTCCTGATAGACTATCTT
This sequence comes from uncultured Bacteroidales bacterium, assembly GCA_902763865.1. Taxonomy (GTDB): domain Bacteria; phylum Bacteroidota; class Bacteroidia; order Bacteroidales; family Bacteroidaceae; genus Physcousia. The sequence goes on along the minus strand of CACWTR010000011.1, from coordinate 72,486 downwards.
GTAGGGCAGTTGACCACCCGGCAGCTTCACAGGATATTGCTCGGCCACTCGTTTCTGCACGTCGTGCGTCGTATAGCCCACCTTCAGCTGTCCCTCATAGCGCGGGTCGCTGTAGGCGTAGATCTGCGGCGTCAGGTCTGGCCGACCGGGAAAGAAATTACTCTGTGCCATAAACACTTCTTGTTATGGCGCGGGTTTCTTTTGAGAATCTTAAAAGAAACGGGGAGAATGGGTGTCAGCGAAAACAATGTCAACGACGTAAAGCGTACGAGTGTTGTACCAGTACTTTATCAGGCATTTCTTGTTGGAAATGAACACGCGTATTTCGTGTCTGCCTGAAATGTTTGTTTTCCTGCCGATTGTCGGCATTGCACAAAGACGATCCACATCATTCCAAAACTCCGTGAGCAGAGTCTGTGCAAAACTAATGCCAGCATTCTCGACATACCACTTCACTTGGTCTTGCAGTTTGTCAGATGCTTTTTCTGATATTTTCAGGCGATGATTTTGCATAGATTACGCAAGTGTTGTACCTCCTCGTCGCTGACGTAGCCCTCCTCGTCGTATGCATCAAGGGCAGCAGCCTCCTCCTCGGCAGTGGCATAGACTGGTTGCTCAGGAGCCTCGTACATATAGAAGTCGTGAGCTTTCATGCGCTGGAAGTCCTCCTCGTCGAAGGCTATCTTCCGTGCAATTTCCTCGGCACGACGGTAGCGTTCCGCCTCTCGGTCTTCGGCTTCCTGCTCAACGATGGTCCACCCGTTGTCATACGACAGATGGCGAAGCAGGGCGTAGTCGCTCTGAGGGATAGTCAGCTGGACGGTTCTTTGCGTATTCATAAATGAAACATACTTTTCACTCCGCAAAGTTACACCTTTTCCACAATACCACCAAACATTTATCCCCTTTTCTTCATCAAGATTTCAAAGATCGCGCTTTTTATTTATTATCGTTTTCGTTTTTATTTTCGTTATTCTGTCTATTCCATTGGTCGTATCATACTCTCAATAAAGGCTATCTCTTCATCTGTCAGCCCGTATTTCTCATAAAGCATCTCGTCTGTCCAAGGGTGAGAGAAGTCTTGGAGAGGGACAAACTGGTAAACAGAATTTGGAGCGTGCTGTGTATTCTTCTTGATGGAGACCATATATCTAAAGAATCGTGTCTTCACGTAGGAAACAATATTTTCACATTCTGTTTTTGTATATTCTTTATTGTACCCAATAACTAAGTATGTTTGTGAACATATAGAACCTGGTTCTCCATAAAATGGTGTTCCTAGAACTATTGCATTTTCTCCAGTACTGCCATTAGCTTCCGGAATGAACACTTTATGTAAATTAATTGTATTCTGATTTTTTGGTATATCATTCTCGTTTATCCATCCATAACCTTCCGATTCGAGGCGCTTATTTAAGTAAAATTTAATCGGATGTTCTTTATCTCTTATTTTTGTATAGCCATTCCAGTTTGAACTCAACTGTCCAGATTTATCATAAAAATGCAAAGGACTAACTATCCCCCCAAAAGAATTTTCTCTATAATATTCTCCCTCTATCTTTACAACTTTATTAATGATATCCATCGCTTGAGGGTCTCTTATAATCACGCCTGTGCCAAAAGAGTCAAGGAAATCACTATATTCTGTTACTTTATCTCCTCTATGGCAAACAAAATGGCATTTTCCAACATATGTTGGTTGGTACTTAAAATAACTTACACCCCCCATAATATCAACACCAGCAAAACATTCTGTAGAATTAATAAAATCATGTATTTCTACAAAGTGATTTGATGCAATCATTTTATCAACCCATTCATCTGATACACCTTGACCTGTTTTGGTCATCCATCTGCTTGGAGTAATCATTATCAAGTATTGCGGGTTTAATTTAGCTGCTTGTTCGATAAAAAGGGGATAAATAGCAGAAGCAAATGCCGCATTGTTGCTTGTCGAGTTCTCTGTAGCCTTACTCAACTGATACGGTGGATTTCCTATGATAACGTCAAACTTCATGTTTCCGAATAATTTTTCTGGTTTCTCTGTGTGAATAAACTCGTAAGCGTGGCTCTCCAAGTCGGTACGCACTTTCTTGCCGAAGACCGATTCTGAGGCGCCACAAAACTTACATTTCCCGTCCACGAACTTATGCTCTATCGCCCTGAAGCGAAGATTGCCCTCCTCGTCGCGGAACTTACGGCAAATGGAATACCGTCCATTAGCACGTTTGCTGCAATAGAGCGAGCGGCGACTGGTGAGAGCCGTCAGTTCCGTAATGGCTATACCAAAGAGTTGCTTGGTGAAGATGTGGTCGGCCCGCTCGTGAATGTCAGGTATCTTGTCTTCCAAACCTATCATCAGGCGTTTGGCAATTTCGCGAAGGAAAACGCCGCTCTTGCTCACAGGGTCAAGGAACTTTGTCTCCTTGCTGCGAAACAGCTCTGCCGGTAGCATATCGAGCATACGGTTCACTACCTGCGGAGGCGTGAACACCTCGTCGTTGGAGAGGTTGGCCAGACAGGTCAACACGTCTGGATTGTAATTAGTGCTGAGTATCATAGAAGGTAGCTATTTTCATATAGTGAACAGGTTTGTATTCCCTCACTGGTTTGGGAGGCAGGTGGGCTTCGTCGCCAAGGTCGCTGAAAAGGTCGGGCACACTCTGCGTCTGTGCCTGCATCAGAGCTGCAAGATGATAGTCCTTGCGCATTACCATATCGCTGATGAACGACCATTCGCTGAACGTAATGGGTTCGGCATTGAGTTTCTCTGCTTCCGAAGCATCGGCATTCACTGGAAGGCGCAGCGTCAGAGCATCCCCCCACAGAATGTTGCGCTCCAGCAGATACTGCCACACTTGGCGCAACTCAGCGGGTGCTTCGCTTCCTGGCAGAGCACGAGGGTACCACTCGCAAAGAATCTCAAGAAGTCGCTGACGGCATTCCTCCACATTGTCCATCATAATGTCAATGCCATAGATGTTGCTCACAGCAATAACAGACTGCAACTGCACCCCAGCCACTTGGCGCTGATACAGCCGAGATACCACATCAAGTTTACGGCGCAATATCTCTGCAAGGAAATTGCCCGTTCCGCAAGCAGGCTCCAGGAAGCGAGAGTCAATGCGCTCCGTTTCCTGCTTCACCAAGTCGAGCATAGCGTTCACTTCCCGCTCGGCAGTGAATACCTCACCCCGCTCGGCCACTCGTTGGCGTGACTTAATCTGCCGCTCTTCCATAGTCACGACAGATTAATAATGGTAGGCAACGAAAATCCCCCACCGCATCGGGCTGGTGCCCAATGCAGCAGGGGATATAATTCTCCTTGTCCACCGGAATGGCGGACAGCACTTGCTATCTTACCTCCCCTAAATGGGGGGGGGTAATATATTGATATTCAATTTATTATGGTAATTTGCAACCATTCTGCAAGCTTTGTTTGTGCGGTTTCTGCTTGCAAATATAGATAAAATTCTTGAATTACAAGCCACTCGAGACAAAGAATTTCACTTTCCCTCCTTGGCTTGCTTAACTTGTTTCTTTGCCTGAATGACTGAAATAATGCCAATCAGTACCTATTCCTTATTGATAAACCATAGTCCGTTCTTGTCGATTCTTCTTCTCGCGATAATGCCAAGTTCGCGGAATATCTTCAGTTGCTTCTCTATGCCATGCTTGCTTAGTATTGTTTGCTCAGCTACAAAATGCTTAATTTTGACCTTCGGTCTTAATACTTACACTCCAGTAGGTGCTCAGGCGGCATAGCCGGAGTCCTTTTCGCTCGACAATAAAAAGAAAAACGGTTTTCCTTTTGTATTGTGCTCGCTTATTTGCAGCGTTGCAGTGTTGCAGTTCGATTCCGGGACAAGAAAGAGTTGAGAGCTTAGTGTTTAGAGTCAGTCTATGAAGTTTAGAGTTAAACTGGGTTTAAGCGCACCCTTAAACCCAAATCAGTCATTAGAAGCGCAATAATCCGTGGTTGAGCTTGTAACGTGTTGAAATTTCGTCTTTTGAATGGTTGATTTTCTAATGGCGGTCATTAGAAAAGTCAA
>CACWTR010000011.1:0-68388 GCA_902763865.1 uncultured Bacteroidales bacterium | reverse complement strand
CTAATGACCGATTTGGGTTAAAACCGCCGAAGTCAACAAATGCAACAAACGATTCCGAGACACAAACAAGAGCGCACTCTTTAAGGGTGCGCTTTTTTATAATTCGTGTAATTCGTGCAATTCGTTGTTAAAAGAAGCGTCCGGCAGTTCGGCCAGCCGTGTGCGCCGTCCGTACCACCGGGGCAGCAGGGACAGCTGGTCGAGGTAAAGCTCCTGCCTTTGGGCATCACCTGCAAAGACGTAGTCAATCCGCAGGGTTCGGTCCTCGAACCATTCGCCGAATGTCTGTGCCCCAGCTGCTGGGCCGCACCAGAGCATCAGCAGGACAGCCACCAAACCTTGTATTTCCTTTGTCTTCATGTTATCATTGAGAACGCTCATGCCTTTTGCGATGTAGATGCCACCCCAAATGGATGAGAAGAATTTTACAGGTCGTGGTGCAGGAGTCGGTAGCTGGCCATTTCCTCGTAGCGGGTGCCGGGCTTGCCGTAGTTGGCATAGGGATAGATGCTGATGCCGCCACGTGGGACGAAGATGCCCGTCACCTCGATGTACTTGGGGTCCATGAGGCGGATGAGGTCCTTCATGATGATGTTGACGCAGTCCTCGTGGAAACTGCCGTGATTGCGGAACGAGAAGAGGTAGAGCTTGAGGCTCTTGCTTTCCACCATGCGCTGGTCAGGGAGGTAGCTGATGCGTATCTCCGCGAAGTCGGGCTGTCCGGTGATAGGACAGAGCGCGGTGAATTCAGGGCAGTTGAAGCGCACCCAATAGTCGTTCTCGGGATGCTTGTTCCCGAATGCTTCCAGCACTTCCGGGTTGTAGTCCTGAGGTATTTCTGCCTTCTTGCCTAAGGCTTTTAGGGAATCCTGTTTTCTGTCATCCATAGAATAAGGTAAAAGTGAATAGTGAAAAGTGAATAATTTGCTACCGCGTTGGGATTAACTATGAAGCTTTAGCTCGACGAAAGGCAACTATGAACTCTCATCCTTCTCTCCCCTTGACAGTTGCCAGGTATTTCTGCAGTCCCTCGCGGCGGAGCTTGCAGGCGGGACAGTGTCCGCAGCCGTCGCCCACGATGCCGTTGTAGCAGGTGAGGGTGCGGTAGCGAATGGTGTCGAATACGCCGAGTTCGTCGGCCAGTGCCCATGTCTGCTCCTTGTCGAGCCACATGAGGGGTGTGTGCAGCCGGAACTGTTCGTCCATAGCGAGGTTGAGCGTAGTGTTCAGGCTTTTGATGAAGCCGTCGCGACAGTCGGGATAGCCGCTGAAGTCGGCTTGTCCTACGCCCGTAATGATGTCGTAGATGCCATGTTCGCGTGCATAGATGGCAGCGATGGAGATGAAGAAGAGGTTGCGTCCGGGCACGAAGGTGGTGGGGTAGGGCGAGTCTTCCTTTTTCTCTTCCTCGATGCTGAGGTCGGGGTTTGTCAGGCTGCACGTGGAGCTGAGGCGTGAGATGAAGCTGATGTCCATCTGGTCCCAGGGAACTCCTGCTTCGCCAGCCAACTGCTTTGCGACCTCCACCTCGGCGGCGTGGCGCTGCCCATAGCTGAAGGTGAGGGCCTGCACTTTGTCGAAGTGCTTCAGGGCCCAGTAGAGGCAGGTCGTGGAGTCCTGTCCGCCGGAGAGTACTACAAGAGATTTAGACATCTTGTTTATTTACTATTTTATTTGATTACTATTTACAGACCCCTTCCAAACCTCCCCGAGGGGAGGCTTCTCCCTCTCCCACGGGAGAGGGTTGGGGAGAGGCTATTTAATCCCCTACTGCCTTCATATATTCGTTCCAAAGGGCGTCGGTGGTGTTCTCGGGCTTGTCGCCGAGGATATGCTTCATAGCTTTGTCCCACGACCAGGGCTTCAGCTCGACAGCCGAGCGGTTGAACTTGCGGATGAAGTCCTTGTCCTTGTTCAGGGAGAGCCAGTAAAGGAAGTAGCCCGTCACGCGATAGCCTTTGCGCCAGCTGTCGCCGCGCGTACGGTCCTTGCTTTTGAAGTCCTGGTCGAAGCATCCGCATGCTACGCGCACGGCATCGGCCAGTCCCTCGATGAAGAGCCAGTACTCGCTCTTGCCGTCGTACTCGCCGCAGCCTTCCGGCGAGAGCTGGTAGGCGTGGGTCAGCTCGTGGTAGAGGACGCCGCGTGTCTCATAGTCGAGGCGGAGGGTATCGCCTCCGGCAAAGCAGCGTTCTATCCAGTTTGTGCTGTAGCGGATGCCTACGTGGTCGCCGCTGCCGTACTTCTCGCTGATTCCGTCATAGTCCTTTATGGTGTAGATGATGCGTTTCAGGCGCGGCACGTTGGGGTCCTTGGGTCCCCAATAGAGTGTCTGCAGCACGCGCAGCGCGTTCTCCTGAATGTAGGGAGCGGGGTTGGGGATAATGTTGTGGTAGATGCGGGAGCCTTCCGACTGGGGAGCCTCGTCGTGGAACTCCACGTCTCCGGGGTTATACTTTTTCCACTTCTTCTCCACCTTGATGGGAGCGTGGTACTTGGTGTCCTTGTACAGAGCCTGTGCCATTGCGCCGTAGGCGAAGGCGGCGGCGATGATGAGTGAAAGAGTCCGTTTCATTTTATGGTTGTGGATTAACTGTTTGTTTCGTTTGCGGATGCAAAGGTACGAATAAATTTGGAATTAAGAAAGAAGATTTGAGAATTAAATATGCTACCCCAATGTTCAATGTTCAATGTTCAACGGCTCTGCTGAGTTCCGCTCGGCAGCCAGCGCCCTTTCGTGGTCTTCGAGCTGGACGGAGAGACGGGCGATGGTCATCATCGTCTCATTGCGCTGGCGGGTCAGGGCCTGCAGGTTCTCGGCAATGCTTTCCTGTACTTCGGGCGTGACGGGGCTGCAATGTCCGTCCTCCGTGTCGAGGGCAATGATGCGGCTGTTCAGATCATCGACCTTTGCCTGACAGAGCAGCATGTCGGTACTGATCTGGTTGAGGGTGCTGCGTATGCGGCTCCAGTCTTTGTCGTCGGCAAAGACCTTGTCCAGCTCGCCCTGCTGTACGGGTGGGTTCTGCTGGTTGAAGTTATGCATCCAGAGGTCAAGCTTCTGGCGCAGCCGGCTCTGTTCGTCCTCCAGTCGGGCGAGGTGCGAGAGGTAGTAGTCGTGACGGCCCTGCATGATGTTGTCCTCCTGCCGGATGGATTCCATCTGCCTCCGTTCTTCGTCGAATTTGTCATAGGTCGTCCGTACTTGTTGTATGAACTTTCGGAGCAGGTCCTTCGCGTCGTTCTCCGAAACTATCTGCCGATAGCTCTTCTGCAGCTCTGCCCTGCGGGTGACGACGTCTTCCAGCCGCTTGGAGACTTGCGTCGAGGCTTGTTGGCTGGTCTGCAGCATAGCTTTCATGTGTTCCAGCCGTACACTCTCCATTTCGAGTGCCTTCTGCTTCTTGGCAATCTCCTTTTGCGCGGAGTGCCAGTCGGTGATGAGTTGCTGTATCTGTCCGCAGAGTTGCTTGGGGCTGCTCTGCCAGAGCGTGAACCAGTCCTTGATGGTAACGGCAGACAGCAGTCCTTCATAGACACGTGTGAAGTGCTTGTTGACGCTCTCGTAGCGCGTGGTTGTCTGTTCCACCTCGCGGCTGAGTACCTGCAGGCCGGTGTTGAGTTCGTTCAGGCGGACGTTCATCTCGCTCTTTCGCTGCTCGAACTTCTGCAGCTTCTCGCTGAGTTGGGCAATGCTGCCCTGGTGGAATGTGAAGGTCTCCAGCTCCTTCTGAGCCGTCTCTGCATCGCGGCTGACGTTCTCGATAAACTGTCGGAGCGTGGCGGTGCGGGCTTCGTGGTTCGTGCTCTCAGAGCAATCGGCGAAGGTATGGTCGAGTCCGGCATAGAGCTTCCACTCCTGTACGTCCTCGTTCTGACGGATGCGGAAGGAGTTGAGGGCTTCTTCCTCAGCCTGTAGCTGACCTTTAGCCGTTGCCAGTTCTGTCTGCAAATCGGAGAGCTGATGCTGCTTGGCATTTGCTTCCGATGCCAGCAGCTCGAAGTCGGTCTTCATCTGGCCGATGAGCTTGCTTTGCTCCAGAATGGTATCGCTGTGATAGGGATGATGCGTGGCACCGCAGACAGAGCAGGACGTGCCTTCGCGCAGGTCGGCACGCAGCTGGATGATGTCCTGTCCCTTGCTCAACAGATAGGTGTATTCCTTCTCCTTGCAGAGCCTCTGCACCTTGCCAGCCTCGGCCTCCAGCTGTCGTACACCGTCCTCGAGATGCTGGATGTGCAGACGGAGGGCTGTGACGCGGCGGCTCTTCTCCTCGATGTTGTCATAGCCTGTGCTGATGCGTTTCCATAGCGACAAAGCGGAGGCAAACATCTGCCGGCGACTCCTCAGCATCATAGCCCTCTCCTGTAGGGTGAAGCCGTCCTGGTCGTGGATATAGGAGCGGTGAATACTGAGCTCTGCCTCGGTAGTCTTTATTTGCGAGAGGAGGTCCTGATACTGTGCGAAGGTCCTGCTCAGCATCTCGTTCTCTTCGTCCTGCCGCTTGAGTGCCTGCTGACGTTTCTGCTGCAGCTGGCTGCGTTGCTCGCTGATTTCCTGCATTGCCCCCAGCCGCAGCAGGATAGCTTCGCCGTGCTGCAGCATGCTCTCGTGCATCTCCATGTTCTGTCGCCAGGCATATAGTTCCTCCAGCTCCTGACGGAGAGTCCCGATGTTGCGCTCCGTCTCGGCTATTACGGACGTCTGTGCCTCGATTTCCTCATTTATATTATTTATATGGTTGTTCAGGAAAGCGGCTTCGGCATCGTGTGCTTCGCTGCTTCCGGTCATGTGGAAGGCCAGGCAGACATTGTCCAGAATGTCTAGAAAGGAGGTGTTGACAGTCTGGAATTGTTCGCTAGCCTGTTGCAGCCTCTTCTCCTGGTCGGTCATCTTGTTGCGGTTCTCTTCCGCTTCGCGTTCCAGCTCGCTCAGTCCGCGCTTGTCGAAGCCTATCTGTTCGTTCACGACGGAGAGCCTCTGGTAGGTGCCGTGAATGGTTTCGAAGCTGTTGTAGCGTTCCAGCATGCTGGCATCGGAAGCCAGGATGGCTTTCTGCTTTCCCAACTCGAAGAGATGTTTCTTTTCCCGTTCCAGGCTTATGCGCGTCTCGTTGTAGCGGCGCAGCCACCGCTGCTGTGCCTGCAGCCGTGCAAGACTTTCCTCCAGCCCGTTCAGCTTTGTCTCGGCCAGTCGCTTGGCATCCTTGACGCGCTGGAGTTGCGTACTGTTCAGTATGCGCTTGTCACGTTGGGGGTAGAGTGTGCTGCTCGTCGGGGCAGGGGAGACGGCTGCAGCGCCAGCCTGGGCAGGAACGTCGCCTTCTTCCTGCGCGGATGGCTTCTGCGGTTCCTCTTTCTTGGTCTTATTGTTGAAGAAATTCATTTCTGTTCGTCTTTTCCGCCTGCAAAGGTACGAATAAATTAAGAATAAAGAGTTAAGAAAGCAGAATTATGAAACTTGAACTATGAATTATGAATTAAAAGTCGTACCTTTGCACGCAAAAACAGAACAAAGAATCCTAAATATGGCACAAAAACCAAGCATACCCAAGGGGACACGCGACTTCGGACCGCAGGAGATGTCGCGCCGCAACTACATCTTCAACACCATCCGCGAGGTCTATTCCCTCTACGGTTTCCAGCAGATAGAGACTCCGGCTATGGAGAACCTCTCCACCTTGATGGGCAAGTATGGCGAGGAGGGCGACAAGCTGCTCTTCAAGATTCTGAACAGCGGCGACTTCCTGCGCGGCATCTCGGCAGACGACCTTTCAGCCGGTGCTACGGGTCATTTGGCCGCACAGCTTTGCGAGAAGGGTCTGCGCTATGACTTGACCGTGCCTTTCGCTCGCTATGTGGTCCAGCACCGCGACGAGCTGGCCCTGCCCTTCCGTCGCTATCAGATTCAGCCCGTATGGCGTGCTGACAGGCCCCAGAAGGGGCGGTACCGCGAGTTCTATCAGTGTGATGCCGACGTCGTGGGCAGCGACTCGCTTCTTTGCGAGGTGGAGCTGATGCAAATCATCGACGAGGTGTTCCGCCGCTTCGGCATCCGCGTCTGCATCAAGATAAACAACCGCAAAATTCTCTCCGGCATCGCCGAGATGATAGGCGAGGCAGACAAGATAGTCGATATTACCGTAGCCATCGACAAACTCGACAAAATCGGCCTTGAGGCAGTCAACGAAGAGTTGCGCCAGGACGGCATCGGCGAGGAAGCTATCCGCAAGCTGCAACCCATCATCAACCTCAGCGGCACGAATGACGAGAAGATTGCCACGATGCGGCAGGCACTTGCGGGTAGCGAGGTGGGACAGAAGGGCATCGACGAAGTGGAGTATGTGCTCTCCAAACTCTCAGCTCTCAACTCTCAACTCGAGCTCGACCTGACCCTTGCCCGCGGCTTGAACTACTACACGGGCTGCATCTTCGAGGTGAAAGCGCTGGACGTGGAGATAGGCAGCATCACGGGCGGTGGTCGCTACGACAACTTGACCGGCATCTTCGGTATGCCCGGCCTGAGCGGAGTGGGCATCAGCTTCGGTGCCGACCGCATCTACGACGTCCTGAACCAGCTTGACCTCTATCCCGAAGCGGTGACAACGGCCACTCAGGTGCTCTTCATCAACTTCGGAGAAAAGGAGACGGCCTACTCCCTGCCCATCATCGGGATGCTACGTGCCCAGGGCATCCGCTCGGAAATCTATCCCGATGCCGGCAAGATGAAGAAGCAGATGCAGTATGCCAACCAGAAGGCGGTTCCCTACGTGGTCATGACCGGCGAGACGGAGATGGCCGCAGGGAAGGTCATGCTCAAGAACATGCAGACGGGCGAGCAGCAGCTTCTCTCGCCCGAAGAACTCCTTCAGGCCTTAACCGCTAATCGCTGATTCCGATGCCCGCTGCGTTATACCTCATACCGGTCACGCTTGGCGAGACTCCCGTAGGACAGGTCCTGCCCTCCTACAACCGTGAGGTCATCATGGGCATACGGCATTTCATCGTAGAGAACATACGCACGGCACGTCGCTTCCTGCGCCAGACGGACCGCGAGTTCCCCATCGACGACAGCACCTTCTTCGAGATGGGAAAGCATGCCGACGAGAGACTCTTCAGCCAGTACCTCCAGCCGTTGCGCGAAGGGAAACCCGTCGGCGTGATAAGCGAAGCCGGCTGTCCCGCCGTTGCCGACCCGGGAGCGGACATTGTCGGCATCGCGCAGAGCGAGGGCCTTCGCGTCGTGCCGCTTGTGGGCCCCAACAGCATGATAATGGCCGTGATGAGCAGCGGACTTGGCGGACAGAGCTTTGCCTTCAACGGCTATCTGCCCGTTGACCCGTCGGACCGGGCGAAGAAGCTCAAGATGCTTGAGTCGAGGGCTTGGACGGAAGGGCAGACGCAACTCTTCATCGAGACGCCCTACCGCAACCACAAGATGTTTCAGTCGCTCCTTGCTGCGCTCCGCCCGCAGACGCGTCTCTGCATAGCAGCCGGTATCACTACCCCCGACGAATACATCCGCACCCTTCGCATCTCGGAATGGCGGGGGAAGGAACTGTCCGATCTGAGCAAGGTGCCGGCCATCTTCCTTATAAACAAATGACAGAAGTATCGGAAATAACAATATAGAATGAAGTACTCAATCATCGTTCCCGTCTTTAACCGTCCGGAGGAAGTGGATGAACTGCTCGAGAGCTTAACGCAGCAGACGATGCAGGACATGGAGGTCATCATCGTGGAGGACGGCTCAAGCATCTCCTGCGAAAGCGTGGTGCACCGCTATGCCGGGCTGCTGCAGCTCCGTTACTATACGAAGGAGAACAGCGGTCCGGGACAGACGCGCAACTTCGGAGCGGAGCGCAGCCAGGGGGAATACCTCATCTTTCTGGACAGCGACTGCATGCTGCCGTCCGGATTCCTGCAAGCCGTAGATGAAGAGCTGTGCCGGGAGGACTGCGATGCGTGGGGCGGACCGGACCGTGCTCACGAGAGCTTCACGCCCGTCCAGAAAGCCATCAACTACAGCATGACGTCCTTCCTGACCACCGGCGGCATTCGCGGAGGCAAGAAGCAGATGGACCGCAAGTTCTATCCCCGTTCCTTCAATCTCGGCATTCGCAGCAGCCTCTACCGGCAGTTGGGCGGCTTCTCCGCTATGCGCTTCGGCGAGGACATCGACCTGAGCCTCCGCATCTACGAGAGCGGAGCCTCGTGCCGGCTCTTCCCCGAAGCATGGGTTTGGCACAAGCGCAGGACAGACTTCCGGAAGTTCTTCAGGCAGGTTCACAACAGCGGCATTGCCCGCATCAACCTGATGAAGCGACACCCGGGCAGCCTGAAGCTGGTGCACCTGCTGCCGATGGTCTTTACCGTCGGCACGTTCCTGTGCCTGCTCTTCGCATTCCTGTTCCTTCTGCTTGCCCTGCTGGGCCTCGTCGCCTTGTGGCAGATGCCGAAACCGGGATGTGCCAACGGCCCGATGATTTGCATCATAGCAGGCATCGGCGGAATGGTCCTGTTCCTGTTGCCGCTTTTGCTCTTCTCGCTGCTCGTCTTCATCGACAGTTCTGTCCGGAACAGTAGCATCAGGATAGGAGTCCTCTCCGTCTGGGCGAGCTTCATCCAGCTCATCGGCTACGGCACGGGCTTCCTGCGAGCCTGGTGGCTGCGGTGCATACTGGGCAAGAACGAGGAACTGCAAGCCTTCAAGAAGAACTTCTACGAATGAAAGCCATCAAGAACTGGGCCCCCGAAGACCGCCCTCGCGAGCGTCTGCTCCTCAATGGTGCTGAGACACTGAGCAAAGCCGAGCTGCTGGCCATTCTCATCGGAAGTGGCGTGCCGGGCAAGTCGGCTGTCGAAGTCATGCGTGGAATCCTCTCCGACTACGGCGACAGCCTCATGTTGCTTGCCAAAGCCTCCGTACAGGAACTGATGCGCTACGAAGGCATCGGCGAGGCAAAGGCCGTGACCATTCTCGCTGCTTGCCAGCTTGCCAATCAGCGCCTCAAGGAGAACCTGCCCGAAAGGATGCACATCAGGACTTCTGCCGACATCCACGAGTACCTCCGTCCGATGATGCAGGACCTCACCATCGAAGAGTGCCACCTGCTGCTGCTCGACCAGGGGATGAGGGTGAAGGGCTCCGTCCTGCTCAGCAGGGGCGGCATAGCTGCTGTCTCCGTCGATGTCCGCGAGCTCCTGCGCCACGCGCTGCTGGCTCAGGCTACCGACGTCGTGCTCTGCCACAATCATCCCAGCGGACGGACTAACCCGAGCCGCGAGGATGACAACCTTACCCGGAAGGCTTCCGAGGCGTGCAAGGCCGTCGGCATCCGCCTCACGGACCACGTCATCTTTGCAGGAAACACATATTACAGTTATCAAGACCACGGAAAGCTATGAAAACTGAACTGGAAATGCAAGAACGGGTCATCGAAGTGCTCAAGACCGTCTTCGACCCCGAAATACCCGTCAACATATATGACCTCGGCCTCATCTACCGCATTGAGCTGTCGGAGGACTGCACGGAGCTCGCCGTCGATATGACGCTTACGGCCCCCAACTGCCCCGCAGCCGACTTCATCGTAGAAGACGTCCGGCAGAAGCTGGAGACCATCACCGGCATCAAGAAGGTAGAAGTGAACCTCGTCTTTGAACCCGAATGGGACAAGGAAATGATGAGCGAGGAAGCAAAAATGGAGCTTGGATTCCTATGAAGAACATCTATTTCATAAGCGACGCACACCTCGGCAGTCTGGCAATCCCGCATCCCCGCGAACACGAGCGCCGGCTGGTGCGTTTCCTCGACGAGATAAAGGACAAGGCCGAAGCCATCTACATGCTCGGCGACATGTTCGACTTCTGGTTCGAGTACAAAACCGTAGTGCCCAAGGGCTTCACCCGTTTCCTTGGCAAGGTCAGCGAGCTGACCGATATGGGCATCGAGGTGCATTACTTCACGGGGAACCACGACATCTGGTGTCTCGACTATCTGGAAAAGGAATGTGGAGTGACGCTGCACCTCAACGCGCTTACCCTCGAGATAGGCGACCAGACTTTCTTCCTGGCTCACGGTGACGGGCTGGGCGACGGCGACTGGAAGTTCCGCTTCATCCGCGCCGTCTTCCACAATCGCTTCTGCCAGCGGGCTTTCCGGTGCCTGCACCCCTATTTCGGCATGAAGTTCGGGCTGGGATGGGCCAAGCGCAGCCGCCTCAAGCATGAGCCTGCATTGCACAACGGCGAAGGTGGCGACCCGCCGTATCAGGGGGAAGACCGCGAGCCGCTGATCCTCTTTGCCAAACAATACCTCAGGGAACATCCGGACATCGATTACTTCATCTTCGGTCATCGCCACATAGAGCTCGACCTGGCCCTCAGCCGTCAGACCCGCGTCATCATCCTGGGCGACTGGATAACGCAGTTCACCTTCGCCGTATATGACGGCGAGCAGCTCTATCTGGAGAACTATGCCGAAGGGGAAGACCATTGAGAGTTCAGTTTGTGTTTTTTAGGGTTGTTGAGTTGTTTCATTCTCTTCCTCGCGTCGTGAGCGTCTTAACGTCGCGTCGTGTGCGCCTTAACGTCGCGTCGTGTGCGCCTTAACGTCGTGACGCGTTCTCATTGACGTCGTGACGTGTTCTCATTGACGCCGTACCTTTGCATCGTCAATGAGAGCCCGACACGTCGCCCAGGTGCGCACGACGCGACCTCTAAACTCACAACTAACCACTGACTCTAACCACTAAACTCTAACCACTAAACACTAACCACTAACCACTAAACTCCCCTTGGCTCTTGCAGCCTTCCGGATTTTTTTGTAACTTTGCAGCGTCTAACTCTCCAAACGGTCATGAATCTACTGAAAAGAACCATTTCTTTGTGCTTGTTCGCCTCGTCCGTTCTCGCCTCGTCCGGACAGGGCACCGACGGCAGCAGCTGGGTGGCTACCGACGGGCTGGGACGGAAGCTACCGACGGCTGAAGAGTGCCCTCTCAAGACGGACGGCAGGCAACGCACCGTAGGCATCTTCTACATTACCTGGCATACGCAGAACCTGCATAACGGTCAGCCCTATACGCTCGACGTGTCGCGGCTCATCGACGAGAACCCGGCAATAACCCGCGGCAACCCCGACTTCCCATACGCCACCTACCACTGGGGCGAACCCGAATACGGCTACTTCCTCAGCCAGGACCGCTACGTCATCCGCCACGACCTCTCGATGCTCAGCGACGCCGGTGTCGATGTCCTCATCATGGACGTGACGAATGCCGTCTGCTATTGGGACGAGTGGGAGGTCATCTTCCGGACGATGCAGGAGATGAAGGCCGAGGGCAACCGCGTCCCAAAGTTCTGCTTCTGGGCCTTCAACGGCAATGTCATCGACGTGGTGCAGAGCCTCTACGAGCGTTACTACAAGACAGGTCGCTACCAGGACTGCTGGTTCCTGTGGGACGGCAAGCCGCTGCTACTCTATAATGCCACGCCCAGCGTCGATGCCAACCCGGGCGGGGGACAGAAAGGCAAGTCGGACTACAGCCCCGAGGTCCGGCAATTCTTTACCTTGCGCAACATGTGGTGGGGCTACTACGAATGGGCCGGCGAGCGCTATGTGGGGGGTGAAGACAAGTGGAGTTTCGGCTACGAGATGAATGACAAGAATGTTGCTGCCCTCAAGCCCGAAGAGCTCTGCGCGAAGCATCGGGGGAGGATGGAGCAGATGGCTGTCACACCGGCACAGCACCCCATCAGCATCACCGGCAAGAGCTGGCGCAGGGAGACAGGCGAACCGCCCCTGAACGAAAAGGACATGCCCGTCCCCCAGAACCTCACGGCTCAGGGCATCTACTTCCAGGACCGATGGGACGAGGCCCTGCAGGTCGATCCCGAATTCATCTATTTGAACGACTGGAACGAATGGACTGCTGGAAAGTACCGCAACGGCAAGGACCCCAGCGGACAGGCGGAAATGCACATCGACTTCCTGGGCAGGAAGGACAACCCCTTCTATTTCGTGGATCAGTACAACGCGGAGTTCAACCGCACCATCGCCCCGATGAAGGGCGGATGGACTGACAACTACTACATGCAGATGGTGCAGAACATTCGTCGATACAAGGGAGTGGCCCCTATGCCCGTGCATCGCGGCTACCAGAAGATCAAACTTGATGGTTCGCTCGACGAATGGGAGCCCGACAGCAGCTTCCTCGACACGCGGGGCGACATCGTCCATCGCGACCACGACGGCTACGGCAACCTGCACTACACCGACAATACAGGCCGAAACGACATCGTGCGCTGCCTTGTGGCTGTTGACAAGAAGAATATCTACTTTGCCTGCGAGACGGCGGCTCCCCTCTCGCCCAGCACAGACCCCAACTGGATGCTACTCATGATTGACACCGACGAGGACGGTACATACGACTACAGAATCCAAAATTCAAAACTGATAAACTCAAATGGCATAGTCCAGGGTGTCGATGTGGCAGTAGGGGAGAAGTGCGTCGAGATGGCCTTTCCCCGCAAGTTGCTCGGCAAGACGGGAAAGCGTTTCAGCTTGTCATTCAAGTGGGCCGACAATCCCACCAACCCGGACGACATCATCTCCGTCTCCACCTCCGGTGACACTGCCCCCAACCGTCGCTTCGCCTACCGCTTCGTCTGGAAGAGATAGAACACTTGCAAATCACTAACGCAATTCACATAATTTGGTATGAGGTTTTTGTTTATTCTTGGCGTTTTCGCCAGTAGCTTGGGCCGTATGACAGCAATGGCCCCAAGCGTAACACAGTACGTCAACCCCCTGATGGGCACCGCTACCCTTTGGACCCCCGAAGAGCTTGGGTACATACGCACCGAGGAGAAGCGTGCCTGGGGAGCCGAGACCTTCCCCGGAGCAGCTCTGCCCAACGCAATGGTGCAGCTCACACCCGTCACGATGTACCGCAGCGGCTCGGGCTATCAGTACGAGGACAATATGATCTACGGCTTTGCCCACACCTCGAAGGGCCACTGGAACCTGCTGCACCTGCCCATCCTGCCCGTGACGGCAGAGGGACGTCCGCGCCCCGACAGCTACCGCTCGCTTTTCCGTCATACCGAAGAGGAAGCCCGTCCCGGATACTATCGCGTCCTGCTCGACCGCTACCACGTCAATGCCGAACTGACTTCCACGCTGCGTTGCGGATTCCATCGCTACACCTATCCCGAAGGCAGTCAGCGGCAAATCCTCATCGACATAGCACGCTCGAACAACATGCCGCGCCGCTGGGAACTCAAGCAGACAGGTACCAACACCTTCGAAGGCTTTCAGGACGGCGAGGGACGCATCTACTTCCATGCCGAACTGTCGGAGGACATAGAGAACATCGAAGAGACTGGCGGCGCAGGCAACGTGGGGCAGGGCCCGAGAAGCGAACAGGGAACCCGAAACCGGGAGCAGGGAGGCTGGGGACGCCCCATCGCGATGGTTAAGCTGAAAGAACCGCGAGCCAACCGTCCCGTCGAGCTGAAGATAGGCTTCTCGTTTGTCAGCATCGAGAACGCCAAGCAGAACCTCGAGGCAGAACTCGCAGGCAAGACCTTCGAACAGGTTCGCAACGAAGCGAATGACATCTGGAACGACGTGCTCGGACACATCCGCGTCGAAGGTGGCACAGAGGCCGAGCGCTCGATGCTCTACTCCACGCTCTACCGCGTCTTCCTCTTCCCGCATCTCCGCACAGACGTGAACGGCGAGCACCGCAACGATGCAGGCGAAGTGGTGAAGACCGACTACCGCTACTACACCAATCCCTCCTTCTGGGACACCTATCGCAATAAGCTCATCCTGCTTGGCATGATTACGCCCGACGTGGCTGCGGACATCATCCGCTCCTGCATCGAGCGCGGCGAAGGACGCGGCGGCTACATGCCCTCCTTCTTCCACGGCGACCATGCCTCCACCTTCGTGGCAGGCTCCTGGCTGAGAGGCATCCGCGACTTCGACCTCCGTCGTGCCTATGCCCTGATGCTGAAGAATGCCACCGTTCCCGGCAGGGGAGGGCGCCCATATCTGGACGAATACCTGGAACGCGGATGGATTGCAGAGAAGGACACCGTCAACGTCCGCACGGAGAACGAGTACAAGGGCTCCGTGACGAAAACCGTGGAGTACGCCTACGACGACTACGCCACAGCACTCGTGGCCCGCGAGCTGAAGGACAAGAAGAACGAGAAGATGCTGCTCCGGCATTCGCAGAACTACAAGAACCTCTTCGATGCCTCGACCGGCTTCTGGCGCGGCAAGGTGATTCGCGACGGCATCGCCTCGTGGATAGAAGACTTCCGGCCCAACTATCCCTACTATCAGTATATGTATCGCGAAGCAGATGCCTGGAACTCGCTCTTCTTCGCGCCCCATGACCCTCAGGGAATGGTGGCACTCTACCCCTCGAAGCAAGCCGTAGAGCAGAAGCTCGACTCCCTCTTCTCTGTCCCCTGTGGCGGCTACGAAGCTTGGAACCTCACCGGCTATCTCGGCACCTATTGTCACGGGAACCAACCAGGCCACAGCCTGCCGTTCACCTATTACTTCATTGACAGGCAAGAGAAGGCACAGCACGTGCTGAACATACTTCTTCATGACTACTACGGTATGGGCAGCGACGGCCTCGCCTACGCCGGAATGGATGATGCAGGCGAGATGTCTGCCTGGTATGCACTGAACGCTATCGGCATCTACACCTATTCGCCAGCCGACCCCGAGTATATCGTCACCGTGCCCCTTTTCAACCGCGTGCACTTCACCTTAGGCAGCGGACAAAGCTTCGACATCGTGCGCGAGGGCAAGGGCGAGAAGATACAGTCCGTCACCATCGGCGGCAAGCCTTTAGGCGGCTGGTTCGTCCGCCACAGCGACCTCGCCGCCGGCAAGGAACTCCGTATCACCGTCGGACAATAGCATTGTCTCAACTACGAACCAGCACGAATTGCACGAATCGTTCAACTGCTTGTTGTCAGCTGACATATTCGTGCAATTCGTGCTGGTTCGTGGTTATTTCTGGCGCGGCAGACGCTTGGCACGGCGCAGAGCCTCGGTGATAATCCACTGAAGCTGGCCGTTGGTTGAACGGAACTCGTCCGCTGCCCACGCTTCAATGGCACTCATGGTGTCGTTGTCTATGCGCAGGATGAAGCTCTTCGTGGAGTTTTCCTTCTTTGGCATAGGCTCTTGTACTATTCGTTATATTCCCGCTTCAGGTAGAGCGAGCCACCGACGGCTGCCACCAGTTCCCAGCCGTCATAGCCCAGCTGGTTCAGCTTCTGTTCCGTCTTGAAGAGCGGAGTGATGATTTTGTATTCGTAGCGTTTCATAGTCGTAGGTTTAATGATTCAGAGTTCCGGTGTTCACTACGGGCTGGGCCGAATCGTCGCCGCAGAGCACGACTAGCAGGTTCGACACCATTGCTGCCTTCTTGTCGTCGTCCAGCTCCACGACTTCCTCTTTCGAGAGCTTGTCCAGAGCCATCTTCACCATCGAGACGGCACCCTCCACAATCTTCTCGCGAGCCGTGATGATGGCCGATGCCTGTTGCCTGCGCAACATGACGGCTGCAATCTCCGGAGCATAGGCCAGATAGTTGATGCGAGCCTCTACGACCTCGATGCCGGCCAAGGCCAGACGGTCGTCGAGCTTCTGTTCGAGCAGCTGGTTGATTTCATCGGAACCCGAGCGCAGGGTCAGCTCTCCGCTGCTGCCGTCCTCGTCGTCGTAGGCATACTGCCCGGCCACCTGGCGCAGCGCAGCATCGCTCTGCACGCGGACAAACTTCTCCAGGGCATTCATGATGCTCTTCACGTCTGTTCCCACGGCTCCCTGCACCTGCTTCGCCATCGTCTGCGTATCGACCTCGAAGAGTGCCTTGTAAGTGTCCTTCAGCTTCCATACGAGCACCAGTCCAATCATGACGGGGTTGCCCACCTTGTCGTTCACCTTGATGGGCTCGGCATCAAGGTTGCGGGCTCGCATCGAGAGCGTCTTGGTCCCGTAGAACGGGTTGATCCAGTAGTAACCGGCCTCAGAGAACGTGCCCGAGTACTTGCCGAACCACGTGATGACACGTGCCTCGTTGGGCTCCAGCATGATGAACCCGCACCAAAGGATGATGGTCAGGATGCATCCCAGCACACCCAGCACCAGGTAATAACCGGGCACTGCGTCAATCGCGATGCTTAGTATCACTAAGGCCGGACAGACGATAGTCAGCACCAAATCCACAAACAGCATGAGGAATCCGTTGAGTACTGTACCTTCAAAACGCTTTTCTTTTGTCTCCATAGCTTTAATTAATTATAAGGGTTAAACATTGTGATATCGTTTTGATATCGCAAAGGTATTACTTTTTCTCCTTTCCTCCCAAACCATTTCTCGGTTTTAACACAAATTTAACACTTGAAAGGTTCGGAAGTAAAAAGGAAGTTAAGGTGGAAGTAAACTCACTCCGTTGACTTCGTCGCGCTAAAGCATCGCGGAAGTTATAAAAGGACAAACCTAATGGGCAGGCAGCATCCGGAGGCTTCTATAATTTCCAGAGCTTACACAAATCAGCATCGTGCCCTCGGTATATCACGACGCATTCGTTGCTTCATCGCGAACAAGCAATTGCTTCATCGCGATGAAGCAATCACTCCATCGCGATGAAGCAACGAAGACGACGCGGTGGGGCCGCTTATTGTTTCAGAGCGGTTCCTCCTGAGAGGAAGTCGCGGGCCTTCTGGATTGCTACATCGATGTGGGGGCAGATGTGGTCGCTGTCCATGAGGTCGTAGAAACGTGCCTTCTGCAATTGGCTGTGGACTTTCGGATTGACACCGGAGAGGATGACGTGGATGCCCTCTTCGTGATTCATCTGGATGAGGTTCTGCAGGTTGTGGATGCCCGTTGAGTCGATGAACGGAACCTTGCGCATTCGGATGATGCGGACGCGGGGGCGTTCATGACCGATGTTAGCCATCAGGTCGTCGAACTTGTTGGCTATGCCGAAGAAGTACGGGCCGTTGATTTCATAGACAGCACAGCCGTCGGGGATGGTCAGGTGTTCCTCGCCGACGGACATGTCCGAGGCGTCGCCCAGGTCTATTTCGTCGCGGATGACGGAGATGTCGGTTGTCTCCATAATGCGCTTCATGAAGAGGGCACAGGCCAGGATGAGGCCGACCTCGATGGCAATGGTGAGGTCGAAGACGACGGTCAGCAGGAAGGTGACGCTCATGACGATGACATCGCTCTTCGGGTTTTTCAGCAGGCCCCGGATGGTGCGCCATCCGCTCATGTTGTAGCTGACAAAGATGAGCACGGCGGCAAGGGAAGCCATCGGGATATACTCGGCATAGGGCATGAGCAGGAGCAGTATGACGAGCAGCACGACGGCGTGGATGATGCCGGCAACGGGGGTGCGGCCTCCGTTGTTGATGTTCGTCATGGTGCGGGCGATGGCTCCCGTGGCGGGTATGCCTCCGAAGAGGGGGGTCACGATGTTTGCCACGCCTTGTGCTACAAGCTCCATGTTCGAGTCGTGACGGTCAGAGATGACACCATCGGCCACCGTTGCGGAGAGCAGGCTTTCGATGGCTCCGAGGATGGCGATGGTGAAAGCTACGGGCATGAGCCGCTGGACGAGTTCGAAGCTGATGCTTGGCATGACCATCTCGGGCAGCTGAGCCTGGATGTGGAAACGGTCGCCGATGGTGTCGATGCCCTCAATGCCCTGCTGCTTCAGGATGAGCACGGCTACGGTTCCGAGCAGGATGCCCCAAAGCGAACCTGGTATCTTGCCTAAGACGGGAACCTTCTTCAGGGCTTTAGGCGACAGGACGATGACCAGCAGCGAACTGATGGCGACAAGGAAGTTCCACGGATTGAACGTCGAAATGTTCTCGGCATAGCAGACCCATTTGCCGATGAAGTCGCCGGGCGTCTTGAGCGGGATGCGTATGGCTTCGCCTGTGGCAGAGACGGCCTGCTCCGTAAGGCCGAAGACATCGCTGATTTGTGTAGTGAAGATAGTCAGGGCGATGCCAGCCGTGAAACCGACAACAATGGGGTAGGGGATGAACTTGATGACTACGCCCAGCCTGAATGCGCCGAGCAGGACGAGGATGATGCCGGCCAGGATGGTGGCGATGAGCAGCCCCTGCAGCCCGTACTCCGGATTGGTGACGATGCCGTAGATAATGACGATGAAGGCGCCTGTCGGTCCTCCTATCTGCACTTTCGTGCCGCCGAGCAACGAGATGATGAAGCCGGCCACGATAGCGGTGATGATGCCCTTCTCGGGTGTCACGCCGCTGGCTATGCCGAATGCTATGGCAAGGGGCAGCGCAACGATGCCGACGATGATGCCCGCCATGAGGTCCTTCATAAACGTCTCGCGGCTGTAGTTCCTGACTGTGTCAACGATTCTCGGTGTTAGTCCTTTCATGTCTCTTTTTCGTTTTGGCCTGCAAAAGTAGAAATAATTCTTCATACTTCATTCTTCTTTCTTCTTTTTTTCGTACCTTTGCAGAAAGAAAATTAACTTAAATCAAAAATAACTATGTTTGAAGGTCAACCCAAAGGCTTGTGGACTCTTGCCCTTGCCAACACCGGCGAGCGCTTCGGCTACTACACGATGCTCGCTGTCTTTGCACTCTTTCTTGGTGAAAACTTCGGCTTTGCCGCAGGCACGGCCAGCGAGATTTACACCTGGTTCCTGACTGCTGTCTATTTCCTGCCCCTCATCGGAGGTATGGCAGCCGACCGCTGGGGCTACAGCCGTATGGTCGTCATCGGCATCCTGATTATGTTCCTCGGCTATCTTCTGCTCTCCGTTCCACTTGGAGGCGGCACCATTGCCATCGCAGCTATGGGCGCTGCCCTGCTGCTCGTCAGCCTCGGCACGGGACTGTTCAAGGGAAACCTGCAAGTAATGGTGGGCGACCTCTACAACGCGCCTGAGTTTGCCGACAAGCGCGACTCGGGCTTCTCCCTCTTCTATATGGCTATCAACGTGGGTGCCCTGTTTGCTCCGACAGCCGCCATCGGCATCATGAACTGGGCACAGACGTCGCTTGGCTACAGCAAGGCCGACAGCTACCATTTCGCCTTCGCCGTCGCCTGCGTCTCGGTCATCGCCTCAATCCTGATTTACTTCCTGGGCAGAAGTACCTACAAGCAGGTGCTCACAGTCAAGAAGGACAAGACTGCAGCAAAGGAGAAGCTGGAAGAAATGTCGCCTGCCGAGACCAAGGAGCGTATCATCTGCCTCTGCCTCGTCTTTGCTGTGGTCATCTTCTTCTGGATGGCATTCCACCAGAATGGTCTGACCCTTACCTGGTTTGCCGACGAGTTCACGGCGCGTTCAGCTACGGGCATCACAGGCATGGAGTTTAATGTGGTGAACCTCATTTGGTGCATCCTCATCGTCTATGGTGTCTGCGGCCTGCTCAGCGGCGGCAGTTCGAAGTCGAAGCTCATCAACGCCCTGCTCATCATCTGCCCTGCAGCTATACTATATTATAATTATATGCAGTCGGCAAACGAGGTCGTTACCGTTGATGCCCCCATCTTCCAGCAGTTCAACCCGTGCTTCGTGGTTGCTCTGACGCCTGTCAGCATCGCCCTCTTCGGCTGGCTGGGCAAGAAGGGCAAGGAGCCCAAGGCACCTGTCAAGATTGGGCTGGGCATGCTCGTCGCGGCCTGTGCATACCTGTTGATGACCGTCAGCTGCCTCGGCCTGCCTGCAACCGACCATCCCAATCATGTGGCAGACGTGACTCCCAACTTGCTCGTCAGCACCTATCTCATTCTGACCTTTGCCGAGCTGTTGCTTTCGCCCATCGGCATCTCCTTCGTCACGAAGGTGGCTCCCCCGAAGTATAAGGGTATGATGATGGGCGGCTGGTTCGTGGCAACAGCTCTCGGCAACAAACTTGTCAGCATCCCCGGTCACATGTGGGACATGCCGCTCTACATCGTCTGGGGCACCCTGATGGGCATCTGCCTGCTTGCAGCCCTCTTCATCTTCTCTATCATAAAGAAGCTGAACAAGGTGGCGTAGATGAAGTGCATTATTAGTGCTCTTGCATTGCTCTTGACGCTCGTCGGTTCAGCCCAAGCCGCTGAGCTGAGCTTCAAGGTGAAGCACAGGTACCTGAACCTGCCTGTGTCGCAGAGCGAGCAGCGGCATCGGCTGACGTTCCACGCGAAGGGAGTGGATGAACTAAGCGTCGTGGCACGCCTCTCGACACGTCCCGACTATTGGGTCTTCAAGGACTTGTCGGCCTACAAAGGCAAAACTCTGACCATCGCATACGACGGCCCGGAGGAAGCCCTCGCAAAGGTCTATCAGGCAGACACCATCCGGGATGCCGACACGATGTACCGCGAGCGGAACCGTCCGCAGTACCATTTCTCGGCTCGCCGCGGATGGATAAACGACCCTAACGGTCTCATTTGGCACGACGGCCTGTATCACCTCTACTATCAGCACAATCCCTTCGAGCGCGAATGGGAGAACATGACGTGGGGACACGCGACGAGCCCCGACCTTCTGCACTGGACGGAACACGCCCCCGTGCTCCATCCCGACTCGCTCGGCACGATGTTCAGCGGCTCGGCAGTCTTCGACAAGGACAATACATCGGGTTTCGGCACGAAGAAGAACCCGCCGATTGTCTATGCCTATACCGCAGACCGCAGCGACCGTGAAGTCCAATGCATCGCCTACAGCTTGGATGGCGGTATGACGCTCCACAAATTTGAGGGCAACCCCATTATAGATTCCCACGAGAAGTGGAAGTCGCACGACACGAGAGACCCGCGACTGTTCTGGTACAGCCCCCTCCCGACCTCCCCCGAAGGGGAGGGGAAAGAGCGCGCAATACTCCCCACTCGAGGGGAGATGGAGGGAGGCTGGTGGGTCCTCGTCCTTAATGAACGCGACGGACATAGCATCTACACGTCCTACAACCTGCGCGACTGGACCTACCGGAGCCATGTCAGCGGCTTTTGGGAGTGCCCTGATTTGTTCCCCTTGGCTGTGGATGACAATCCCAACGACGTGCGATGGGTGATGCTGGGAGCAAGCAATACCTATATGATAGGCCGCTTCGACGGCAAGACGTTCACGCCGGAAAGCGGCAAGCACCGCTTTTCGACGGGCAGCATCTATGCCGCGCAGACGTTCAACGACGTGCCGGACGGTCGTCGCATACAGATAGGGTGGGCCAATCTGGGACATCGCGAGATGCCCTTCTGCGGACAGATGTTGTTGCCCACGGAACTCAAGCTTCGCACCACGAAAGACGGCGTCCGCCTCCAGAGCAAGCCAATCGCCGAAGTTGCCACTCTGCTTAAACCGATTTATTCGAGCAAAGACGTCTTGAACGCGCAGAAGGCGAATGAGGCTTTACGTGTGAAGACATCCTCCCCGGCAGAGGAAAGTCTCGGCGAGTCTCTCCACCTTCGCGCTACGCTCCATTTGACTTATTCCACAAGTGCCGGCCTGAAGTACAACGGTCAAATGCTTGTTGATTACGACCTTAATCGCAATACGCTGAATGGGCAGTTTTATTCTCCGCAAGACCCCACGAGCCTTTCCCTGACGATGGACATCTACATTGACCGCGCCTCGGTAGAGGTCTTTATCGACGACGGGCTCTACAGCTACTCAATGGAGCGCCAGATGAACGCATCGCCCGGTTCTGCGATGGAAGGATTCGAGTTCTGGGGAACGGATATCAGCGTCACCGACCTTCAGCTCGATGCAGTCGAGTCTTGTTGGCCATAATCCTGCCGGACTGCTGCGACATGCCTTTATGCATTCCAAGGATAAAAAAACACACAAATTCCTTGGCAGTTAGGAAAAATCTGCCTACCTTTGTTGTCGGATTCAACAGTTAAAGACAACAAACTATGTTTTATTGGCAACGTTTAATTTAATTAAGTTAGTATGAAGAACGTCCCTTACAAGATCTACTTGAGTGAGGAAGAGATGCCCACCAAGTGGTACAACGTGCGTGCCGACATGAAGACGAAGCCCGCACCCCTGCTGAATCCAGGCACCGGAAAGCCTCTTACGGCGGCTGAGATGGAGCCAATCTTCTGCAAGGAACTCGTCCGGCAGGAGCTGGACAACGACACCAAGTGGTTCGACATTCCCGAAGAAGTGCTTGGTTTCTATCGCATGTTCCGTCCCAGCCCCCTTGTGCATGCAAAGTTTCTGGAGCAGGCCCTTGACACGCCGGCCAAGATTTTCTATAAGTTCGAGGGCAACAACACGAGTGGCAGCCACAAGCTGAACTCTGCCATCGCTCAGGCTTACTACGCCAAGATGCAGGGGCTGAAGGGCGTGACCACCGAGACCGGCGCAGGACAGTGGGGCACAGCCCTCAGCATGGCCTGCCAGTACTTCGGACTCGACTGCAAGGTCTATATGGTAAAGTGCTCGTACGAACAGAAGCCCTTCCGCCGTGAAGTCATCCGCACCTACGGAGCAAGCATCATCCCTTCGCCCAGCGACACTACACAGGTGGGCCGCAAGATACTGGCCGAGTTCCCCGGCACGACCGGTTCCCTGGGCTGTGCAATCTCCGAGGCTGTCGAGGTAGCCGTGACCAGCGAAGGCTATCGCTACGAGCTCGGCAGCGTGCTTAATCAGGTGCTTCTGCACCAGACGGTCATCGGCCTCGAAGTGCAGAAAGCCCTCCAGAAGTACGACATCAAGCCCGACATCCTCATCGGTTGCACCGGCGGCGGCAGCAATCTTGGCGGATTTGCCTCGCCTTTCCTGGGTGAAATGCTCAGGGGCGAAGCCAGCTACAAAATTATCGGTGCAGAGCCGGCTTCGTGTCCCAGCTTCACTCGGGGCGTCTATGCCTACGACTTCTGCGACACCGGCTGCATCTGTCCCCTTGCAAAGATGTACACCATCGGCAGTCAGTTCATCCCCTCTGCCAACCATGCAGGCGGTCTTCGCTTCCACGGCATGAGCCCCATCCTGTCCGAGCTCTACGACGAGGGCCTCTTCGAGGCACGTGCCTACGAGCAGACTTCCGTCTTCGAGGCAGCCGAGATATTTGCCCGCGCCGAGGGAACGCTGCCTGCACCCGAGAGCAGCCACGCCATCCGTGCAGCCATCGACGAAGCCCTCAAGTGCAAGGAGACAGGCGAGGAGAAGGTCATCGTCTTCAACCTCTCCGGCACGGGTTACTTCGACCTCTATGCTTACAAGGCCTTCAACGACGGCACGATGGGCGACTATATCCCCACCGACGCCGAGATTCAGGCCGCCCTCGCCAAGCTGCCAAAGGTGTAATATCTCTGTTAGAATAAGTAATCATCAAGGCCAGATATTGCCGATAAAGCAATGTCTGGCCTTTTTTGATGCGTCGAAAAACTATTTTCACGACGTGAAAATTAATTTTCAAACCATGAAAATATATTTTCATGACGTGAAAATTGATTTTCAAAGTTTGAAAATAACTTTTATGACGTGTCGCCGGGAACTTTTCTACGTCTCGTCCGAACCTTTGTTGCGAGTGTGCCGGATTTTGCTTTCGGTGCGCCCGGTGGACGGGAAAGCAGATTTCTGAGCGAGGCTTTCCGGCTATATATTATATATAATGTGCATAGTTGGGAAAAAATAAGGCTTTGCGGGAACAATCTAACGTATTTTTTCGTACCTTTGCACGCGAAATTAGGAAAATCTCTATTTGTAAAGTCGCAAAAATAGTAAATCGTCAAAATAGTAAATTAACAAGATGAGTACACAAACAGAAAAGATCAAGGCTCTTATGGAGCTTCGCGCCAAGGCCCGTGTGGGCGGCGGCGAAAAGGCTATCGAGAAGCAGCACGAGAAGGGTAAGCTCACTGCTCGCGAGCGTATCAACCTGCTCCTCGACGAAGGTAGCTTCGAAGAGATGGACATGTTCGTGAAGCACCGCTGCACGAACTTCGGTATGGAGAAGAAACAGTATCTGGGCGACGGCGTTGTGACGGGCAGCGGCACCATCGGCGGTCGCCTCGTCTATGTCTTTGCACAGGACTTCACCGTTTCTGCCGGCTCTCTCTCCGAGATGCTTGCCAGCAAGATATGCAAGGTGATGGACATCGCCATGAAGGTGGGTGCTCCCGTCATCGGCCTCAACGATTCCGGCGGTGCGCGTCTGCAGGAGGGCATCAACGCCCTGGCCGGATATGCCGAGATATTCCAGCGCAACATCATGTCCTCCGGCGTGATTCCCCAGATCAGCGCCATCATGGGCCCCTGCGCCGGCGGTGCCGTCTATAGTCCTGCGCTGACCGACTTCACCTTCATGGTGGAGGGCAGCAGCTATATGTTCCTGACAGGTCCCGGCCCCGTCAAGGCTGTGCTGGGCGAGGTTGTCACTCAGGAGCAGCTGGGCGGCGCAAGCGTACATGCCACGAAGAGCGGTGTGACACACTTCACGGCCAAGAGCGAGGAAGAGTGCATCGCTATGATCAAGCAGCTCTTCTCCTACATTCCGCAGAACAACCTCGAGAAAACTCCCCGTGTGACCTGCACCGACCCCATCGACCGCATGGAGGACTACCTGAATGACATCATTCCCGACAATCCCAACATGCCCTACGACATGTATCAGGTCATTGCCGGCATCGTCGATAACGGCGAGTTCTTCGAGGTACAACCCAACTTCGCCAAGAACATCATCATCGGCTTTGCCCGTTTCAACGGCCAGAGCGTCGGCATCGTAGCCAACCAGCCGAAGCAGCTGGCCGGCGTGCTCGACTGCAACTCGAGCCGCAAGGGTGCCCGCTTCGTCCGCTTCTGCGACGCATTCAACATTCCTATCGTCACGCTTGTTGACGTTCCCGGCTTCCTGCCCGGCACGGCTCAGGAGTACAACGCCGTCATCCTGCATGGTGCAAAGCTCCTGTACGCCTACGGCGAAGCTACTGTACCCAAAGTGACCGTCACCCTGCGCAAGAGCTATGGCGGCAGCCACATCGTCATGAGCTGCAAGCAGCTGCGCGGCGACCTGAACTATGCATGGCCTTCGAGCGAGATAGCCGTCATGGGCGCCAGCGGTGCAGCCAGCGTGCTCTACGCCAAGGAAGCCAAGGCTCTGAAGGAAGAAGGCAAGGTGGAAGAGGCTAAGGCTTACATCGCCGAGAAGGAGAAGGAGTACGAAGACCTCTTCGCCAACCCATATCAGGCAGCCAAGTACGGCTACATCGACGATGTCATCGAGCCGCGCAACACGCGCTTCCGCATCATCCGTGCCCTGGCTCAGCTGGAGAACAAGAGACTCACCAACCCCGCCAAAAAGCACGGCAACATACCTCTGTAATAATTAAAGAACGATAGACCCTCTAAATCTCCCTTAAAGGGAGACTTTCTCCTCCCCTTTAAGGGGGGGAGGTCGGGTAGGGTCTTCAAATTGAAAACGATATGCATTTACTTTCAATAACAGATCCTCAGATTTGGCTCCTGGCCGGAATCTCCATCGCAGTGGTCTTCGCCATCCTGGTCATCCTGGTCTTCATCTTGGGCATCTTCACTGCCGTTGCCAAGAAGACGACGGCAAAGGCCAAGGCCGTGAAGAACACCATCGAGAACAGCCTCGAGGCCAAAAGCTTCGAGAAAGCCAGCGAAGAGGACAAGGCAGCAGTGGCAACAGCACTCTACCTCTACTTTGAAGAGAAGGACAATTGCGAAAACCGTGTCCTCACCATCGTTCCCTACCAGTCAGCCTGGGGCGCACAGCTCAACCCAAGACTTTAGTTTAATTCATAATTCACAATTGACAATTCATAATAATGAAAGAATTCAAGTTTAAGATAGGTGGTCAGGACTATGCCGCCACCGTAGAAGACCTCAAGGACGGACAGATGAAGGTGACCGTCAACGGTCAGACCTATCAGGTAGAAGTACCCCACAAGAAGGCAAAGGGACCTCAGGTCGTAATGGCTCCCGCAGCAGCCGAAGTGCAGCAGGGCGGTGCCAAGAACGTCAGCAGCGAACTGCCCGGAACCGTCACGAAGATTAACGTGGCTGCCGGTCAGCACGTGAAGCGCGGCGAAGTGCTCCTCGTCATCGAAGCCATGAAGATGGCTAACGACATTGTCAGCGAAGTAGATGGCACCGTACAGCGCGTAGCCGTCAGCCAGGGCCAGAGCGTCAACCAGGGCGACCTGCTCGTTGAGATGGTTGCCGACTTCGTGGCAGCAAAGGCAGAGGTGACACCGAAGCCCGCACCAGCCGCTCCCGCTCCCGTCGAGACGAAGGCAGCCCCCGCTCCCGCAGCACCTGCCGGTGCCAAGACTGTGACAGCTCCCCTGCCCGGCACGATCACCAAGGTGACCGTCAAGGTGGGCGACACCGTCAATGCAGGCGACACCGTACTCATCATGGAAGCCATGAAGATGGAGAACAACATCACCGCCGAGTTCGGCGGAAAGGTCAAAGCCATCCTCGTCGATACAGGTGCCCAGGTACAGAGCGGACAGGCATTGGTTGAGTTGGACTGATAGAATCTCAAACGAGTAAGATTAGCGTATAATTAGTTTTGTCATCCAACTAAAATGAAAAAGTATATTTGTCTGCTACTGCTTCTCTTGATAGCAGTTCCCACTATGGCAGCCGACTTCAACCTGGAAGAAGGACTCGATAAATTCTTCAGCGAGATGGGCTTTGTCACTTTCTTCGTGCAGGAAGAAGGCTGGAAGAATGCCGTCATGATTCTCATCGGCTGCTTCCTCCTCTATCTTGCCATCAAGAAAGGCTACGAGCCCCTGCTGCTCCTTCCCATCGCCTTCGGCATGATTCTGAGTAACCTGCCCGGTGCAGGACTCTTCGACTCAGATATGTGGAACAACGAGTTCCTGAATCCCAACAGCCCGAACTATCACAGCTACGGCTACATCATGGCCCACGGCGGCTTGCTCGATGTCCTCTATATCGGCGTGAAGGCTGGTGTCTATCCCTGCCTCATCTTCCTTGGTGTAGGCGCAATGACCGACTTCGGTCCGCTGATTGCCAATCCCAAGAGCCTCCTGCTGGGCGCAGCAGCACAGCTCGGCATCTTTGCCACTTTCCTGGTGACACAGATTGATGTCTTCGGCTTCACAGCAGCGCAGTCCGCCTCCATTGGCATCATTGGTGGTGCTGACGGCCCGACTGCCATCTTCCTCACCTCCAAGCTCGCTCCCGAGCTGCTCGGCCCCATCGCCGTGGCTGCCTACAGCTACATGGCGTTGGTTCCTGTCATCCAGCCTCCCATCATGCGTGCTCTTACCACGAAGAAGGAGCGCATGATTCGCATGAGCCAGCTCCGCACGGTCAGCAAGACGGAGAAGATAATCTTCCCCATCGTCGTCGCCATCGTCGTTAGCCTGATTGTACCCTCAGCCGGCACACTCATCGGCTGCCTCATGCTTGGCAACCTCTTCAAGGAGAGTGGTGTAGTAGAACGCCTGAGCAAAGCTGCCCAGAACGAACTGAACAACATCGTCGTCATCATGCTTGGAACGACCGTAGGCGCCACTGCCACAGCAAGTGCCTTCCTCAACTTCCAGACGATTACCATCCTTTGCGTCGGCATCGTTGCCTTCGGCATCGGTTCGGCAGGCGGTGTCCTGATGGCTAAGTTCATGAATCTCTTCCTCAAGGAGAAGATTAATCCGCTCATTGGCAGTGCTGGTGTCAGCGCCGTTCCTATGGCAGCCCGCGTCAGCCAGGTTGAAGGCCAGAAGGCCGATCCGCGCAACTTCCTTCTGATGCACGCTATGGGCCCGAATGTGGCTGGCGTCATCGGCAGTGCTGTTGCAGCAGGCATCTTGCTCAGCTTCTGCGGATAAACTTCCGATAGGCACAGATAAAGAAAACTGGCGGTTCCTCTCATGGGAGCCGCCAGTTTTCTTGTCGGTGGTGTTCGTGTGGTCAGCGATGAGCTTTCAGAGCTTCCAAGGTTTGCGGTAATCGGGCATTATGAAGCGGTCTGCCTCGCGGTTATGGAAAGTGTGGCGCTCGTCGTCGTAGGTCAGAACCTGATGTGTCCGTGCTGCAATGTTGCCGATGTGAGCAAACTTCGCGCAGAAACTGCCGTTTGTGATTGGGCATGCTGTCTGAGCATCGCGCCGCTTCACGCAGTCCAGGAAGTTTGTTGTGTGGTCAAGGTGGTCGTTGTTGGATGGCTTCACAAGCTTGGCCTCAAGCCTGTCGCCTTGCGGAATAACCTCCCAGCTCTCGCGATTGGCAATGAGCGTGCCGTTGGTCCCCTTGAACTCAAGTCCGTAGTTGCGACCATACGGGCCTGATTCGATGGTGATGTTCGACCATTGAATCTGTAGCTCGGGGAACTGATAGGTCACGTTCAGCGTGTCGAATGTCTCGGCAAAGTTGCCGGGATAGGCGTAGTTGCCACCTGCTGCAATGACGCGCTGAGGCATCGTCTTGACATCCATTCCCCACAAGGCCATGTCGAGCAGATGCACACCCCAGTCGGTGAGCAGACCGCCGCCGTAGTCCCAGAACATGCGCCACGAACCGTGAAAACGCGATGCATTGAATGTACGTTTCGGCGCAGGGCCGAGCCATGTGTCGAAGTCAACGCCGTCCGGGACAGGGCCGTCCTTAGCCGGGTTCAGTAGCGCTGCATAGGAAAAGTTGGCCCATACGTTGACGCGGCCAATGTGTCCCAAGGCGCCGGAGTCGAGATACTGCTTCATGCTGTGCCAGAGAGCAGCACTACGTTGTTGCTGTCCCACCTGTACGACCCGTCCGTAGCGTCGGGCTGCCGTAACCATTGCATCGCATTCGCCTATGCTGTTGGCCAGTGGCTTCTCTACATACACGTCTTTGCCCGCAGAGCAAGCATCGGTCGTTATCTTGCAGTGCCAATGGTCTGGAGTGCCTACGACGATAATGTCAATATCGTCTCGCTCCAGCAATCGGCGGTAGTCACCATAGAGGGCAGGCCTTCTGCCCCAGTTCTTTTCTGCTTCGGCTGCACGGTTCGAGAGGACCTTGTTGTCTATGTCGCAAAGGGCGACGCAACTCGTACCCGGGTGTTGCATGATGTCCGAGAGGTCGTACCATCCCATAGAACGACACCCCACCAGGGCGACATTCAGGCGGTCGTTGGCACCGACGCCTTTGGCAGATGGTTTCCTCGCTGCGTAGAGAGTCCGGGGCAGAAGAATGCCGGCAGCCATTGCCGTGGCTGACTGGCGAAGGAAATCTCTTCTTGTTGACATACCTTATTATAATGGTCGGATCCAGATGTTGCGGAAGCTGATTGGCTCGCTCGGGTCGCCATGAGACTGAAGCCTTATGGGGCCGTCGCCGTGCTTCACGGTGCGGGGGAAGCCGATGTACTCCGTCGTGCCCTGTATCTCGGTGTGGTTCTGCAGGACAATGCCGTTCTGAATGACCGTGACGTATGGACGGTAGAGATAGGTTCCATCTTCCTTGAAGACAGGAGCAGTATATATAATGTCATACACGTTCCATTCCCCCGGTTTGCGCATGGCATTGACCAAGGGCGGTGTCTGCTTGTAGATGCTTCCCGTCATGCCGTTTACGTATGTCTCATTGCCGTAACAGTCCAGGATTTGTACTTCGTACATGTCCTGCAGGAACACTCCGCTGTTTCCTCTTGCCTGGCTTTCGCCCTTAATGTCTTTGGGGACACACCATTCCAGATGCAATTGGAAGCTGCCGAACTTCTGGCGGGTCACGATGTCGCCTTTCGACTTGTCAACCGTCATTACGCCATTCTTCACCGTCCATGCAGCATCTTCTCCGTTGGGGTTCATCCATGCAGAGAGGTCCTTGCCGTCGAAGAGCACAATGGCATCGCTCGGGGCTGTGTTGGCCTTGATGTCGCCCGGTGTAATGACCTTGGGCTGCGGTGTCCAGTACTCCGACATGCCCGGTCTCATGGCCTCGGGCTTAGGGTATTCTTTTGCTTGCTGCGCTTGACAAGCGGAACAAGCTGCGGCAGTCAGAGCTGCCAACATGCATAGTCTCTTCATGTTTCTCAAGGTGATTTGTGTCGTTATGTCTTACTTCATGTTGTTTGTTCAGTTAACTTCAATGAGCACTTCCGAGAGGGTGGGGTGGATGTGAACCGTTTCGCGAAGCTGCCTGAGCGTAGCACCGAGTGTGATGAAAGCTGTCACCTCCTGCACGAGGTCTGCAGCATGAGCGCCGAAGATGTGTGCACTGAGGATGCGGCCTTCGCCAGGTTCTGTGCATAGTTTCACCATCCCTTCTGTCTCGCCCATTGCCAAAGCTTTGCCGTTGGCTCTGTAGAAAGACTTGTGGCACTCGAAGGCAGTACCTTGTTCCTTTAACCAGTCTTCAGCAGGTCCTACGCATGCAGCCTCAGGACTTGTGAAGATGGCAGCAGGCATGATGTCGAAACGTATGTTGTCTTCCTTGCCGATGATGTGGTTGACAGCGTGAATGCCTTGCATCTCTGCTGCATGTGCCAGCATTTGCCGTCCGTTCACGTCGCCGATGGCATAGATGCCGGAAACCGTCGTTTCGAAGTGTTCATTGACTGCAATTCCCTTGCGCTCGTCGTAATCAAAGCCGACACAGGCAAAGTCTGACTGCACGCGCGGCTTTCGCCCTGTTGCCACCAGAATGACATCGGCCTCGACACTTTCAGTCTGGCCTTTCTTGTTCTCAAAGAACACTTCACCGTCTGCTATCTGTTTTACGCCGCACTGCATGTTGAAGGTAATGCCTTCCTTCTCCATCTGCTTTCGCAACCGCTTGGCAATGTCGCTGTCAAGGGCAGGCAAGCATTCCTTCAGGAACTCAATCACGGTTACTTCCGAGCCGAATCGGTGGAACACACTGGCGAACTCCATGCCGATGACACCTGCTCCGATGATGCAGAGGCGCTTGGGTAACGTGTCGAGACTCAACAGACCTGTAGAGTCAACTACCTTTGGGCTGTCGATGCCGGGTACAGGAATGGGCTTGCTGTCTGAGCCGGTTGCAATGATGATGTTCGGTGCCGTGTAGTCTCCAACCGTGTGAGCCGCGCTGAAGATTCCTTTCTCGCGAATCAACGTGATGTTGGGGTGCGAGAGAATGCCTTCCACACCTGAACGAAGCTGAGGAACCACCTGTGCCATACGTTCACGGGCTTCGCTGAATGAAGCTGAATGGACATAAGTCTTGGTTGGTATGCAACCCACGTTCAGGCATGTGCCACCTACTTCTGCGCCTTCAAAGACGACGACCTTCAAGCCTTGCTTTGCAGCATATTCAGCGGCGCGGTACCCACCAGGGCCCGCGCCGATGATAATCAAATCAGTTTCTTTCATTGACCATTGACTAAGGGATATTGAACATTAAGCCTTTGCCTTCAGCTGTCGGTAGTTGACAATCACTTGCTTGGCAGCCAGTACGTCATCGACACGACCGATAGGCGTGTTGTGAGGAGCGGTCTTGACCAACTCGGGATCAGTCTTTGCTTCCTCAGCTATCTTGCGCATCACGGCGATGAAGCCGTCCAGTGTCTCCTTGCTCTCGTTCTCGGTAGGCTCAACCATGAGGCTCTCGTGGAAGAGCAGCGGGAAATAGATAGTCGGGGCATGATAGCCATAGTCGAGCAGACGCTTGGCCACGTCCATCGTCGTCACGCCGGTGCTCTTGTCCTTCAGTCCGTCGAAGACGAACTCGTGGCAGCAGACTGTGTCGATGGGCAGTTCATAGACATCCTTCAGACTTTCCTTTATGTAGTTGGCGTTGAGTACAGCCAATGGACCGACTTCCTTCACATGTTCCTTGCCTAACGAAAGAATATAGGCATAGGCACGCATCATGACGGCAAAGTTGCCGTGATAGGGCGAGACAGTTGGGAAGAACTCCTGCAGCCCTTCACGCACACCGACTGGTCCACTTCCGGGTCCGCCTCCGCCATGAGGCGTGGAGAACGTCTTGTGGAGGTTGATGTGCATCACGTCGAAGCCCATGTCACCCGGGCGACAGGCTCCAAGCATGGGGTTGAGGTTTGCGCCGTCGTAGTACATCAGGCCACCGCAGTCGTGGATGAGCTTGGCAATCTCAGGGATACGTGTCTCGAAAAGGCCAAGCGTGTTGGGATTGGTCATCATCATTGCGGCGATGTTGGGTCCTTCCTCTGCCACCAGACGCTTCAGGTCTTCGAAATCTACGGTGCCGTCGGCAAGTGACTTCACCTCGACTATCTCCAGTCCGCAGACGGCAGCCGAGGCGGGGTTGGTGCCGTGTGCCGAGTCGGGCACGATGACTTTCTTGCGTTGCATGTCGCCGCGCGAGCGATGGTAGTTGTCGATGGTCATCAGGCCGGTCAGTTCGCCGTGAGCTCCGGCATAGGGCTTGAAGGTGAAGTGGGCCAGGCCTGTCAGTTCGCAAAGCGACTTCTCCAGAAGCGACACGAGAGCCAATGCGCCCTTCGTGGTGTTGGCAGGCTGTTCGGGATGCAATCCTTGAAATTGCGGCAGTGCAGCCATCTCCTCATTGATCTTCGGGTTGTACTTCATGGTGCATGAGCCAAGAGGGTAGAAACCCGTGTCAACGCCGAAGTTATTGTTGGAGAGGTTCGTGTAGTGGCGCACGACCGTCAGCTCGTCGCATTCGGGCAGTGCAGCCTCTTCGTTTCTCATCATCGAGGCGGGAATCTCGTAAGAACCGAAGTTGTTTTTCGGCAGGCTGTAGCCTTTGCGCCCTTCCTTCGAGAGCTCGAAAATCAAGTTTCCATAGAGTCTGTTGTTCATAGGGCAGCAATTTTTACGAGGTTATCAATTTCTTCTTTCGTCCGTTTCTCTGTGACAGCGAAGAGGATGCCGTCTTCGTATTTGACACCGCCGAGGAATCCTGCATCGATGAATCGCTTGTAGAGAGCATCTGTGTCGCCGTCGTACTTCACGAAGAACTCGTTGAAGAAGGGCTTGTCATAGGCGAGACGGAACTTGCCAGTCTTCAGCAGCTGTTCGCAGAGGTAGTGTGCTCCGGCATAGGAGAGCTGTGCCGCTTCCTTCATGCCTTGCTTGCCCATCAGCGAAAGATAGACGGTCACGAAGAGAGCCATGAGGCTTTGGTTGCTACATATATTAGATGTGGCTTTCTGGCGACGTATGTGTTGCTCGCGGGCCTGCAGGGTCAGCACGAAGGCGCGTTGTTCGCGATTGTCCTTCGTCATGCCCACGATGCGGCCCGGCATCTTGCGGATGAGTTTCTCCGTGCAGCACATGTATCCGACGTATGGTCCTCCGAAGAGCATGGGGATGCCCAGGCTCTGTCCGTCGCCGACGGCAATGTCGGCTCCCCATTCGCCAGGCGTCTTGAGCACGGCGAGGTCGGCAGCAACGCTGTCAATGATGAAGAGTGCCTTATGCTCGTGACATGTTTCGGCAAATCCGGTGAAGTCTTCCACAATGCCATAGACATTGGGCTGCTGAACCATTACTCCGGCCACGCCTTCGAGCGATGAAAGCTGTGAGGTGAGTGCAGAGAGGTCGGTTGCTCCGTCCTTCATCGGGATGGTGACGAGCTCTATGCCCTTGTGCAGGGCGTAAGTGTCGAGTACTGCACGTGTCCTGGGGTTTATGCCTTCGGATACCAGCACCTTGCCCTGCTTCTTGCCTGCGGCAACGGCCATCATCGCGGCTTCGGCAGCTGCCGTCGTGCCGTCGTACATCGATGCGTTGGAGATGTCCATGCCTGTCAGCTCGGCCATCATCGACTGATACTCGAAGATGTAGTGGAGTGTGCCTTGCGAGATTTCTGCCTGATAGGGCGTGTAGGATGTCAGGAACTCCGAGCGCGCGAGCAGGCTTGGAATCACTGAGGGCGTGTAGTGGTCATAGACGCCAAAGCCGGCAAAGCAGGTGAGCTGTTCGTTCTGTGAGCCGAGCTTGGCAAAGCAATCGCGCACTTCCTGTTCGCTCATCTCCGACGGCAGCTTGTAGTCGCCACGGAACCGGATGCT
Organism: uncultured Bacteroidales bacterium; assembly: GCA_902763865.1. Lineage (GTDB taxonomy): Bacteria > Bacteroidota > Bacteroidia > Bacteroidales > Bacteroidaceae > Physcousia. Next base: position 34,383 of record CACWTR010000011.1, on the reverse strand, counting down.
TTCCGGAATCTGGGCATAGAGTCCGTCGAGGGACTTTACGCCGGCCTTTTCCAGCATCGCCTGCAGTTCATCCTCTGTGTGAGGGAAATACTTGTAGGTCATTTCTTCTGTTATTGGGGCTAATGGGCCTTGTTATTCTTTCTCGCAGAATGCTTGGTAGGCCTTTGCGTCCATGAGGTTATCCAGTTCGGCCTTGTCGGAGAGCTGCACCTTGATAATCCAGTTGGCGAAGGCATCTTCGTTCAGCAGTTCGGGCGTGTCCTCGAGTGCTTCGTTGACTTCGACGACTGTGCCGCTGACGGGTGAGAAGAGGTCGCTGGCAGCCTTGACGCTCTCCACTGCTCCGAACTCTTCGCCGGCAGTGACGTCGTCATCTACGTCGGGCATATCGACATACACGACGTTGCCCAGGGCGTGCTGAGCGTAGTCAGAGATACCAATGTAACCATATTCGCCTTCCACGCGAATGTACTCATGTGACTCGCTGTAGAGGAGTCCTTCTTCAAACTTTGCCATAATACTTTTATTTTTTATAATGTTTATCGTAGAATTTCTTTTTAACTACTGTGCCGGGGAACACTTTCTTGCGAATCTGAACCTGCAGGGGGGTGTCGAGCTTTGCGTATTCCGTCTTGACGAGGGCCATGCAGACGCTTTTATCGACGGAGAGGCAGTGGTAGCCGGTGGTGACTTCGCCGATGGCTTCGCCTGCTTCGTTCAGGACGGGATAGCCGTGACGTGGAATGGCTTTGTCGGCCAGTTCGATGCCGACGAGTTTCTGTGCCACGCCGTTTGCTTTCTGCTCTGCCAGGGCTTCCTTGCCGATGAATTCGGGCTTGTCGAGCTTGCAGAACATGGAGAGGCCTGCCATGACGGGAGAGATGTCTGCGCTGAGCTCGTCGCCGTAGAGGGGCAGTCCGACCTCGAAGCGTAGCGTGTCGCGACAGCCGAGGCCGCACGGCTTGCAGCGTCCGCTCTCGATGAGCTTGTCCCACGCCTGCTGTATGTATTCGTGCGAGCCGTAGATCTCGAAGCCGTCCTCGCCGGTATAGCCGGTGCGACTGACGATGATGTCGCCCACGACCTTTGCCGTATAGAACTTCAGCTCCTTGCATGCGAGTCCGAGCACTTCCTCCACTACGCTCTCTGCCTCGGGGCCCTGCACGGCGAGCTGTCCGTAGTAGTCGCTCTGGTGGTCCAGGTTGATGTCGAAGCCTTCGGTGTGCTCCTTCATCCAGGCTACGTCCTTGTCGATGTTGGCTGCATTGATGACGAGAAAGAAGTCGTTCTCGCCCATTTTATAGACGAGTAGGTCATCGACTGTCCCGCCGTTGGGGTAGAGCATCATGCCGTAATATATCTGTCCGACGGGTGCCTGACTGACGTCGTTGGTGAAGATGTGCTGGACGTAGCGCTCGGCATCGGGTCCCGTGATGCGTACTTCGCCCATGTGACTGACATCGAACACGCCGCAATGCTGACGGACTGCATTGTGCTCGTCCGTAATGTTTGTGTACTGAATCGGCATGATGAATCCGCCGAATGGCGACATCAGTGCGCCAAGTGCCACATGGCGGTCATAAAGACAAGTTTTCTTTTCCATAGATGAATGTTGGGTTAAGGTATTTCTGTTCGATGGTTTCGATGTTCCTGACATCGTCCATCGTTAGTTTCAGTTCTTTGTTGCAGAGCCTCCTGACTGCATGTTCCTTGAACGCGTCAATCGTCAGGTCCGTATGCTCCTTGAGGAGCGTGATGCGTCCTCTCACGCTTTCCACTCCGTGCTTGCCGAGCTTTGCCTGTGGCGGCGTGATGGCCGAGAGCATGTGCTGCATGTCGGTGTCGAAGAGCATGGTGCCGTGGACGATGCTATGTCCGGGTATGTGGTAGAAGGCATTGCCCGAGACTTTCCGTCCGTCGATGAGCACGTCGTTGTTCTGCGTGGAGGTGGCGGCCAGGCCGAGTTCGCGGAGCATCTGCGTCACCATCTGCATGTAGCGGGAGAAGGTGGCCTGGACCTCGTCTGAACGGGTGATGTAGCTCATCATGACGTTTGACTGGTCAGCATAGACGCAGCCTCCTCCGCTCTTGCGGCGATAGAACTGGATGCCGTGCTCGCGACAATACTCCAGGTTGACTTCGTTTTCTATGACCTGATGTCGCCCGAAGATGACGGTCGGCTCCACTTGCCAGAGGAAGAAGAGGTCGTCGTCCGTGTTGAGTCGTCGTGCCGCGAATTCCTCCATCGCCAGGTAGAAGCTCAGGCGACGGGTGGCATCTTGCGGCAGGAGGAGGTGGGTCATCGTTTGTCTCTTTAGCTTAGAGATGTGTTGTCAGTTTTCGTGTCTCGACTACAAAGATAGCTCTTTTTCCCATAAGGACAAAGGACGAGGCTATATTTTTTCCCCTGTGTGCTGATTTTGTCTGTTTCGATACCGGATGGGCTGCTACAGGACCGACAATGCTATAGCTGCACATGCTTCGGCATCGGCCAAGGCATTGTGGTGCTGCCGGAGGTCGAAGCCACAGGCTGCGGCAACGGTCTGGAGCTGGTGGTTGGGCAGTGAATGCCCGAACCGGCGACGCGAGGCTTTCAGCGTGTCAAGGAAACGGTAGTCGGGATAGTCCATCTGATATACGCGGAAAGCCGCTTTCAGGCAGCCTTCGTCGAAGCGGGCATTGTGGGCCACGAATGGAATGGTGGCTATCAGGTCGCACCTGTTGTCGAAGGCAAACTGGTCGCTGAAGAAGGTGTCGGCAATGCTTTCCTCCAGTTGCCGCCACACCTCGGAGAAGACGGGCGCACCCTCCGTGTCGCTTTGCGAGAGGCCGTGCACCCGCTGGCAGTAGTAGTGATAGTAGTCCGGTTCTGGCTTGATGAGGCTGTAGAAAGAGTTTGCCACCTTCCCGTAGCGAACCATGACTGCCCCGACGGAACAGACACTCGACGGCTGCTGGTTGGCTGTCTCGAAGTCGATGGCTATGAAGTCTTTGAGCATGTCTGCGGATGTTTCTTCTGATTGCACAGGGCAATTCAGCGGCAAAGATAGCGCTATTTTCCCGGACACACAAGTGAATGGGCCATAAAAATAATGTTTCTGCCTCCCCTGTGACCTGTCTCGCGGTTCAGCAACACACGTTGACCCCGTTGCACGTACATGTATGTGCAATTGCATCTACATGTACGTGCAATTGCTCCATCGCGATGAAGCAACGAGTTCGTCGCGTTGCATCCCCCTGATGCCACTTGAAAAGGGGATTCCAGAATCGTGTTTCTGCTTGCGTGTATGCATTTTCTTGCCTGACTTCCTCGCTGTTCCGTCGGAAATAGGGAAATAAATTTGGTATTTCGCTCACTTATTCGTACCTTTGCATTGCCAAATAACGATACAGACATGAAGACTTTCGTGAAATTCATGATTACCTGCACATTCCTGCAGACCTTAGCGCTTGCCTTTGCAGGCAGCTCGGCATTTGCCCAGGCGCTCTACACCAATCCCGACACCATCCAGCAGTATCTGAAGGACCGCATAGCTGAAACAAAAGAGCAGCTGAGGACGATGCGTGCCCAACTCAAGGCAGAGGAAAAGACGCTCCGCACGTTGACTCGCGACCTGGAGAAATCGCGCACCCAGGCGCAAAGAGACAAGCTCAAGCTCAGAGCCGCTAAGCGCAACGGAAAGTTCTATCAGGTGAAGCCATACATCCCCGTAGAGCTTCAGGGCGACGTGGAAGCTAAAATTAAAGCAGCTAAAGAGGCTAAAGCTGCAAAGGAACGAGAGCTCAAGCAGAAAGCAGCTGAAAAGAAAGCAGCCGAAAAAGCTGCAAAAGAAGAAAAGAAGATGCAGGAGAAGGAAGCTAAGGCCCTGGAGAAGGAGCAGCTGAAAGCCTCTGCAAAGAAGCAGTCGAAGCGAGCCAAGGAAAAAAAGGCCGAGCAGAAGGCTGAAGAGAAAGTGAAGGAGGAAGCTGCCAAGCAAGCTCCCGAAGAGGGCGAGAAAGCGGCTGAGACCAAAGCAAAGCCTGCCGAAGGTGCCAAAGCCGCGGCTGTTCCCGTCGCTGCCAAAACCAAGTCTTCGCCTGAGGCAAAGGACAAGAAAGCGCCTGTCGTGAAAGATAAACCCGACCCCAAGAAGGCTGCTCAGGACGCAGAAAAGGAGGCCGAGAAGCTGGAGAAAGAAGCTGAGAAGCAGGAGAAGGAAAAGCAGGCTGCTGTGAAGGCTGCCGTGAAAGATGCCGAATCGAAAGCTAAGGTAGCCGAGCAACGGGCAAAGGAATCGGAAGCCAAGGCAAAAGCCAAGGTGAAGGAAATCGAGTCGAAGGATGCCGGACAGGAGGCTGAAGCCAAAGAGCAGACAGACTCCGACGAACAGGCAGAAGAGGAGGCAAAGCCCACGCAACGCAAGTACTCCGTGCGCACCCAGCGGCAGAAAGCCGTGAAGAAAAGCAAGAAGAGCGAGGAAACGCCCGAGACGGAACCTGCCGGAAAAGAGGAAGCCAAGGACGAAAAGAAAGACAGCAAACAGTAAAAACACGAACCGACTATGAAAATCACCATACCCCGACTGAACAAAACCGTTACAAACGCAGCCGATATCCCTGCTGTCCTGCAGGGTGCAGGTCTCGTCTATCATCCCATAGAAAACGTAAACTGGCCCGAATCCTTCCCCTACAAGCCCAAGGTGGAGTTTGCAGCTGCCCACACGGGACAAGCTCTCCTGCTCCATTACCGTGTGGAGGAACAAAGCGTCCGGGCCGTGGCACGGCATGACCAGGAAAACATCTGGGAAGACAGCTGTGTCGAGTTCTTCTGCATGCCATCCGACGACGGTATATATTATAATGTGGAGTGTAACTGTGCAGGCAAGCTGCTGCTTGCTGCCGGCAAGGACCGCAACAGCCGGACACCGGCGCCGCAGAACGTCACGGACAGCATAGGCCGTTGGGCCTCCCTCGGCTCCGAGCCTTTCGACACACGTCTCGGCCCTGTCCGCTGGGAGCTTGCTCTCTCCCTGCCCGTCAGCATTTTCTTCCGCCACGACTTCCGCGACTTCGGCGGCTTGCAGGCTGCGGGCAATGTCTATAAGTGCGGCGACCGCCTGCCCGTGCCGCATTTCATCAGTTGGTCCCCCATTTCTACCGCAACCCCCGACTTCCATCGTCCCGACTTCTTCGCTCCGATGCTCTTCGGCAAGTAATCAACACCCGTACCCTTGAAACCTGTTAATACAACTCTACCTCGATGAGTCTTAAACAGCGCGTTCTTGCTACGATGAAGTCGCGCGACGTGGAGAGCGACTTCGAACTCTATGTCACCCGCACGCCCGGCTATCTCTGGGCTCTGCTCTTCCGCCGCCTGCATGTCCACCCGATTGCCGTCACGCTCCTGGGCATCGTTATCGGGTCGGCTTCGGGCATCTTCTTTTATCCCGACAACCTGCAACTCAACCTCATCGGAATGCTGATGCTCGTCTGGGCCAACTGGTACGACTGTGCCGACGGACAACTTGCTCGCATGACGGGGAAAAGGACGCTGATAGGCCGCATCCTCGACGGGTTTGCCGGCGACGCATGGTTCTTCTGCATCTACCTTGCCTTGTTGCTGCGACTTTGGCCGGAATGGGGCTTTGCCATCTTCCTGCTCGAAGCTTGGGCCGGACTCTTCTGTCATACCCGTCAGTGTGCCCTGGGCGACTACTACCGCAACGTGCATCTGTGGGCCGTCCTCGGGCAGGAACGTAGCGAACTGGACCGGAGCGAACAGCAGCAGGAACGCATGCAAAGCCTTCGCTGGTGCAGTAAAGACTGGTTCGAGAAGCTTTACCTCTTCTTCTATGCACGCTACACCCGCTCACAGGAAAAACAGACTCCCGAGTTCCAACGCCTTCGTCCCCTGTTCGAGAAGCTCCCTCTCGACCACCCCTTGCGTCGGCAGTTTCGCCAGGAAAGCCTTCCCATCATGCCCCTGAGCAACATCATCACCTTCGACACACGTGCCATCGTCCTCCTCATCTCCCTCATCATCGGGCATCCCTGGGTTTATTTCGTTTTCGAGGCAACTGTGCTTGAGGCCGTCCGCCTCTATGCCCGTCATCGCCACGAAGCCTTCTGTCGCAGGTTCCGCCAAATCCTTTCCGCCACATGAAGCAGAGCAGAAACATAGCCCTCATCCTTGCCGGAGGCACAGGAAAGCGTATGAACGCAACGATGCCCAAGCAGTTTATGGAGATAGACGGCGAAACGGTCGTCCTGCACACGATGCGAGCCTTCCAGCAGCATCCCCTCATTCACGAGATATACATTGTCTGCATGACCCAGTGGCACGACTTCGTACGTCACGAAGCAAAGAAGGGCGGCATCGACAAGTTGCGCGGCATCATTCCTGCAGGAGAGAGCTGTGTCACTTCTGCCCTCAACGGAATCCAGCACCTGCTGGACAATATCGAAGAAGAGCCCGGCACGATTGTCCTCATTCACGATGCCGTCCGTCCGCTGATCACTCAGGACATCATCAGCCGCAACATCGCTGTATGCCTGACGCACGGCAATGCCATCACCGCCCTGCAGAGTCACGAAGCCTACCTCATGACCGATGATGGTATTTCCTCGGACCGCTTCATGCCGCGCGAAAGTCTGATGCGAGCCCAAACGCCGCACACCTTCCCCCTCGCCACCCTCCGCCGCATGATGCAGCTCATAAAGGAGCGTGACATACGGGACTCGCAGTCAATCTTCACCCTTGCCGTTGAGCTTGGACTTGCACCGCTCTACATTGCCGTGGGCGACATACGAAACTTCAAGATAACGGTCCATTCGGATATCCTCGTCTATCGGGCCCTTAAATCACTGGAAGAATGATATATTATTTCTCGGGTACGGGCAATAGCCTGCACGTGGCACGTCAGTTTGCGGACAGGCTCTGCGAGCAGTTGTCGCCTATCGTCAATCCTGTACTGACGCACGATAAATCCATAGGACTCGTCTTCCCCGTCTATTCCTGGGGCATCCCAAGTGTAGTGGATAACTTCATAAGGCGGTTTTTCCAATCGGCGGAAGTGCGGTCGGAGACACCCCCGGCTTATGTCTATGCCCTGATGACCTGCGGCGATGATGTGGGCTACGCTGACAGGGTGCTCGACAATGCTCTGCTCTCTGCCTCAGGAAGGAAGTTCGATGCGGTTTTCTCCGTTCAGATGCCAAACACATACGTTTGTCTGCCGGGCTTCGATGTGGACTCTGATGAGCTGTGCAAGGCAAAGTTGAATCGGGTGCAGGCTCGTGTCAGCGAGATAGCCGAACTGGTTGCTGCAAGGCGGAAGGACGTGCGTCGTCTGAAAAGAGGTATCTTTCCTTTCGCAAAGACCTACGTTGTCAGGCCCTTGTTCAACCGTTTCCTCGTGACGGATAAATACTTTCATGTTGACGCGTCAAAGTGTGTCTCTTGCGGAAGGTGCAGGAAATCTTGTCCCGTAGGAAACATCCTTTTAATCCCGACGACAGGAGGACAAGGTGCGGAAGTAAAGGAGGTTCCGAAGTGGATGTCGCATTGCTCGGGTTGCCTGGCCTGCTACCATTCCTGCCCGCATCATGCCATCAATTTCGGCAACATGACTGCCGCGAAGGGGCAGTACAGCATCATGAAGCAGCTGCACGGTTAAGTTGTTCGGGAAAGCAGGTTGCCTGTGCTGCACACGATGACCTGCTTCTGCGTCACTTTATCAGATTGCCGAGGATGCTGCGCGTCAGCTCCCGCGTGGCGGTTCGCGTGGCGGTACTAACGGCGCTCTTTGTCACCTTCTTGCCGATTGACTCTCTTGATTTGGTCTTCTTCCCTGTCACTGTGTTGGCAACATGCGTTCCGATGGCGGCTGTGACGCTTGTTACGACGGCAGAAAGGATTTTTCCCCACACGGATTTCTTCTTGCTTGTCTTTGCCTCCTCCTTAGGAGTTGCGGACTTCTTCGCTGCCTCTTCCTCATCCTTTTGCGAGGGTAGGGAAGTTTCTTCGCTTTCCTTCAGCAGTACTTCGAAGGCACTCTCGCGGTCTATCATCGTGTCGTAGCGACCGAAGATGCGTGAGCTCTTGATGATTTGAGCGCGTTGAGACTCGGTGATGGCACCTATCTGACTAAGCGGGAAGAGTATCTTGGCACGTTCCACGACGCATGGTGTTCCCTTTTCATCAAGGAAAGAGACGAGCGCTTCGCCTGTGCCAAGTTCCATGATGGCCTCGTCTGTCTTGAAGGCAGGATTGGCACGGAAGGTCTCGGCAGCCGCTTTTACGTTCTTCTGTTCTTTCGGGGTGAAAGCACGAAGGGCGTGTTGAACGCGGTTGCCCAATTGGGCGAGGACGGAATCGGGGATGTCTGTCGGGCTCTGAGTCACGAAGTAAACGCCGACTCCCTTGCTTCGGATGAGGCGCACCACCTGCTCAATCTTATCCACCAGACTTCTGGGCGTGTCCGTGAACAGGGTGTGGGCTTCGTCGAAGAAGAAGATGAGGCGCGGCAACTCTTGGTCGCCAACTTCGGGGAGTCGCGCGTAGAGGTCCGACAGGAGCCAAAGCAGGAAGGTGGAATAGAGCTTGGGAGTGAGCATCAGCTTGTCAGCAGCCAGGACGTTCATCATGCCTTTTCCGTCGGCACTGCATTGCATGAGGTCCATGATGTCGAAGGCCGGTTCGCCAAAGAACTTGTCTGCTCCCTGATTCTCCAGGCTGAGGAGTGCCCGCTGGATGGCTCCCACACTGGCGCCCGACACGTTGCCGTACTTCTTCGTCAGCTCCGAGGCGTGGTCGGCAATGTAACCTAACATGGCACGGAGGTCTTTCAGGTCGAGCAGGAGCAATCCCCTTTCGTCTGCCACTTTGAAAAGGATGGTCATCACGCCGGCCTGTACGTCGTTGAGTTCCAAAAGACGTGACATCAGCTCCGGTCCCATGTTGGAGATGGTGGTCCGCATCGGGTGCCCTTGTTCGCCAAAGACGTCATAGAAACACACGGGACTTCCGCCAAACCGGGGATTCTCTATGCCGAACTCGTTGCAGCGCTTCTCGATGAACGACGTCATCTGTCCGGTCTGACTGATGCCCGAGAGGTCGCCCTTCATGTCTGCCATGAAGCAGGGGACGCCAGCCTGTGAGAAGGTTTCGGCCAGCACCTGCAGTGTCACTGTCTTTCCTGTTCCTGTAGCTCCGGCAATCAGGCCGTGTCGGTTCGCCATCTTGCCACATAGACATATCGGTCCGTTCTGACCGTGTGCTACATATAAACGTTTGTCGTCTGTCAGCATAATTTTGTAGGCTTTAATATGTGTTTCCGCGTGTCGCTAATGGATGCGTCTTGCTTTACTTCTTAGGTTTTAGGTTCAGAAGCCGGTCAATCTCGACGAACTCTTCCCCGAGGTTGAGGTTGAGATAGATACGATAGAGCGGTGTTGCCCATTTGTCCATTTTCTCGGGCAGGAGCCGTCGTACCGTTTCCATGCAGGGCCTTGCCTTTCTGTAGAGGTCCTGCGTCTTTTTCTTGTCTATGGCATATTGAGGGTCCCTGACGTCCTTGCAACTTGCTTCATGTGCATTGACCGCCATATTCAGGTATGCAATGCCTTTGTTGTAATAGGCATCGGCAAAGTCATTCTGAAGGGCAATCGCGCTGTCGGCACAGGCTATGCATTCCTCGTATTTCTCTTCGGAAAGAAAGCTCTTTGACTTTGCATAGTAGTGTATAGCCTTGCCGCCTATACGCTTGATGAGCATGTCAGCCAGTTGCTTCTCCCCTTCAAAGTTTCCTTGTTCGTGATACCAGTCGGCCAACTGGACAAAGAAGTAGTCGTGCTGAGGGTAGCTCTGCACTCCTTGCTTCAGCGCGGAAACCCATGCGCTGTCGTTCTGCAGCTTTGCAAAGGAGCGTACCTTGTACTCCTGCAGGATTGCAGCATTCTCGGAGTTGGCTGTGGCGATGGCATTATCGATGTGCTTGATAGTGCCTTGATAGTTTTCGCCGAGGAACGACGACAGTGTGGCCCAAAGTACCGCCTGAGGATAGAGCGTGTCGGCCTTTTCTTGACTTCTGCTGCCTGCGGTTGCCTGCGGCTTGAACGTGCAGTAAAGGTCGAAGAAGGGGTAGGCCGCAGTATAGTTGGACTTGGCGAGGAAGAACTTTCCGCCGCCATATATGTTACGGCGATGTTTGAGACGCAAGGCCCTGGTCTTCCGCTGCATCGTGGCATGTACCTTTCCCTTGCTGTCGGGTATGAGGTCCACGCTGTCGCAGAGGCGCAACTGTCCGTACATGTCTTTCAGCTTGTTGAAGAACTTGGCTGTGTCGTAGGGTTGCTTGAGATATGCCTTTTGGTTCTCAATGCCGTTGATGGACTCGTCGAGCAACGCTAATGTATAATGTATGTCAGCTCGCTGCCTGTTCTTCAGTTCAGGACGGTTCAGTGCCCCCATCAGAGCAGTCCGTGCTCCTTCCTGACCGCTCTGGTTCTTCAGGGCCATCCTTGCATTCTTCTGGAGAGTGGAGAGCTTTTCTATCTTGGGCTTCTTTTCCTTTTTCTCTTTTGACAGTCCCGTACCGGGCACAGCAAGGAGCAGAAGCAACAGGAAGAGGATTCCACTACATCCTTTTATTCTTATGGGGAAATAATGAAACACTATTCTATTCTGTATTTTGATTGAGTTGTTTATATGTTTTGACATTCCCTTACGGTAACGTCGATTTCTCAGTACCACCGCGGTGGTACTGGAGTTTTCCCGCGGTGGTACTGGAGTTACACCGTGGTAGTACTCGGGTATTATCACGGTGTTACTGACTTGACGACAAGTTAAAGCAGCTTGTCCATCTCGGCGGCTTTCTCTGCCTGTCCTGTTACGGAGTAGCACTGGCGAAGCTCGAAGGCCCACTTCTGCGGTTCGTCCGGAGCACATTCACGTGCTTTCTCGAAGAAGGGAATGGCTTCTCCGAAGAGCTTCTTCGTTATTTCAAGCGTCTGCTTGGCGAGTGTCTGGTTCTTGATGCTGCTGACCGTGGCATTCTTGGCAAGTGCCTGACGGTATTTGCAGAGGCCGCACTGATACCAGGCGTCGTAGTAGTCGGGCTTGATTTCTGTGCATCTCTTGTATGCAGCGAGTGCTTCGTCGTACTTCTCGGTTTCGAAGAGCTTGTATGCCTTGCCGTAGTTAGCCATGAGGATGTTGGGGTCAACGGCGATGATGTCATCAACGTACTTCATCATGAGATTGCTCTCCGGACCGGCTTTCTTGTCGGCATTGATATAGTAGGCAATGAGCATCTGGATGTAGGTCTCGTTTGTCTTGGGCTCTTTCAGGGTCATCTCGCGTACATGGCTTGCCCAGGCTGCGGTGTCGCCGCGCTCGCGGTATGACTCCAGGTTGACCTGCTTGGTGACGTCTGCACCCTCGGCATACTGGACAGCCTTGTCGTAGAGCTCGCTCATCTTCTCGTAGTTCTTGGCGTCGTGAGCGAGGTGGAAGGCATGGAAGGCAATTTTGTCTTCGGGAATGCTGAACTTGAGCTGGCCGGCCACTTCGGGATAAATCTTTGCGTAGTTCAGGGCGATGTCGAAGGCTTCGAGCGCCTTGTCGTACAGCTTTCCTTCGCCGTTGATCTGAGCTGCATAGAGATAGAAGTTTCCGCACTGTGCCAGGTTGAACTTGCGGCCTTTGATGTAGTTCTCGTTACCGGCTTCGCCTGTCGTGATCTTCGTGTGCTTGATTTCGCCTTGCAGTGCGGAAGTCAGCGTCTTGAGGTTAGAGAAGAAGAATGCCGTGTCAAAAGGTTCCTTGTTCTCTGTCTTATTCAGAATAGCCGTGTTGATGTAGTTAGCCATGTCGGCGCTGATTTTGTAGGCATCGCCCAGCTTGTTTTCGGCAATTGCACCGCTCTTGATGGCTTTGCGGATGAGCGCTTGTCCCTTCTTGCATTCGGTTATGATTTCGTCGTCGGTGGCAGCCTTCTCATTTATCTTGGCAGTAATGGCTGCACTGATTTTCTGTGCCTCGTTCATTTGTGCCTTTGCCTCTTTCTGGGCAAGTTTGAGGGCAGCCTTGTCAACCTGTCCCATGATGGTACCCACGCTAAGGAGCAGTGCCATCAGAATAAATGTCTTTTTCATCTTTTTACTTTGTTATATTATACTTCTATATGGTCACTTTATTCTTCGCTTTGCGGCTGTTCGCCTGTCACGTTAGCCTCGTCTTCGGCAGTAGCCTCCGGCTCTTCCTCGGCACGGGGAACGACACTGAGGTGACTGATGACGTCGTTGCGCTTCTTCAGTTCGATGACCTTGGTGCCTTGTGTCACGCGGTTCTTTGTCTCCTTGATGGCATCAGCGTGGAGGCGTATAGTCGTTCCGCTCTTGTTGATGATCATGAGGTCGTCCTCGTCCTTCACGACGGTGATGGCGACGAGGTAGCCCGTCTTCTCGGTAATGGCAAGTGTCTTCACTCCCTTGGCGTGGCGGCTTGTCTTGCGGTATTCCTCCACGTCGGTGCGTTTGCCAAAGCCGTTCTCGCTGAGCACCATGATGCTTTCGGACTCGGCATCGTTGATGATGCACATGCCGACAACAGCATCGCGCGGGTCATCATCGAGGATGATGCTCTGTACGCCGGTTGCGGTGCGGCCCATCGGACGGACTTGCGACTCGTCGAAGCGGACGGCCCTGCCGCCTGCATTGGCTATGATGATTTCGTCGTTGCCGTTGGTGAGCTCTACGCCAATCACTTGGTCGTCTTCGCGGATATTGATGGCATTGATGCCGTTGGTGCGGATGCGACTGTAATTCGAAAGCTCCGTCTTCTTGATGATTCCTTTCTTTGTGCAGAAGACAACGTAGTGGCTCTGGCAGAAGTCCGGGTCGCCGAGCTTGCGGATGCAGAGGCATGCGCGGACGGCATCGCCGGGCTCGATGTTGAGCATGTTCTGTATGGCACGTCCCTTGCCCTGCTTGTTGCCGTCGGGAATATCATAGACCTTGAGCCAGTAGCAACGTCCGCGGTCGGTGAAGAAGAGCATCGTGTTGTGCATCGTGGCAGGATAAATCTTCTCGATGAAATCGTTGTCGCGCGTAGAGCTTGCCTTCACGCCGATGCCGCCGCGTCCCTGTGCCTTGAATTCGTCAAGGGGAATGCGCTTGATGTATCCCATGTGGCTCATCGTGATGACCACTTCGTCATCGGCATAGAAGTCCTCAGCATTGAATTCCTCGGCACTGGGCAGTATCTCCGTGCGACGCTCGTCACCATACTGTGCCTTGATTTCGAGCAGCTCGTCCTTCATGACTTTGCGGCACAGCAGGTCGTCGGTCAGTATCTGGTTGTAATACTTTATCTTTTCCATCAGGTCGTCGTACTCGCCATGCAACTTCTCCTGATTGAGGCCGGTAAGCTGACCGAGGCGCATATCCACGATGGCCTTGCTCTGCAGCTCGTCGAGGGCAAAGCGAGCTTCCAAGGCTCGTTGGGCATCGACGGGAGTCTTGCTTTTTTTGATGATATCGACCACCTCGTTGATGTTGTCGCTTGCAATGATGAGACCTTTCAGGATGTGGGCCCTTTCCTCTGCCTTGCGCAGGTCGTACTTCGTGCGCCGGATGGTTACGTCGTGCCGGTGCTCGACAAAGTTGCTGATGAAATCCCTGAGGGTGAGAAGCTGTGGGCGTCCCTTGACCAGGGCAATGCTGTTGACGCTGAAGCTCGTCTGGAGAGGTGTCATCTTGAAGAGCTTGTTCAGCACGACGCGTGCATTGGCATCGCGCTTCAGATCTACTACAATGCGCATGCCTTCGCTGTCGCTCTCGTCGTTGACGTTGCTGATGCCTTCTATCTTCTTTTCGCCAACAAGCTGTGCAATGTATTCAATGAGCTGCTGCTTGTTGACGCCGTAGGGTATTTCGCTGACGACAATCTTGTCGTGTGTGTCGCCGTTCTCTATCTCGGCTTTTGCACGAAGCACGATGCGTCCGCGTCCGGTCTCGTAGGCATCGCGAATTCCCTGCATGCCCATGATGTATGCTCCGGTGGGGAAGTCGGGACCTTTCACGTAGTGCATGAGGTCGTCGGTCGTGAGTTCGTTGTTATCGACGTATGCCACGCATGCATCGATAACTTCGCCGAGGTTGTGGGTGGGTATGTTGGTAGCCATACCTACGGCAATACCAGTTGCGCCGTTGACGAGCAGGTTGGGTATCTTTGTGGGCATGACGGTGGGCTCCTGAAGCGTGTCGTCGAAGTTGTTGGTCATATCGACTGTTTCTTTCTCCAGGTCATCCATCATGGCCTCACCCATCAGGCTGAGTCGCGCCTCGGTATATCGCATGGCAGCGGGGCTGTCGCCGTCGATACTGCCGAAGTTGCCTTGTCCGTCCACCAGTGTGTATCGCATTGCCCACTCCTGGGCCATGCGTACCAGAGCCATATATACGGAGCTGTCGCCGTGTGGGTGGTACTTGCCGAGCACTTCGCCCACGATACGTGCACACTTCTTGTAAGGATTGCGATGGAAATTGCCCAGTTCGCGCATGCCATAGAGGATACGGCGGTGAACGGGCTTGAATCCGTCTCTTACGTCAGGCAGGGCGCGAGCCACAATGACCGACATCGAGTAGTCGATGTAGCTCTTCTTCATTTCCTGCTGGATGTCAACTTTGATTATTCTTTCTTGGTCTTCCATTGAGTTAAGTTTGTAAATAGGATAAACCTTGTAGGTTTACTTCGTAAATTTTGGCACAAAGGTACGAAATAAAATGCAAAACGCCAAATTTCTTTACCTATTTCAAGGCGTAACTTAACGCTTGGCGAAGACAATCGTCGAAAAAAGAAGAGTTATACTTGTGTGTGAGCGTGAAATATCGTACTTTTGCGTCGTTAATCGAGCAGAATAATTATGGAGACACATACGTTTGCCATCGTGACAGGGGCTGCTTCCGGGATGGGGCGGTGCTATGCCATTCAGTTAGCTGAAAAAGGATATGCGGTCCTCTTGGTTGATATTAAAGAGGAAGCCTTACAGGAACTTTCCTGCACGATTTCCCGTGACTTCGATGTCCCGGCTCCGACGTTGTGTGCTGACCTTTCTGAGCCTTCGTCGGCAAGGCGGATAGTTGATTTGTGCAAGGAGAAGGGATGGAAAGTGGAGATACTTGTCAACAATGCAGGAATGCTCATTACTATTCCGATTGCAGAGACGGAGGCTGAAAGGCTTCAACGTATCATCGCTTTGCATTGTACGACTCCCTTGCTGCTCTGCAGAGGGTTGATTCCGCTCATGGAAAAGCGAGGTGCAGGCTACATCTTGAATGTCTCTTCCATATCGGCCTGGATGGATTGGCCCGTCATTGGCATCTACGGGTGTACGAAGCGGTTTGTGAAAGGCTATTCCCGGGCTTTGCGCATAGAATGTGCTGACAAGTCTGTCAGCGTCACTACGGCTATCTTTGGAGCTGTTGATACACCTTTGTTGCGGGGACTTCCCTTCATGCGGATGCGTAAATTGCTTTTGCTGTCGGGATTCCTGATTTCGCCGGAAAAGGCTACACGGCTTGCCCTGAGGACAATGTTCAGGCGTAAGGCAACGGTCATCCCCGGCTTGTCGAACCGGCTTGTCGTTGCGCTTTGCCCGTTGATGCCGGATTTCCTTCTGCGGTTCCTTTTCAGAAGGATTAAGATACAGTAGGCAGAGAGGACAGCTTCGAGTGTCAGCCTTCGTTGTGGACAATGACTTTGACCTTGACAATTCGTCGCTGGTCAACTTCCATGACGTCGAAGGAGATGCGCCCCGACTCGATGCGCTCTCCCTGTGTCGGGAATTCTCCTTTTATTTCGAGCAACAAGCCAGCCAGTGTCTCGGCTTCTCCTTCTACGGTCTCGAAGTATCCATCGTCGAGGCCCAGTATCTTTGTAAAGTCCGTGATGAGTGTCTTGGCCTCGAAGATATAGGTGTTCTGGTTGAGGCGCTGGTAGGGCTTCTCTTCGTCGTCGTATTCGTCGTTTATTTCCCCGACGATTTCCTCCAGAATGTCTTCCATAGTGACGATGCCGCTTGTGCCTCCGAACTCATCCACGACGATGGCGATGTGCACTTTGTTAGCCTGAAAGTCGCGCAGCAGGTCGTCAACCATCTTCGTCTCCGGCACGAAGTAAGCGGGGCGGATAAGCGTCTGCCAACGGAATCCCTGCGGTTTGCCGAGGTGGGGCAGCAGGTCCTTGATGTAGAGTACTCCCTTGATGTTGTCCTGCGTGTCCTGATAGACGGGGATGCGGCTGTAGTTGTTTGCCACGATGCAGGCGATGACATCGCTGAAGGATGCACGTATGTCCAGATCGACGATATCGACGCGGCTCGTCATGATTTCCTTTGCCATCTCTCCTCCGAAGCGGATGATGCCTTTGAGCATGCTGCTTTCTTCGGCGATGTCCTTCTTGTCGGTGAGCTCCATTGCCTTTTCCAGGTCATCTACGGTCAGCATCTCAGCCTCGGTGCTGGTGAACCGTCTGGTGATGACTTTGCTGCGGATGAGCAGCCAGCTCAGGGGCCAGAACAATTTGGTCAGGGCCTGGAGCTTGGGGGCTGCAAAACGGCAGAAGGCAAGTGCATGCTGTGCGCTGTAAATCTTGGGGATGATTTCGCCGAAGAGCAACAGCAGGAAGGTGAGCAGCACCGTCATTACAATAAACTCCAGCCACTTTGCCTGTCCGAAGTCGATGGTCTTGACAAAGCAGAAGTTGAGGATGATGATGACGGCCACATTCACCAAGTTGTTGCTGATGAGGATTGTGGCAAGCAGCCGCTCGCTGTCGTCCAGCAAGGCGGCCACCTTCCTGTCGGCAGGGTGCTTCTCTTCGTCGATGGTGCTTCTGTCGGTAGGATTCAGGCTGAAGAATGCAATCTCACTGGCAGAGACGAAGCCCGAGCAAAGCAGTAGGACCAGTACGATGGCGAATGCTATCCATACGCCGAGGGTGGGTGGCTGGATGCTTACTTCCGAAGTCAGCCATTGAAGGGTAGTAGCTATTTCCTCACTCTTCATTTATTCTCCTTGCTCTTCGTTTTTAGTCTTCGGTGTCAGCATCTCGAGCGATTCGGCCCAAATCTCTGTGACGTAGTGTTTGATGCCGTTGCGGTCATCGTAGTTGCGCGAGTGTATTTGTCCCTCGATGAAGAGCTTGTCGCCTTTGTGCACGTATTTCTCTACCACTTCGGCAAGTCCGCGCCACAGCACGACGTTGTGCCATTCGGTACGTTCCGGCACTTCGGTGCCGTTCTGCAGTTTGTAGCCGCGCTCGGTGGTTGCCAGCACGAGACTTGCCACGCAGACACCGCGGTCAATGTATTTCACCTCTGGTTCCTTGCCGACGTTGCCTATCAACATGACTTTGTTCATCTACGATATGCTTTTTATGTTTTCGAATGCAAATTTACAATAAAATTAGGAAATAAACGTCAATAATAAAGAAAATCTTTGTACCTTTGCCCAAAACAAACGAATAAACACATGAAATCACGACTGCCCTTACTGCTTGTTCTTCTCCTGTTTTCCCTGTCTTGCTCCTGTCAGAAAACTGATGGCGTGGCCCGAATCCGTTGGGGTACTTTCAATATCCGCCTGCAGAACGATGGCGATGAAAAGGCCGGCTACGGATGGAGCGTCCGACGAGACCGCGTGGCTGACTATATCTCCAGGAACCACATTGACATTATTGGCCTTCAGGAAGTTCTCCATTCTCAGCTAAAGGATTTGCTCAACAGATTGCCGGACTACGACTACGTCGGCGTTGGGCGCACGGATGGCGCAACGAAGGGCGAGTACAGCCCTGTCTTCTTCCTCAAGGAGAAGTTCGATGTGCTGGAGAAAGGCAACTTCTGGCTGAGCGAGACCCCCGACGTGCCCGGCTCGGTGGGGTGGGATGCCGCACTGGAACGCATTGCCAGCTATGCAAAACTCCGCGACAAGGCTTCGGGCAAAATTTTCATGGCCGTCAATACTCACTTCGACCACGTCGGTGTGACGGCTCGCCGCGAGAGCGCCAAACTCATAATGAAGAAGATACAAGAGATTGTAGGCGAGCAGCCGGCAGTAGTGACAGGAGACTTCAACGTGACGGAGGACGACGAAGCCTACGAGACGATGACCAGTGCGCAGACACTGAACGGGAAACCGTTAAAATGCAAATTCCTGGATGCTTACCACATGACCCCTAATCACACCGGTACGGCCTACACTTTCCACAACTTCTGTCGCATTCCGCCACTTGAATGCGAGAAGATAGACTTCATTTTCATTACCCCGACCATCCGGGTCAAACATTCCCACATCGAAGTTCCCAATCCCAAGGCAATGCTGTCTGACCACAATCCGCACTGGGCAGATCTGGAATTCTGAGTCAAGACACACCTTTGCGGCACATCTGTTCGCAGGAGGACAGACTGCCGTGTGCCGTGGCATGATGACATGTCCGGAGGGGAGAGACTATGGCGTGAAGACAGAGAAGGAATCCTTGCCGGGGAAGCAGAGTAGTCACGACGTGTTGATTGCTTCATCGTCATAAAGCAATTGCACATACATGTATGTGCAATTGCTCCATCGCGATGAAGCAACGAATACATCGTGCAGTCTCGGGAATTATGACATATAGAAAAGTGCCCCTGTCATTGCTTGACAGAGGCATTTTCTGCTTCGGCTCGAAGGGCAGCCATCTCTTGTTCGGAGGGTAGATAGTGGTTGAGCAGCAGGCAACCAACAATGGCACTGGCTATTGTACCGCAAAGGATGCCGAGCTTGGCATCGTTGAGGTAGTCTGCGTGTTCGGCTCCCGGGTAGCTCAAGGTGGCCATGAACATGCTTACCGTAAAGCCGATGCCGCAAAGCATGCAGATACTTGCGAAGGACTTCCAGTTGGCATGCTGCGGCATCTGAATGATGCCTAAGCGGATGCCTATCCATGAGAAGCTCAGTACGCCGCAGAACTTACCGATCAGGAGACCGAGGAAGACGGCAAGTCCCACTCCGGAGAAGAGGTTCGACAAGTCCATCCCATCGAGGTTCACGCCGGCATTCGCGAATGCAAAGAGCGGGATGATGTGATAGTTGACGGACATTTTCAGTACGTCCTCCATGTCCTGCAGGGGGCTGATGAGATAGTCGCTGTCCGATTCCACACTCTTAAGCAGTGCAATCTCCTCGTCGGAAAGGATGAAGTGCTTCTTGCGGTCTGCACGGGTGACGATGGTCTCGGAGAAATGTCCCAGCTTGTGGCGTATGCGCTCGATGTAGAATTTAGTGCCTTTCGGTATGTTGGCCGGCACGCAGAAGGCCAGCACGACACCGGCGATGGTGGCATGTATGCCGCTGCCCAGCATGCAGTACCAGAGCAGGAATCCCGTGTTGAAATAGAATGCCTTGGTGCGTATTCCGGTCAGATTGCCTATGCAAAGCACTACGACAAGCAATGCGGAGAAGAGCAGGAACCAGAGATTCAGATGCTCCGTATAGCGGATGGCGATGACGATGATTCCGCCCAGGTCGTCGGCCACGGCAAGGGCGGCAAGGAATATCTTCAGGCTGGCAGGACAGCGTTTGCTGAAAATGCTCAGGCAACCAAGGGAGAAGGCGATGTCGGTAGCCATAGGGATAGCCATGCCGCGCTCCATGTCGGGGTCCTTCGGGCAAACCAGGAAGAAGACCACTATCGGCAGAATCATACCGCCGCACGCCCCGATGATAGGGGCCAGGGCTTTCTTTATGCTCGACAATTCACCGACGAGAATCTCGCGCTTTATCTCCAGGCCGACACTGAGGAAGAAGATGGCCATCAGGTAGTCGTTGATGAACTCACCGAGGGTCATGGCACGTCCGTGGTGGCTGAAGACATTGAAGTCGCCAAGACTCAAATGGACAGGCATCTCCCAGAACTTGCGGTAGAAGTCGCCCCAGGGACTGTTGGCAATGATAATCGCTGCTACTGTCGCTATGACCAGCAGAACACTGCTGCTTACATACTTGCGCAGCATGCTTATGAACGGATAGTTGTTTTCCATCTTAACTTGTTTTGCATTTGAGGCTTTCTGCACCCCAATCGGGTGCAAAGATACAAAAAAATAGGCAATGATGTGTGAAGAATCGTGAATTATTTGCCTAAAGTGTGTTATTCTTTTGGCTTTTTGCCGCCTTCTTCGTAATTTTGTATCGGAATTGAAATACCTAAACGAAATGATGAGACGAACCCTATCCCTTCTGACGCTTCTGTGCGCCAGTTTCATTGCATTGTCAGCAGCCAATCGCCTGACGATTGGCGACCTTACAAGCGGTGCCTACTCCGCCCGAGGCATCTATGGCGTGACACCTCTGCTCGACGGAGAGAGCTATAGCCAGCTGTCGCGCGATGGCAAACAGATAGTCTGCCACAACTTCCGCACAGGCGAAGAGACTGGCGTGCTCTTCGACGTCGATAACATCAAGAATCGTGTCAAACTGGACCGAATCGACGGCTACCAGATGAGCCCCGACGAGAAGAACATCCTTGTGCAGACACAGACACGTGGCATCTACCGCCACAGCCGGACGGCAGAGTACTATATATATAATGTAAAGAACCGGACATTGGCTCACCTGAGTGAAGGTGGCCCTCAGGAACAGCCGCTCTGGAGTCGCGACGGCAACATGGTGGCATTCGTCCGCGACGGCAACCTGTTCCTCGTCAAGCTCCTCTTCAACAACAGCGAGAGCCAGGTGACGAAAGATGGCGAGTTCAATAAAATCATCAACGGAAAGCCCGATTGGGTGAACGAAGAGGAGTTCTCCTTTGCCCGTGCCTTCGACTTCAATGCCGACGGCACAATGCTGGCCTGGATTCGCTACGACGAGACGCAAGTGCCGATGTTCAGCTTCCCTTGGTATAAAGGCATGAGTCCCGAAAAGAAAGACTATGCCGACTACCCCGGTTCCTATGACTACAAGTACCCCATAGCCGGAGCACGCAACAGCGTTGTCAGCGTCCACACTTTCGACATCAAGAGCCGAGCCATACGCAAGATGCAACTGCCCATCCCTGCAGACGGCTATGTGCCACGCATCTTCTTCTCCCAAAACGATGCCGAGAAGATGCTCATCCTCACCCTCAACCGACACCAGAACCAACTCGACATCTACCTTGCCAATCCCAGAAGCACGGAATGCCGAGTCATCGTCCGGGAACAGGCTGAATGCTATGTGCCGGAGGAGATGCTGAAGTCCTTCAAGCTAACATCTGACGGCTTTGTACTGATGAGTGAACGAAGCGGCTACAAGCACCTATACCTCTATGACTTAAACGGAACACTTCGCCGACAGCTTACCAACGGCAACTTCGAAGTCAAAGCCTTCTATGGCTATGACAGCAAGAGCGGCACGACCTACTACGCAAGCAACCAGGAAAGTCCTCTCCGGCAGAGTGTCTATAAGAGCGACAGCAAGGGGAAAATGACTCGGCTTAGCACCTCCCAGACAGGATGGAACAGTGCCATCTTCAGCAACGGCTTCCGCTACTTCATGAATACTTGGAGCGACTTGAACACACCGACCGTTACCACGCTTTGCGATGCTTCGGGCAAGACACTCAAGACTCTGGAGGACAATTCAGCCCTCCGACAGAAACTGGCGTCTCTTCACCTCGGAGAACGCAAGTTCTTCTCTTTCACAACAGCCGACGGCATACAGCTCAATGGTTTCATGGTCCTGCCCCCCGACTTCAACCAAAGCAAGCAATACCCCGTCGTCATGCACCAGTACAGCGGCCCGGGCAGCCAGCAGGTGATAGACAGCTGGAGTGCAGGCAACATGGGAGGTTGCCTCTACGAGCAGTACCTGGCACAGGAAGGCTTCATCTGCGTCTGCGTCGATGGGCGGGGAACAGGCGGACGAGGCCGCGACTTCGAGCAGTGCACTTATCTTAAACTCGGACAATTGGAGAGCCACGACCAAGTGGAAGCAGCCATCTGGCTCGGCCAGCAACCATACGTTGATAAGAATCGTATCGCCATTTGGGGCTGGAGCTACGGTGGCTTCAATACCCTGATGAGCATGAGCGAGGGACGTCCCGTCTTTGCCGCCGGCGTAGCCGTTGCAGCCCCCACCAGTTGGCGCTACTATGACAGCATCTATACAGAGCGCTTCATGCGCACGCCGGGCGAGAACGGCGACGGCTACGATGTTTGCCCCATCAGCCGTGCCTCAAAACTCAGCGGCAAGCTGCTCCTTATTCATGGTATGGCTGATGACAACGTCCACTTCCGCAACGCTGCTGAATACACTGAAGCCCTCGTCCAAGCCGACAAGGATTTCCGTGAGCTAACCTACACCAACAGGAACCACGGCATCTATGGCGGCAACACCCGCAACCATCTCTTCCGCCAGATAACGAAACACTTTATGGAGATGAAGGATTAGAGAATAATCCACATTTCCTTTCATGTTTAGGATAAATGTCGTACCTTTGCACGCAAATTCAGAGACAACATAATTAAAATGAACATCTACCTTCAAAAGACTATAGTGTGCCTTAGCCTGCTCTTCCTTGTTTTCGTTGCGCCAGTCGAAGCGAAGAAAGTAAAGGTCAAGCAGAAGGACCTGTACATGATTGGAGTTGCCTTCTCGATGCGCGACTCGGCTGTATTCATCACCGACATGCACCTTGTGAAGGGCCTCACGGTCGAGAAGAAGAATAAATTCCTGATGGATCGTCAGCTCTATTCACTGCAGTTGCGCCGATACCTTGAGGAGTCAAACAAAGGAAGCGGTCCCTACGTGCCGGCAGTCTTTTTCAGTAAGAGCCGGAAGAAGATGGAGCGGAAATACCTCTCCCTGCACAAGCGTTACTCTCAAGGGAAAGAGTTCCGCATAGTGCTGGTTGACCAGAGCCAATTCCGATTCCATCCCGAAGAGTACATCGAACAGACACTATACGAGGGCGTCGAACCAACCAAAAAGCAACTCAAGAAAAAGAAATGATGGGGCAGACGTTTTATTATAGGGTCGGGGAGCATGCCCTGGCTGTCTGTTTCGCCGATAAGGAAAACGATGATGCGCTCATCCCTTCGTTTGCACCTTTCCGTCTGGACGAGAAACCGGATGACTTGCTTTTCACGCTGACCGTCGATGACCATCTTGAATGGCCGGAAAGCGGTGAAGAGATTGGACAGTTCGACTGTGGCGGGTGCAATCATGGAGTCTATCGCTTGGCCGACGGCGGTTACTATTATTCCATCGAGGACGTTCAGGGAGTGCTTTGCAGCAGAATGCGCAGCAATGCAGACTTCTCTGCCTGCCAGGTCTCTCTCTTCGGAACAACGTGGGCACAGCGCAACTACGGCCTGAACAACGCTCTGATGATGGCCTATGCCTTTTCTGCCGCCTGCTTGGGGACGATGCTTATGCATGCATCCGTCATCAGATGTGATGGCTGGGGCTACTTGATGACAGCTCCCAGCGGAACGGGCAAGAGCACTCACACGCGACTCTGGTACGACAATATCCCCGGTTGTGACCTCATGAACGACGACAATCCCATAGTACGTATCATTGACGGACAAGCTTTTGTCTATGGCAGTCCCTGGAGCGGAAAGACACCATGCTACCGCAACATCAAAGCTCCTGTTGGTGCCATCGTCCGCATCCAGCAACGTCCGGAGAACACCATCCGCAGGTATCGGACCGTAGAGGCATTCTGTAACCTGTTGCCTGCAATGAGCAATATGAAATGGGACAAGCGCGTCTATAACGGCGTTTGCGACGGCATCAGCGAGCTCATCCGTCTGGTCGGAATGTATGAATTGGGATGCCTGCCCAATGCCGAAGCCGCAATCCTTTGCCACGACACGGTGGCAAGGAAGAGTCATGTGTAGAGACTGAAACCGAATAGGGATGAAAGACAAGCTCAAGACATTCATAAAAAGACTGACAAGCCTGGTGCTGACTCCCCTGCGCCGTCATTACCGCAAGCGCAATGGCATCGTTTCTGTTCAGCCCCGTCATGAGCTGCCCAACGATGCCTGGCTGGGCGAAGTGTCGCAGATGCTCAGGGAAGGCAAACCCTATGCCATCTACGTGAAGGGATATAGTATGCGGCCTTTCATCGAGCATACTCGAGACCGTGTCTTCCTTGAGAAAAGAGACACCTACCACGTTGGAGATGCCGTCCTCGCCCAGATTGCCCCCGGGCACTACGTCCTGCATCGTATCATCGAAAAAGAGGGAGACCGGCTCACGCTGCAAGGCGATGGCAACGTGCGGGGAGTGGAGCATTGTCGGGAACAGGACGTGAGCGGTGTCGTGACGCAATACATCCGTCCTCGTCGTACCATTCCAGCCGACGACCCAAGGTTGGTCCGTCGCATTCGTTTGTGGCGCAGGCTGCGTCCGGTCAGGAGATATTTGTTATTCATTTATAAAGCAATAGTATGAAAGTAAAGAAAGGTTTTGAGCTCCGCGAAGTATGCGGCGAGCACATCATCGTAGCTTATGGCAAAGAGAACATCGACTTCAACAAAGTCATTAGTCTCAACGAGTCAGCCACCTTCCTTTGGAAGAAGATAGCAGACAAGGACTTCACAGCCGATGACCTGGCCTCGCTGTTGTGCAAAGAGTATGAAGTAGATGAGAAGACTGCAAAGCACGACGCCCAGGCTCTGCTGGACAAATGGACAAAGGTCGGTCTCGTCGAATAGAATAAAGTAAACTTCTCTGTCAGGTCTATGTTGCTGGATTTCCTGC
The DNA here is from genome assembly GCA_902763865.1 of uncultured Bacteroidales bacterium. Taxonomy (GTDB): domain Bacteria; phylum Bacteroidota; class Bacteroidia; order Bacteroidales; family Bacteroidaceae; genus Physcousia. The sequence continues at coordinate 9,618 of CACWTR010000011.1, read as the reverse complement.
AGGACATGGGCGATACGCTCCGGCTGCCCGTCACGTTTGTCATCATCGAATTCATCGGCACTTTTGCCTTTGCAATCTCCGGTGTACGCCTGTCCAGTACGAAACATTTCGACATCTTCGGTGCCTGGATAGTCGGCATGGCAACTGCTATAGGTGGCGGAACCATTCGCGACCTCATGCTTGGCGTGAATCCATTCTGGATGACTAATGGCAGCTACTTTGTCTGCTGTGCCTTGGCTGTGCTTGCCGTGAGTCTCTTCGGTAAATACATCATTCACCACAACTACACCTGGTTCATATTCGACACCATCGGTCTGGCCCTCTTCAACGTCATAGGAATCGAGAAGACGCTTGCCCTCGGGCATCCCTTCTGGGTAGCCATTACGATGGGTGCAGTCACCGGAGCGGGCGGCGGTATTATCCGCGACGTCCTGATGAACGATGTGCCCCTCATCTTCCGCAGCGAAATCTATGCCCTTGCCTGTGCCTGTGGAGGTGTCGCGTATGTTGTCTGTCTGCATCTGGGGCTCAGCGTGGAAATCAGTGCTTTGCTCAGTGCCTTCATTGTTATCCTTATTCGCATCTTGGCTGTCAAGTTCCATTGGCAGTTGCCTGTTCTGAAAGGCGAAGATACGCCCGAATCCCCGACGGGAGGCATTCTCAAAGGTATTCTCTTCCTGGTGCTCATCCCTTGCTCCTTGCTCCAGTCGAAAGCTCAGGTCCAACAAATCTTCGACCCTAACGTCCGGACGCTCACGCTCACGGTCAACGACGATCCGACTCTGCCGCCATACATGCCACTTAGCGGACGGCAGCACATCGACATCGAGTGGGACGAGATGAGCCACAACTACAAACGGTACGTCTATCACATTGACCATTGCGACTGGAATTGGGAACCGACGGACGGCATCTTCGAGAGCGATTTCCTGGAAGGCCTCAACGACCAGCTTATTGAGGATTATCAGAAAAGCTTCAATACAACGCAGATTTATACGCACTATTGGCTACGCATTCCCCAGAAGGAACTGCGACTCCGATTGAGCGGCAACTACCGTCTGCGAATCTATGAGGAAGATGCCGACCGAGAGGAAGAGCAGCCCGTGCTCGAAGCCCGCTTCTGTATCTACGAGAACTCAGCCGGCATCATCACACAACTGAGCAGCAACACCGACATCGACTTCAATCGCGACCACCAGCAGATGACGCTCTCCGTCGGTTATGGCTCGCTTTCTGTCTTCGACCCGCAGCGTGAGCTTAAAGTCGTCGTCATGCAGAACCGTCGCTGGGACTGCAGGGTAGAGAATCTCGTGCCAAACGTACGAAAGTCAAACGGGATAGAGTTCACTCACAACCGTCAGCTCATCTTTCCGGGAGGCAACGAATACCATCGCTTCGAGATACTCGACGTGCACCGGACAGCAGTCGGGGTAGAGCGAATAAATTGGTTCGAGCCGTACTATCATGCCACGCTGTTTCCTGTCCAGCCCGACAGGGCCTACAGCTATTCAGAGGACCAGAACGGCGTCTATGTGGTGCGGAGTGCTGATGACATAGACGATGCAACGACAGCCGAGTACATCGTCGTTCACTTCTTCCTGCAAAGCCCACGGCTGCCGGGCGGCGATGTCTATGTCAGCGGGCGCTGGTCAGGACAGACCTTCAATCCAGACTGCAAGATGGAGTATGACGACGTCAACCGGGAATACCATGCCGCCCTTCTGCTGAAGCAAGGCTACTACAGCTACGAGTTTGTGCAGCAGGACGCACTCACGGCTCGCACGATGGGCAGCTTCTTCGAGACGGAGAACGAGTATCAGGTATTGGTCTATTATCGTGAGCAAGGTGCCCGCTACGACCGCCTCGCCGGCTACAGCATCGTCCACAACAGCAGGTAATAATATATGATAAATTATTAAACAATAAATGAAGAACAAACCTCTCTCTTGGATTCCGACGCTCTATCTCGGAGAGTCGCTGCCATACGCAGCTGTCATGCTGATGTCCCTTGTCCTGTATCAGGAGATGGGACTTACCGATACACAGATTACGCTTTATACGGGCTGGTTGGGTCTTCCCTGGGTCATCAAACCTCTCTGGAGCCCGATTGTTGATGGCCTTCGGACAAAACGCTGGTGGATTCTTGCCATGCAGCTGCTCATCGGTGCGGCACTTGCCCTTCTTGCCTTCACACTTCCTACCGACCTCTGGCTGCAATGCTCACTGGCTCTCTTCATGCTCATTGCCTTCAGCAGTGCCACACACGACATCTCTGCCGACGGCTTCTACATCCTCGGCTTGGATAACCGCGACCAGGAACTGTATGTCGGCCTGCGCAACACCTTTTATCGCATCGGCATGGTCCTGGGACAAGGTGGTTTGGTCATGCTTGCCGGCCTTCTGCAGGAGAGCGGCTTTGCCATTCCCTTGTCGTGGAGCATCACGTTCCTGGCTGTCGCTGCACTCATGGTGCTGCTGTTTGCCTATCATTCCAAGATGCTTCCCAAGGTGGAACAGCCGGCCACAGAAAATAATAAACTCTCTATCCTCGACGACTTCCGGCAAACCCTTCGTGTCTTCTTTACGAAGCCTCACCTCCTTACGGCCCTGCTCTTCATCCTGTTGTTCCGCTTGCCGGAAGGTTTGCTCACAAAGATTGTGCCGCTTTTCCTGAAACGTTCTGTCGAAGAGGGAGGTCTGGCGCTGACGGATGTTCAGTATGGCTTCGTCTATGGCACGCTGGGTGTCATCGGCTTGCTTGGCGGCGGCATTGTCGGAGGCTGGCTTGTCTCGAAGTTCAGCCTTCGCCGCATGCTTTGGCCTCTCGTCCTGTGCATCACCTTGCCCGACATTGTCTATGTCTATTTGAGCATCTATGGGTCAGAGAGCCTTCCGCTCATTGCCGCCTGTGTCTTCATCGAACAGGCAGGCTACGGCCTGGGCTTCACGGCCTACACGCTCTACCTTGTCAGCTTTTCACATGGCGAGCGCAGCACATCCGTCTTCTCCTTCTGTACGGCTTTCCAGTATCTCGGCGGAGTAATGTTGCCGGGAATGGTGAGCGGCTGGATGTCGGACCAAATGGGCTACAGCCAGTTCTTCTGCGCTGTCATGGGATTCTGCCTGGTCACCTTTGCTGTGACGGCATTGCTGAAGTTGCCTAAAGAGTAAATCATTGACCACCCGACCATGCGATTACTCATCGTACTCTGCTTCTCATTATTCTCCATCGACTTTGCGTTTGGAGAAGAACCTGTCACTTATTCCCGTGAGGACAGCCTTCGTGTCGTTGCGCTCTTGGAAAAGGGTGCCAAGACGGGAAAGATGGAGGGCGGGCAATGGTCAATGGCCAATGGTCAACGTTCAGCGGACGGAGAAAGCCAGTCTTTGACTCTTTTCTACGCCAGGCAGCTCATGGGCCTTCCATACGTGGGGCACACGCTCGAGGTCAACGGCAAGGCCGAACATCTTGCCATCAACCTTCAGAGCCTGGACTGCACCACGCTAGTCGAGAATGTCTGTGCCCTGTCCCTGACGACGATGCACGGCAGCAAGAGCTGGAAGGACTTCCTCTTCTGGTTGCGGACGTTGAGGTATCAGGACGGGAAGATTGACGGCTACAGCAGTCGCAATCACTACTTCAGCCAATGGATTCAGTCGGGCACCCGGCAAGGACTGCTCTGCGAGATAAAGCCCGACGAGAGCATTGCTGTCCCGATGAAGCTCACTTTGAACTACATGAGCAGTCACCCCAATTCCTATCCCCTGCTGAAGACCGATATGGACGAGCGTCGCCTGATAGCCATCATGGAGAAACGAGCCTCCGGTGCCACCGTCGCGTACATACCGAAGGAAAGGGTGGGGGACAGCCGCGAGGTGCTTGGCTGCATTCATGATGGCGACATTCTGGCTATCACGACCAACAAGGCCGGGCTGGACGTCAGTCATGTAGGCTTCGCCGTATGGGGCGAGGACGGAAAGCTGCACTTGCTCAATGCAAGCAGCATCCACAAGAAGGTCGTGCTGGAACCTATGTCTCTGTATGAGTACATGCAGAAGCATTCCTCCCAGACCGGCATCCGCGTCATCCGGCTTCGTTAGCGGTGGCGGACACGCTTATCTCATTTGTCGTCCTCGCAGAGAGAGTCGCGAAGTATAGCTTCCAGGCTTTCGTTCCCCTGCAGGTCAAGCCAAGCTCCTTTCAGTCCTTCCCGTCGGGCTGCCTCTACATTAACCAGCGTATCGTCAATGAAGAGGCACTGACTTGCCGGTCTGCCGGTCTGCTGGACAGCGTACTGATATATCGCGGGGTCAGGTTTTGACAAGTGAATCTCGTGGGACACGAGGACGTGGTCGAAGAGGTCGGAGCAGGTGTAGCCTTCGGCTTCAAGGTATCGCCGACGGATGAACTCCCAATGCAGGTCGTTGGTATTGGAGAGCAAGTGCGTGTGGTAGCCCTGCTTGCGCAGTTCCTTTATTAGGTCGAGCCTGTATCGGGGTATCTCTCCGATGCAGGAGTTCCAAGCTTCTTCCACCATTTCCCTCGTTATGCCTTTGTTGCAGTGACTCAATACAAGCGAAAGGAACTCGTCTGTCGTCATCTCGCCCACCTGATAGGCAGTGATGGCTTTGCTTGCCGAGATGCCGTTGCAGACCGTTGAGCTGTTGTCGGCATCCGTCTTGACAAAGAACAGTTCGGGATTGATGCCAAGACGTTTACAAGCTGCTCCCACCCCCTGCATGTCGAGGTCAAGCAATACGCCGCCAAGGTCAAAGATAATGTCTGTTATCATTTACGTGTTACTGTTTTTCTGTTGTTATTTCCCCTTATCTCACGCGAGAGTGGGCAGCGGGACGGGTTCATTCCAGAATCCTCCCATTATTGCTCCGCCGGCAAAGCCCATGTCTTCCACCACTTCACGCAGATTCCCGAAGGTCACTCCGCCGAGGGCGAAGACGTTGTCAAGCAGTCCTCGAGCCTTGGCATCGGCCAGCTCTTCCCTCGGGAAGGCTGCCTTGTAGCCTTGTTTCGATATGCTGTCGAAGATGGGACTGAGGAAGAGATAGTCGAAGGTCGGATGATACCGTTCTGTCTCTTCTATGGTATGGCACGAGCGGGACAGCGTGAAGTCCTTCCTGCTGAACCATTCCGGCACTTCCGTGTTGCGGCTGTTGAGGTGAATGCCGCCCAGCCCGTACCGGCAGGCTAAATCGTGATGGTCATGCACGACGATACGGCTGCGATACTGCGGCTCAATCTGTTCTATCCATTCTGCCGTCTGCACCTTTGTAGCTTCCGGTTTTCGCAGATGCAGTCGCTGCAGTCCGTCGGCGAAGAGCCTGTTCGCAATGTCCGTCTCCCCTTGGAAAAAGTCGGGCAGGGTGAGGATGAGAAATCGGAAAGAAAGTTCCACAGGACAGGTTAGCATTTATTCTCACCAAAGGTGGATTGCGATCCGGTTCCCGGTGATGTCATGTCGAATGCTGCATCCCAGTCCTTCCATACAGGTTCGCGGCCCAGCTCCCTCAGCCGCCGGTCTATCTCTTTCGCCGTTCTCTCGTCGGAGACGGTGAACTGCTCGAGTGCCTGCGGATAGGTGTGGTAGCCGCCGGGATTGACCTTCGATTCCGCCGACATGGTTGTCACGCCCAGCGTGCACATTCCGTCGCGGATGTATGCAGGCTCACGGGTCGAATAGGAGATATCGACGTCGTGGTCGAAGATGCGCATCGCGAAGGTGGCCTGTGCCAGCTCGCGGTCCGTCATGATACAATTGGGCTGGAAACCTTCGTTCTGTGCGGGGCGCATGCGTGGGAAGTTGACGCTGTACTTCGTGCGCCAGTAGTGCTTCTGCAAATAGCGCAGATGATAGGCCATCATCGTGACATCCGTGCGCCACTCCTTCTCCAGCCCGATGAGAACGCCCATCCCGATGGAGTGCACGCCGGCCTGCCCCATGCGGTCAAAGCCGTCCAGTCGCCACTCGAAGCGCGACTTCATGCCCCTTGGGTGATAGATGTTATAGTTTTCGCGGTGATAGGTTTCCTGGAAGCAGATTACTCCGTTCAGCCCGTACTCCGTCAATTCCTTGTACTCTTCGGCTTTCAGGGGCATCACTTCAATCTTTATGTTCGAGAAGTAGCGCTTGGCAATGCTGATAGCCTTGGCCAGGTACGGCACGCCGGCTTTTGCCGGATGTTCGCCCGTGACGAGCAGGATGTTCTCGAATGGAGCCAGTTGCTTGATGGCACGGTACTCGTCTTCTATCTGTTCGGGGGTCAGGATGGTGCGTGCCATCGGGTTTTCGCGATGGAAACCGCAATAGACGCAGGAGTTGGTGCATGCATTGGTGATGTAGAGCGGGATGAACATCGACATTGTCCGCCCGAATCTTTCTTCCGTATAGTGTCGCGACAGCCGGGCCATCGTCTCGAGGTATGGTTCTGCTGCAGGCGAGAGGAGTGCCATGAAGTCGCCGACGTCGCACCGGCTCTTTGCCAGTGCCCGCCGCACGTCTGCATCCTTCATCCGTGCTATCCGTTCTGTCGTCTCCTCCCAGCTGATATTCTTTAGTTCGTCTGAGAACATGATTGTTTTGTTGATTTTTTTATGCAAGGTTGAAATGCGTACTCCTTCAGTTCGGTAATGGTCGGGTGGCTGCCGCAGAGTGGGCAGTCGTTGTGCCTCTGGAAGCTGAGGCGGTTCCATTCCATCGTCCGCGAATCGAAGGAGAGAAGGGTGTCGGTCAGGAGCGAACCGATGCCGGCAAGGAACTTGATGCACTCGGTGGCCTGCACGGTTCCGAGCATGCCTGCGATGCTGCCCAGCACTCCGACCGTGGCGCACGTCTCCACGTCCTTCATGGCAGGCGGTTCGGGGAAGAGGCAGCGGTAGCATGCCGAACCGGGGACATGGGTTGTCAGCTGACCGGAGTAGCGGCTGATGCCCCCGATGGAGCAGGCCTTGCCGAGCATGACGCAGGCATCGCAGACGAGGTACTTCGTGGCGAAATTGTCGCTGCCATCGATGATGAAGTCGTAGCCCCCGATGAGTTCCTTTGCGTTGTCTTCGCTGAGGAAGAAGGGATATTGCTCGACTTGGACCTCCGGATTGAGGGCATGGATGTGCTCTGCAGCGGACTCCACCTTGAGGCGCCCTATGTCCGGCGTGGTGTGAAGCACCTGTCGCTGCAGGTTGGCCAGGCTCACCGTGTCGCCATCGACGATGCCGAGCGTGCCGACGCCAGCGGCTGCCAGATAGAGTGCGACGGGACTGCCCAATCCGCCTGCCCCGACGATGAGGACGCGTCCCTGCCTGAGCTTCTCCTGTCCCTCGCGACCGAAGCCTTCGAGGATGATGTGGCGGTTGTAACGGATTTCATCCATCATTTGCCCAGTTTTCTCAGGTCGTGGGTCAGCTTTGCCGCACAGAAGTTCGGTCCGCACATCGTGCAGTACTCGCCGTCGGTGTGGCCGGCTTCCTCGTAGTACTGAAGGGAGAGCTCGGGGTCGAGCGAGAGGTGGAACTGGTCGCGCCATCGGAAGTCGAAGCGTGCCTTGGAGAGTGCGTTGTCGCGTACCATTGCGCCGGGATGTCCCTTGGCAAGGTCGGCAGCGTGGGCTGCTATCTTGTAGGCGACGACACCGGTGCGTACATCTTCCTTATTGGGCAGGGCGAGGTGCTCCTTGGGGGTGACATAGCAGAGCATTGCCGTGCCGAGCCACGCAATCTGTGCAGCGCCGATGGCACTGGTGATGTGGTCGTAGCCGGGGGCGATGTCGGTCACGACGGGGCCGAGCGTATAGAACGGAGCTTCGTGACACTTCTCCAGCTGCCGTTCCATGTTCTCGCGTATCTTGTGGAGAGGGACGTGGCCCGGTCCTTCGATGAAGGCCTGTACGTCTTTCTCCCAGGCTCGGGTGACGAGCTCGCCCATCGTGTCGAGTTCGGCGAACTGTGCTGCATCGTTGGCATCGGCAATGCAGCCCGGGCGCAGCCCGTCCCCCAGCGAAAGGGCTGTGTCGTAGCGCGAGACGATGTCGCAAATGTCGTCGAAGTGCTCGTAGAGGAACGACTCGCGGTCGTGCACGAGGCACCACTTGCTCATGATGGAGCCGCCTCGCGAGACGATGCCGCACAGCCTTCCGTCGGCCAGGTGCACGTTGTGGCGGCGTATGCCGGCATGGATGGTGAAGTAGTCAACTCCCTGCTCACACTGCTCGATGAGCGTGTCGCGATAGATTTCCCACGAGAGGTCCTCGGCCCTGCCGCCCACCTTCTCCAGTGCCTGATAGATGGGCACGGTGCCGACGGGGACGGGGCAGTTGCGCAGAATCCATTCGCGCGTCTCATGTATATTGTTGCCAGTCGAGAGGTCCATCAGGGTGTCGCCTCCCCACTTGCAGGACCATACGGCCTTCTCCACCTCTTCGTCGATGCCCGACGTGGTGGCCGAGTTGCCGATGTTGGTGTTTATCTTGACGAGGAAGTTGCGCCCGATTATCATAGGCTCACTCTCGGGATGATTGATGTTGGCCGGCAGCACGGCACGTCCCCGGGCTATTTCCTGGCGGACGAACTCCGGCGTGATGTGGGTCTCGATGCCCAGTTCTTCGCAGTTCATGTTCTCCCGGATGGCTACGTATTCCATTTCGGGGGTGATGATTCCGGCCTTGGCGCAGGCCATCTGCGTGATGCGGCCCGATCCGGCACGTTCCCTTATCCAGGGCTCGCGCATCCGGGGCAGCCCTTTCTTCAAATCGACGGTATAACCGGGGTCGGAGTAGGGACCGCTCGTGTCATATATATAAATAGGTGCGTTGGGCTCTGTGTGCGGTATGCCGTGCTCATCCTTGGTGACGGTGGGGGTGAGGTTGACTTTCATCATGCCTACCTTGATGTCGGGGAAGAGCTGTCCCTGCATGTAGGCTTTCTCGCGCTTCGCGTATGCTTTGTTGTCGTTTGGCATTCTTGATGGTTTAGTTGTTTTAGGTTTTGTTGTTCTTCTGAAAAAGTAATTTCGTGCAAAGGTACGAAAAACTTTGCAGAATTCATAGGCTGCCGACTTTTTTCCGTCCCTATCTGCCCGATATGAGAAAAAAGCCCCTTCATCAACCCCTACGTTATCCGCCGCAAAACGTTGTCCGACAGGAATACAAAATCCAATCAACGCGTCATAAACTTAATTTCAAGTATTGCTGTCCTGGGAAAATTGTGAGCACCTCAATACATGCGCCTATCCATCTGCTTTCCGGACGAAAAGCAGATAAGAGGGGCTACCTTAAACCCTTTTCAATACTCCACATTGTGTTTGTTGCACGTACATGTATATGCAATTGCACATACATGTACGTGCAATTGCATATACATGTACGTGCAACGCTGTGCACCGCACGAAGAAAGGGAATGTGTCGATAAAAAAACGGAAGGCTGCACCAATGGTTTGGTTGCAGCCTCCCGTTTCGTGGTTATTGCGGTTCACGCACTACTAAAGGTGTGTTCTATTAATTAATAAATTCTCTATGAATTATCTTTGTTTGCTCTTGTCTCTTTTCGGCATCTTTGCCTTCAGTCCCTTGAACCGTAGCCTGCTACGCTTCGGCGGGTTTGAAGTCAAA
>CACWTR010000010.1 GCA_902763865.1 uncultured Bacteroidales bacterium | reverse complement strand
CTGAGACTTTGTATGTCTAAGGAGTTAAGGAGGAAGAAGGAGAATCTCCTGATAAAAAACTCCTTGACTCCTTGACTCCTTAGAGATAGTTTCTGGCGAAGGAGACTATTTTCATGTCTAAGGAGTTGAGGAGGAAGAAGGAGAATCTCCTGATAAAAAACTCCTTGACTCCTTGACTCCTTAGAGATAGTTTCTGGCGAAGGAGTTTGGAGTAGAGACACGTTCTTCCTTAGATGTTGGTATAGCGGGAGTTATAAACTGCATGGATGCCGTCCTGCAGAGACTCTTCGTTAAAATTAACAACATAGCCAATTTCACAGTTCTTCAACACGAGATAGGTGTAGAGCTGCTTCTCGAAGAGTTTGCGATACTCGGTGACACTCTTAATTTCGAGGATTATGCGGTCATCAACTATGAGGTCGAGGCGCAGGTCGTTCTTCAGTCGCTCGCCCTTGTAAAAGACTGGAACAGGCACCTGGCGCTCCACATGGAAGCCTTGTGCCATGAGTTCCTTGGCGGCAGCCTCTTCGTAGATACTTTCCAGAAGGCCTGGACCCAGTTCGTTGTGTACATCGTAGAGACACTTCAGCAGGCGGTATGTGTAGTTTCTGTCCATTTTCTCTTAATGTCTAAGGAGTTAAGGAGTAAGGGAGTATCTTCAGAAAAACTCCTTGACTCCTTAGAATATATCTTAGATGTGTGTTGACTTGCTGAGCAGGTAGGCATCGAGGATGGTCATCGCTGCCATAGCTTCGACCACGGGAACGGCTCGCGGCAGTACGCAGGCATCGTGGCGACCACGGGCTGTTAAGGTGGTCGCCTGGCCATGAATATCGACCGTTTCCTGCTCTCGAAGCAGCGTGGCAACGGGCTTGAAGGCTACGCGGAAGTAGATGTCCTGTCCGTTGGAGATGCCGCCTTGTATGCCGCCGCTGTTGTTCGTGCGGGTTGTGACACCACCCTTGCCGTCGGGCACAAAGATGTCATTCTGCTCGCTTCCCCTGCCGCAGGCACCGGCGAATCCCAATCCGTACTCAAAGCCTTTGGCGGCGTTGATGCTGAGCATGGCGGCCCCAAGACGGGCATGAAGCTTGTCGAAGGCCGGCTCGCCCAGCCCGACCGGACATCCCTTTATGACGCAGGCAATGACTCCACCCACGGTGTCGCCCTCCGCCTTTACCTTCATGATGAGTCTGGACATCCGTTCCGCTACCTCTTCGTCGGGGCAGCGCACTTCATTCTGCTCTGCTGCCGAAAGTTCATATTCCTGGTAGGTACCGGGCAGAACGATGTCGCCCACCTGCTGCGTATAGGCCTGAATGCTGATGCCGAGCTGTCGGAGGGCAAGCTTGGCGAGGGCACCGGCCACGACGCGGCTGATGGTCTCGCGTGCCGAGCTGCGTCCGCCGCCACGGTGGTCGCGAATGCCGTACTTACTGGTGTAGGTATAGTCGGCATGTGAGGGGCGGAACACCTCTCGCATCTCCTCGTAGTCCTGGCTGTGCTGGTTGGTGTTGCGCACCAGGAAGCCAATGGGCTGGCCCGTGGTCTTCCCCTCGAAGGTGCCGCTCAACAGCTCCACCTCGTCCGCTTCCTTTCGTGCGGTAGTGAGCTTGTTCTGCCCTGGCTTGCGCCGGTCCAGCTCGCTCTGAATGAAATCCATGTCTATCACGATGCCAGCCGGCATACCGTCTATGATGCCGCCGATGGCCGGTCCGTGGCTCTCGCCGAAGGACGTCAGGCGGAAAAGCGTACCAATCGTATTCATTGCTCGTTTGTGGTTATCGCGTGCAAAGATACGACAATAAATTCAAAATCCAACAAATTCACCTGACTAAAGTGTCGGGAATTGATGAAGACAATGATGTTGAAGGACATTTCCGGGGCTATGGCAATGCCATCTTCCTGCCGTTGACAATGTAGATGCCTTTTGCCGGCTGTCTGCCCGGCTGTCGCTGTCCGCCGGACACAGAGCCGACCCTTCGTCCGGTGAGGTCATAGACGGCAGTCTCTTCCTTGTGCGTCACAGGTTCTCTGCAGTCAATCCGCTGCAGCCCGTCGGGGTCTTCCTCTTCGGCCAGCATCTTTTCCTTGAAAGCATTGAGAGCCGCAGTGGTCAGGCCGAAGTAGGAGTTCAGATAGCGGCGGAACTTCATCTCCAGTGTTGTTCCCGTTGTGGCTTCCACGACTTCAAACATGGCATCGAGCTGGCTTTTGCTGCAAGGCGTGCCCCAGTAGGAGAAGTTGGTCAGCTCGTAGTCCTTGTAGATGTCGCTCTTGCTCATGCCGAGCAAGCCTTCCAGCAGGAAAGCCAGTGTGCCCGTGCGGTCTCGCCCGATGGCACAGTGGAAATAGACGGGCCGGTTCTCCTTCACACAGTCAAGGACATACTGCAGTGCCGCCTTGTACGTGGCTTTCGAGTTCGTCAGTCCCTCCATGTGGCTTGCCGTCTGTCCCAGGGGTGTGCGCTTGTAGCTGATGTCGTCGCCGAGCACGGATTTCGTGATGCTTTTAGCCTCGCTGTCGCTCCGCAGGTCCAGCTCTGCCTTGATGCCGGCCTGCCGCAAGGCTTCGATGGCTTCAGGCTCCAGATTGTGGCCGCCGTTCCACTCGCCTCCTCGGAATATCATGCCGTATCGAATCTGCTTGCCGCTTGCGGTGGGCCATCCGCCCAGGTCGCGCACGTTGGCCGTGCCTTCAGCCTTCAGGTGTCGCATCTGTCCTGCCGTGGTGAAGGAGAAGTCGGCAAGTTCCTTTTGCCACTTGCCGTCCTTCATCGTCCAGCCGCCGGTGTCGTCGGGGTTGCCTATGGCAGTCACCTTGCAGTAGTATTTCCGTCCGGGGACGAGATTATAGATTTCGTATGAGGCTGCATCGGCAGGCACGTCGCAGGTCACGGCGTCTGCGAAGTCGCTTCTCCGGCTCCACGTCAGCTGCTGGCTCAGGGCGCTTTCGTCCCTCGTCCAGAAGACATTCACGGGCAGAGGCCAGTCCCGGCGCTCCGGCGGACTGACGTTGTAGGTGCTGACCTTGCTGGCATCGCCGTCGGCATACTCAAAGTCGTGGACAAAGCCACGCACCCTGCCGTTCTCCAGGTTGTAGGCCAGGCTGAACATGCCTGCCGGTGCGGGGTGCAGCCGCCACATCTGCCGCAGTTCCAGGTTGCCTCCAGCCGGGTAGTTATACGTCCTCACCCTTGTGCCGTTATAGACGTAGGGGTATGTCGTGCTGCCCTGTATCTTGAAGCGTCCGCCGCCTGCCGACGTGATGGTCTGCTCGCAGGTATCGTCCTCGGTCAGCGAGATGGGGCGGTTGTTGGTATTCGTGCCGATGACGGTGCCCACCCACATTCCGTTCTCTGCGCTCTGCATGGCCCACCCGCCGTTCTTGCGGACGAGCATGAAGTATGGGGGAGTCTCCAGCTCCGCGAGCGCCACAGCCTTGAGTCCGTCCTTGGAGGCATTGGCAGCGTCGGCGTGCAGCACATAGCCGGGGAAGGCGACGCTCTCGACGTAGTAGTACCCTTCGTGCAGGGGATAGCTGTAGAGTGCCTGGTAGCTGGTCATGATGCCGTTGATGGCTTTGTTCAGTTGTTCCAGGGTGGCGGTTTCGTCCAGTGTCCGTGCCTCGGCCAAGTTGTCGGCCAACGCCTTTACGCTGCTCGCCGAGTAGCACCCGGGGTCGGTGCCCACGGCTTCTCCCTCCGGCACCTTGGGGTCATATTCTTCAATGACGCGCTGCAAGTCCTCGAAGGTGTATTCCTTCCAGAGATCGCCGATGATGTCGTAGCTGCTCCACGAGGGGTCGGCGGTGAAGGCGGCATACATCGTGGGGCGCACATGGACGTTGGCTCCCGTGAAGTCGAAGGTGTAGGAGCGCAGCTTGGGCACCGCATCGCAGTTCATAAAGACCTCGTACTTCTTTCCGCCGTAGATGCAGAGCTTGTCGCCCCACGTGTTGGCTGCAATGTTCTCGCCGAAGGTTATCCTCTCCAGTACCTTATTATATCCGAGAGCTTCGTAGTCCATCAGGGTGACGGAGTTCGGCAGGACCACTTCCGTGAGCTGTGTCTGATAGATTGCCTTGTAGCCGAGCTTCTCGATGCCTTCGGGCAGGCTGAGCTTCGTGATGTCGGCGCAGTGGAAGGCATAGTCGCCGATGGCCGTCACGCGGAAGGTCTGCCCCTTGATTGTCACCTGCTCCGGCACGTTCACCTCGCCGCAGTACGCCGAAGGGTTGGCTGCCGAGGGCTGCGTGGTGCCGGGGTAGGTCACGGCCACTGTTCCCGTGCCGTTCATCATGTACTTGATGCCATCTACGGTCATGTCCTCTTCCCGAATCCGCATGTTGTCGTAGGGGACAGGGCAGTCCGGACCCTGCTTCCAGTTGCCTGCGCCCAGCTTCCCGGGCAGGGAGCCGTCGGTGAGTTGCGCAGCTGTCACCGTCGTGACTGCCGGCACCCTGTTCGCTGCCGTGCCACTGCCGGCTACGGGCTGGTTCTCCAGGACGTAGTTGTTCGTATAGATGGAGATGGCGGAGGTGTTGTTGCCCACGATGGCTCCGCTGCGGGTGGCGCTCTTCGGACTTGAGACGGTGCCGATGCTCAGGTTGTTGGCAATGCTGAGGCCGGTCCTGGCGCTGCTGCAGAAGCCAACGATGCCGCCCTGGTAGGCGCTGCCGCTGCCGATTCCTGTCGAGACGAGCTTGCCGGCGAAGAGGCAGTTGCTCACCGTCGTGCCGTTGGCATCCGGCCAGCCCAGTATGCCGGCCACCTGCAGGTTCGTGGCGGCGCCCTCTATCGTGCCGTCGTAGGTGCAGCGGTTGATGGTGCTGCCCTCGGCTCTGGTCACGATGCCGGCCATGCGAAGCGACACCTGTTCCGTGGCCGGGTTGGTGATATCGACCGAGCACCAGATGTCCTCTATCTTGTGGTTTCCGGTGGACTGTGCCACCACGCCCGCAGCAAAGTGATCTACCGTGGTACCGCTGGCCACGACGGAGCCGGAGATGCGGAAGTCGCGGACGTCCTTCGTGCCGCTGTGCACGCCGATGAAGGCCGAGCAGAGCGTCGTCCGGTCAGTCTCTATCCTGAGGTTCCGGATGCTGTGTCCCTGTCCGTCCAGCTCGCCGGTATGCTTGCTGGCAGCGCTGCCCATCGGTGTCCACAGCCGGTTCTCCAGGTCGATGTCGGCTGTGAGTCTGGCACTTGCGCTGCCTCCGCCGTTGTTCACCATCTTCGAGAGCCAGAACAGTTTGCCGCCGTTGTCTATTTCGTAGTAGCCTTCGCTATCCTTCTGCGGAGCCTCGTAGGGCGCTGCCTCGCAGGTGCAGAAGCCGTTGGTGTAGGTATGGGTGTGGTCCTTGGGGATGGCTACGATGATGTTCGGCACGCTCCTGACCGCTCCGCCGCTGAGCCTGTTGACGATGCCCGCCGAGGCCACCCACAGCGTGGAGGAGCCGCCGCCATCCAGATTGATGGCATCCGACATGCCGAGGTCTTCGGCCAGGCTGACCATGTTCTCCATCGAGAAGCCCGTGGCGCCGTCCATCCGACCTTCCATCACGACCATATAGACCATGCCGCTGGATGTCTTGCCGAGCATGGTGCGCGGGTGGGGACCATAAAAGCCTTCGCCGCCGATGTTGGCATTTTGGCTCACACCGTTGCGACGGATGATGGGCCCCGCCGCCACGAAGCTGTCATACTTCCTGCCCCATGCCGACAGGGAGGAAGCAGGGGTGGAGCTGTTGTAGGGGACGATGGCGAACTTGCCATTCATGAACCCCACGATGCCATTGACGCGTGCAAACTCCTCGGGAGCCGTCGTCGTCACCTCTTTGCCGTCCATCCACAGGGCGGTGGTCGAGGTGCAGCTGCTCATGTTGAAGTAGCTGCCGTTGATGGCTGCTGTGGCTCCGGCCTCGAAAGCAAGGGTGTTGGTGCCCTGGTACGAGCCTTCCTTGTCAACGAGGATGGTGTTCATCTCCGCCGAGGAATACCGGGCTATGGCTACGGTCTGAGCCGACCCGTAGAGGTCTGCGAAGCTTGCCCTGCCGTACTCCACCCCGCCGAAGGTCTGCCACCCCCAGTCGGCATTCCTCAGCACGGAGGCATAGTTCGATTTGTTTTGCGCTGTGGCGGCGGCGACGAGAAAAGCCATCGCAAGGGAAAGCCACAGGCGGAAGGATGAGATGTGTGTTCGCATAGCGGTATTAGATTTTAGGGTTGTCGGTATGGTAATTCCTGGCATGTTCCCACGTGGAAAAGCCGGAACGATTCCATATTAACCGACAACAAAGTTAGTAAATTCTTTCCTTACCGCCACCACTCGGCGGGGATTATTTTCATAAAACCTGATAAAAAATCGAAATCCCGGGCTGACAACCCTCGAAACGTGCAAGACAAAACTCTTCGCGACGCGACGAAAAACTATTTTCACGTCATGAAAATTAATTTTCACGTCATGAAAATATATTTTCAAAGTTTGAAAATAACTTTTATGACGCGTTGACTGAGATTTTGAAGCACGCCGGCAGAGCTTTTGGAAGGCGCTCCGAGGGATTTGTTTTAGTTAAAAATTGGCAAATCCTTTTGTGTTTCACGACTTTTTCGTAATTTTACGCCCGAAAAAGGAGCATTATAGGACAAACATGAAGATATTTGGAATAGGAATGAACTATGCGGAACACAATAAAGAGCTGCATAATTCGTTATTATATATGGAGGAACCTGTCGTCTTCACCAAGGCGGACTCGGCGCTGCTCACGGACGGACGTCCGTTCTTCATCCCGGCATTCACCAGCCGGTGCGACTACGAGACGGAGCTGTGCATACGCATCAACCACCTGGGACGCAGCATTCCCGAGCGCTTCGCCCACCGATACTACGACGAGGTGACGGTGGGCATCGACTTCACGGCACGCGACCTGCAGCAGAAGCTGCGGCAGAAGGGACTGCCCTGGGACCTCTGCAAGGGCTTCGACGGCAGCGCAGTCATCGGCAGATGGATGCCCCTCGCACGATACGCGGCTGGCGTACAGAACCTGCACTTCCACCTGTTGCGAGGCGGACAGCGCGTACAGGAGGGATGCACGGCAGACATGATATTCGGGGTGGATAGACTGGTGAGCTTCATCAGCCAGTTCTTCACGCTCAAGACGGGCGACATCATCTTCACCGGAACACCGGCAGGAGTGGGACCCGTCAGCATCGACGACCACCTGGAAGGCTACCTCGAAGGGGAGAAGGTACTGGAGTTTAACGTAAAATAGAATCACCCAAGCCTCACCCCCGTCACCCCAAGCCTCATCCCAGACCCCTCTCCGGGGAGAGGGGGGAAACAAATGGTAAATGGTAAATGGTTAAATGGTAAATGACCAGATGGTAAATGGTAAATGGTTAAATGACCAAATGGTAAATGGTAAATGACTAAGCTATTCACGATATGCCTGATGCTGGTAGCAGTGGCGATGGGAGCCGCTGCACAGCAGGAGAAAGGACTCAACTTCACCAGCCTGGACTGGGAAGAGATGCGCATTGACACGGTGCTGCCTGTCTATACGGAAGTGGTGCCGCTGGAGACGGACTACAGAACCCACACCTACAGCGTAGAGCTGCTCTACCCCGAATATGAGGCACTGACGGGCCAGGAAACGAAGGTGGCGGAACAGTTCGACAGCCTGCTGAGCGAGACAATCCGGGTGGAGACCTTCGTCGGCATAGAACGCGGCAAGGGCCTCCTCGACATCTCGTTCATCCCCATCCGCAGGCAAGGAGCACGCTACGAGAAGCTCACCAGCGCACAAATCGTCATCACGGCCAAGGCCGACGGCAGGCTCAGTGCACGCCGACAGGCAAGCAGCAAGGCCGCACGCTACGCCACGAACTCGCGACTGGCAAGCGGCAAGTGGGTGAAAGTGAGCATCACGGACGACGGACTCTACCAGTTCTCGCGTGCCTCGCTCAGGAAGATGGGCTTCAACAATCCCGACAACGTGCACCTCTACGGCTATGGCGGACACCTGCTGCCCGAAGTCATCCGCGAAGGCACACACCACGACGACATGGTGGAGGTGCCGCTCTACTACAACAACCAGACGGACAGCTGGGTGTTCTGGGGCAACGGACTCGTCTCATGGACCGATGACACACGCACCCTGAACACATACGCCCGCCAGGCCTGCTACTTCCTGACCGAAGAGGATGCACCAAGCCGGATGGAGACACTCGCCTACGACACGGCACTGCCCCGGCAGACCTACACAACAACCAGGGCACATACCCTCTACGAGAAGGACGAGGCATCGTGGTATTCCCTCGGTCGTCACCTCTTCGAGGGAATAGACTATGTCAACTCCCCCTCCCACAGCTACACCCTCCAGGCAACGGACCCGGCAGGCAACGGCATCCTGAACGTCGTCTTCACAGGCTACAGCACCTTGACAAACAACTGCAGCGTCACCGTCAACGGCACCCTGGCAGGCAAGTTCTTCATCAGGCCGGCTGGAGAATACATCTACGGCGTGGCTGCCACACAGAAATGCGACCTCACCGCCCTGGGTATAGGCACACCCGCCACGCTGAACGTCAACATCCGCTCCGAATCGGGCAAGAATGCACGACTGGACTACCTGGTCTACAACTACGACCGCAAGCTCAACACAGCCAACAGCAGCGGATACGTGGATTTCACCTACCCGAGAATGACACCCGTGCGATTCGACATCACCGGCACAAGCGTGAAGGTCATCCGCACCGGCAGCGTGGGGCTGAAGGACGCCCTCGTGGAAGGCACACAGGGAAACGGCACATACAGCATCTCCGTGGATGACGGGTCGCAGCACTTCGTCGCCTTCAACACGGCTGCCTCCTTCCCCGAGCCCACCGTCGTAGGCAACGTCGAGAACCAGAACCTGCACAGCCTCGACAGCCTCGACATGGTCATCATCGTCCCCGCAAGCGGCAAACTTCTCTCCGAAGCCAACCGACTGGCCGAGGCACACCGACAGCACGACGGACTGAGAGTGGCCGTGGTCCGCGCAGACCAGGTATATAACGAATTCTCCAGCGGCACACCAGACCCCACGGCCTACCGACTCCTCATGAAGATGCTCTACGACAAGGCCGCCAGCCCCGACGTTGCACCAAGATACCTCCTGCTCTTCGGCGACTGCGCATGGGACAATCGCATGCTCTCCGGCGCATGGCTCCAGAGCAATCCCGACGACTACCTTCTCGGCTACGAAAGCGAAAACAGCTTCAGCGACACACAGGCATACATCATGGAAGACTACTTCGGACTGCTCGACGACGGCGAAGGCTTCAACCTGCTACGCGAAAAAACAGACCTCGGCATCGGACGCTTCCCCGTCTGGCAGTCGAGCGACGCAAAGATAATGGTCGATAAATGCATCGCCTACATGACACACAAGAATGCAGGGCCGTGGAAGAACCTGATATACTTCATGGGCGACGACGGCGACGAGAACGAGCACATGCGCTACGCCAACAACGTGGCCGAGCAGGTCATCTCGCGATACCCCGACATGGAGGTGCACAAAATCATGTGGGACACCTACACCCGCGTCAGTGCAGCCAACAGCAACACATACCCCGAAGTAGCCAAGCAAATCAAGAAACAGATGAAGGACGGCGCACTCGTCATGAACTACACCGGACATGCCGGACCGCACGCCTTCAGCCACGAATACGTCATGCTGCGAGAAGACTTCGAGACGAGCAAGAGCACCAAGCTGCCACTATGGGTTACATGCGCCTGCGACGTCATGCCCTTCGATGCCGCCACAAGCAACATCGGCGAGGCTGCCGTCCTGAACCCCAACGGCGGAGCACTGGCCTTCTACGGGACAACACGCACCGTCTTTGCCAGCCAGAACTACAGCATGAACCGCTACTTCATGCAGTACCTCTTCGCCCGCAACGCAGAGACGGGCCGCCGCAACCGCATAGGTGATGCCGTACGAATGGCTAAGACAAGCATCATCAATGCCGGAAGCGAAGCCGGACGACTGGAAAACAAACTGCACTACGCCCTGCTCGGCGACCCCGCACTCACGATGGGCAACCCCCTGCAGCACGTCGTCGTGGATTCCGTCAACAGCAAGGCTGCCAACGGCACTCCCATCCCCCTCAAGGCAGGAGAACGCGTCAAGCTCATCGGACACATCGAGCAGGAGGACGGCTCCCTCATGACCTCCTTCAACGGCATAGTCCATACCCGCCTCTTCGACAATGCGGAGACCATCACCTGCCTCAACAATGCACAAGCCTCCGAAGCATTCACCTTCACCGACCGCACCGCGATGCTCTACGACTCGCAGGACAGCGTGAAGGCCGGCATCTTCAGCGAAGAATTCATCGTACCCGTCGATATCAACTTCTCAAACGAGAACGGACGGCTCGTCTTCTATGCCATCGACACCACCAACGGCATTGAGGCCAACGGCCACAACGAGGACATCCCCATCGGAGGCATGGTAGATAACACCGAGTTCGACCAGAACGGACCCCAAATCTTTGCCTACCTCAACGACGAAGGTTTCCAGGACGGCGGCATCGTCAACGCCACGCCTCTCTTCGTGGCACAGATGACCGACGCCAGCGGCATCAGTGCCAGCGGCAACGGCATCGGGCACGACCTGTCGCTCTGCATTGACGGCAGAAGCGACATGACCTACAACATCAACGAGTTCTACGCCCATGAGTTCGGCGACTTCACCCGCGGCACCGTCGCCTACAACATTCCGCAACTCGAGAACGGACCGCACAGCCTCACCTTCCGGGCATGGGATGCACTGAACAACACCAGCCAGACAAGCCTCAACTTCGTCGTGAACAACGGGCTGGCCACCAACATCCTTCGCCTCATGGCAAGCCAGAATCCCGCCACGACCAGCACGAACTTCATCGTCAGCTACGACCTGCCAGGCAGCGAATGCGACTTCATCTTCGAGGTCTTCGACTTCTCTGGCCGCCGCATCTGGATGCATGAGGAGACGGCCACAGGCGAGGGCGGCATCTTCTCCGTCACGTGGAACCTCACCAACGGTGCCGGCACCAAAGTCGGGACGGGTGTCTATCTTTACCGCTGCCTCATCAAGTGCGGAGAGAGCAAATGGACATCTAAGACACAAAAAATACTGGTGCGAAACAATAAATAGTCCCCTTATTCAGTTATTATATCGTGCAGACTGAGATTAGAGACACGAAATGAAAGCAAACAGAGTTATCCGCTTCGTGCTGCTGCTGGCAGTTGCTTGCAGCAGCACAGAGGCAGTCCTGGCGCAGGACAAACAGAATATGTTCAATCCCGTGAACACTGCCGCGACGTTCCTCTCCATCGCTCCCGATGCCAGAGGCGGCGGCATGGGCGACATCGGTGCTGCAACCGAGGCCGACATCTACTCGCAATACTGGAACCCGGCCAAGTACCCGTTCAACGTGGCAAGGGCAGGCGTAGGCGTCAGCTACACGCCGTGGCTGCGCAAGCTGGTGAGCGACATCAACCTGGCCAACGTGTCGGGCTTCTACCGAATCGGCAACTACAGTGCGGTGCATGCCTCGCTGAACTACTTCAGCCTGGGCGAGGTGTTCATTGCCGATATGAACGACATGACCATCAAGCCCTACGAGTTCTCCTTCGATGCAGGCTACAGCCGCATGCTCAGCGAGACCTTCTCTATGGGTGTCAACCTGCGCTTCATCCTCTCCGACATCAAGTATGACTACACCGCTGAGAGCAGTGCTGCGAAAGCCTTCGCTGCCGACATTGCCATGTACCACTTGGGTTACTTCATGGCAGGCAACCGCGAATGCAGCATGGGATGGGGTATCAACATCAGCAACATCGGTTCGAAGCTCTCCTATGGCGGCAGCGACAACTCCGAGTTCATTCCCACGAACCTGCGCATCGGCTTGAACTTTACCATCCCCTTCAACGAATACAACAAGTTCAGCATTGGCGTTGACCTGAACAAGCTGCTCGTGCCTACGCCCCCGAAGCAGGAGGAAGGCGAGTCGCCGGAAGACTTCATGGCCCGAGTAAACGACGAGGGCTACTACGGCATCTCGTCCATTGCCGGTATCTTCAGGAGCTTCGGCGATGCTCCGGGCGGCTTCAAGGAGGAGCTGGAAGAGATACAAGTGAGCGTCGGTGCGGAATACACCTACAACGACCGCTTCATGCTCCGTGCGGGCTATCACCACGAGGCCGAGAACAAGGGTAATCGTAAATACTTCACCGTCGGCGCGGGCTTCCACATGAGTGTCTTCTCCATCGATGCCGCCTACGTTTTCTCTACGGCACAGACCAACCCGCTGGACCAGACGATGCGCTTCTCGTTGGGCTTCGACCTGGACGGCATGCGCGACCTCTTCGGAAGGATGAGACGGAGGAGATGATTGGATGAGAGATTAGGGAATAGAGATTAGGGATTAGGGATATGTGCAACAAAATTCGTGTTGGCTTTGGTTTTGATGTCCACCGCCTGGCGGAGGGACGCGAGCTCTGGCTGGGCGGCATACGCCTGGAGCACTCGCTGGGGCTGCTGGGCCACAGCGATGCCGACGTGCTCATACATGCCATCTGCGATGCACTGCTGGGAGCTGCTAACATGCGCGACATCGGCTACCACTTCCCCGACACGAGCGAGGAGTTCCGAGGCATCGACAGCAAAATCCTCTTGCAGAAGACGGTGGAGCTCATTGCCACGAAGGGCTACCAGGTGGGCAACATCGATGCCACTATCTGTGCCGAGCGCCCAAAGCTGAAGGCTCATATCCCCGACATGCAGCGGTGCCTGGCCGAGGTTATGGGCATCGATGCCGACGACGTCTCCATCAAGGCTACCACCACCGAGAAGCTGGGCTTCACGGGTCGCGAGGAAGGCATCTCAGCCTATGCCACCGTGCTCATCAGCCATGAAGGAGCGCATTGAATACATCGACCTGGCAAAGGGAATCTGCATCCTTCTGGTCGTGCTCGACCACATATCGGACAGCGGCTACTTCCGGGGCGGCAACTATCCCCTGAACGACATCTTCGAGCAGACCAGGATGCCGCTTTACTTCATCCTCTCTGGTCTTTTCTTCAAGGACTACCCGGGCGGCATCAGGGAGTTCCTGCTCCGCAAGACGAACCGGATTCTCGTACCCTACCTCTTCTTCATGCTGCTCTACAGAGTGGCGGGGCGGCTGCTCCTTCTGCTGACGGGCTTCAACGCGGGTCCCGTCTGGCTGCCATTGTGGTTCCTGCTCTGTCTGTTCTGGATGAACGTCATCTTCGCTACATTATATTATATAATAAAGAAGCTCGTCCCCTCCGGCCCCGCCGCGGAGACGGCCCTGGCTCTTTGCGTGTTCGCAACGGGCATCGGCGGCTACCTTGCCGGCAACCTGCCGCTGAGCATCGGCACGGCAATGACCTCCCTACCCTTCCTCTGGATGGGTTATCTGCTCAGCAGGAAACTGAACTTCTTCGGACTCAGATTGCACCGGGCCCTGGCCCTGTCCATAGCCATCGTGCTGTTCGCCGTGCTGCACTTCCTGTACTGCGGCGACAACTACTTCTACCTCAACACCTATCAGACGCCCCTGCCGCTCGTTTATCTCTCGGGCCTGCTGGGGACGTTGGCTATCCTGCTGCTGAGCCGCAGCATCGGGTGGCTGCCCGTCGTCTCCTACGTCGGACGTTTCTCCATCATCGTGCTCTGCACCCACATGGCGGTGGTGAAGGGCGTAGTCGGCACCCTGACCCTCATCCCGCAATTCGGAGCCGGTGTCGGCACCGTGCAGAGCCTCCTTGTCCTGACGCTCACCGCAGTGTGTTGCATGGGTCTGTGCCGCCTCCTGAGCCGGTACCTCCCCTGGTTCACGGCGCAGAAGGACCTGTTCAGACCACAGAAAGCTACCGGGAAGCAAAAATAATTCTCCTTTCGCTTTCCATTTTTCAGTTTTTGTTGTACCTTTGCAGACGCAGTTCCGCATCATCCCCCCTCAGGGATGGACTTTTCCTTACAGCGGAGACGCTCCTGTAGTTCAATGGATAGAACAACGGTTTCCTAAACCGTCGATCCGGGTTCGATTCCCGGCGGGAGTACCAGAGGCTGCCCTGTCCATCTTGCCATACACACAGCAAACATCCGCCAGCGGTTCATCTTTTGTCCGGAATTCTCGCAAAACATCGTTGTTCTTTTGCCGTTTTTATGCCCCGGATGCGCTTTGTGCCAAGCGGAAGGGAGAGAACCCCCAAATTTGAGCCAAACCTGATAATCAACGGGTTGTACAGACATACCAGTTAAATTACAGTTAAGAAAGTATTGATATGTCTTTTTACAATGCATAGATAGTGCTGGAATTTCACGAAAGGGAGCACTTCTCAGTGCGCCCGACAACACATTCCCTCAGTCGGAAGGTCACGTCCTTATGGTCAACACGTCGCGTCCTTATGACCAACGCGACGCGTCTCGCCGTCCGCAAGACCACGTTCCGACGTGCCGCAAGACGCATTGTCCTGCAATAATGTGTAAAGAAGTTTCGGAAGTCATCAAACAAAGTTATTGTCCACCCGGGGCTGCTCGGCAACATAGTGCCCACATTCCGGTTCGTCGCTCTTTGACTCTTTGACTTACTGGCACAAGCGGATAAAATCCCGGATATCCTTGGATATCTGGGGAAATAGTTATATCTTTGCAACCGTAGAAACGAATAAACAAAGAAAGATATGGCAACAATCGTATTACAAGTACCCGAAGAAAACCTCGTCTCAAAAGTGAAGCAGGCCTGCAAGATGCTGATGGGTGTGACATCGGTGAAGGTGCAGAAATCACAGTCGAAAGCTGAGGACATCACCAAGACAGCTCACTACAAGGCAGCGATGGACGACGTCAAGAACGGACGAGTGACTACCTATGAATCTCTGGAGGATTTTTACAAAGAAATGGGATTATAGGCTATGGAATATACCGTCATCATCTCGAACCAATTCAAGAAAGACTTCCGACGTTGCATCAAACGTGGGCTTGACATGAAACTCATTACTGATGCGATGGACTTGCTCAAAGCTACTGGCAAACTGCCTGACCAATACCATCCCCATCCGTTGAAGGGCGACCATAAGGGCCAATGGGAATGTCACATCCAACCAAACTGGCTGATGACGTGGGAACAGCACGACCTCGAACTGACGCTCTTATTCCTTGAGACGGGAACCCATGCCGACCTGTTTGGTTGGTAGCAGCATGGGGAGAAACGAAATGACATCAGTTAGGCTGAAGCTGGCGGACTGCACGCTCTATCATGTCGTGTGTGCCAGAGCCGTCGCTGACGTATCGGACCACCATCTCGGCGTAACGGATGGCTTCGCGGAGCCGTTCATCGGGCATGGATTGCTGCCGGGCCTTCTGAAGCAGCGGCAACAGCGCGTCCAGGTCCTCCAGCTCAGGCAGGTTGCCCGGACGCATGGTGTTCAGGGTTGCATTCAGCTCTGATGCCATTGCATCGATGCCGGACTGCGTGCGGTTGCTGCCCGCAGCATGGTTTAAGGCACGTGCACGTTCAAGCTGTTCCGTCAAGCGGGCGTAGCCGTGCTTGGCCCACGGCGCATACTCTGGCACTTTCACTTCGAGGGCGTTCCAGGCCTCCTGCGCTTCCACGCGGCTCTGGGCCTGCGTGATTGCCTCCTGCAGGCGGCTGTCGTCGATGGTGTTGTCTCCCGTTTCGGGGGCAGGTCCTCCTTGCGGCAGGAAGCGGAAATAGTGGGTGACGTGGCTGTCCGAAGCGTAGTCGGGTATCAGCCTAAGACTGTCCATGAGGGACGGCTGCTCCAGTGCCTCCATCCCGATGGTCGCTTCCTCCCAGGTCTTTATTCCCTGTGCCGCCATGACGAGCGGCCCGTTCATGAGGGCACCGCACCAGGCCGGCTCGAAGTGCGCCCCCGTTTCGCTGCCGTCTGTGGCCGCCACCTCCATCTTGTCCGGACCGAAGTCAACGTGCACGGAGAATGGCATGCTGACCCTGATGGTGTCGTTCTTCCTCCATCGGCGTGCAGGCAGGGTGACATAGGAGCCCGGGGTGAAGCGGCTGGCTATGCTGCGTCCGTTCAGCTTTACGTCGAAGTCCTGCGTGGCCCAGTATGGCACGCGGAGCTTCACGGCGAAGGGTTTTCTGCAGCGGGGGAAGGTGATGAGCGACTCCTGAGCAGGCCATTCACACTCCTGCCGGATGACGGCGCCCTTGGCTTCCCACCTCGCCGTGGTAGGCATGTAGAGCGCTGTCCAGAGCGTGTCGGCACCGACGAAATAGGCGGCCTCCTGATATTTCAGGTGGTTCTCGGCTCCCGTCCCGCCACAGCACGTGGACTGCGGCGTCTCGTTGCCCCAAGGCTTGGAGGCATCGAGCCCCACGGCATACTGATAGACCACGGCATAGCGGTCCGGACGGAGCGACCCGACAATCTGGTTGCAGAGCACTCGCTCGTAGTAGTCCATGTAGCGGGCATCATTGGGACGGAAGCAGTTGAGCTCCTTTGTCAGCTTGGCAAGGTTGTAAGCGCAACAGGTCTCGTTGAGCGTCGGTTCGGGATGGAGGGAACGGTCACGCCAGTCTGTTCCTACATTCGTACACATGGAGAGAATCTGTGTGTAGGGCTGGCGGAACATCTCGCCATTGCCCACACCTCCCGTGGCGTAGCGGTAGCGCCCCTGGACCATCGTCCAGAAGTTCTCGGCCAGATTGTAGTAATACGGATTGGCATTGCTGCGGAAGCTGCGCAAGGCACCTGTCACCATCGGGATGTGCTGATTGGCGTGACGCGTGCGGACGACATCGATGTTCCGAGCCAAAGGCGTGAAGAAGGCCGGGCTGTCGAAACACGAAGCTGCCTCCAGGAGGCGGGCAGCGTCTTCGCTGTCGTCGGTCATCTCCGACAGGCGGGCCAACGACTCGGCCATGCCGCCCACTTCTCCGGCGATGTACATATTCCACATCTCGTAGCGGTTGCCTGGGCGGGCACGGCGCTCGGCCTGAGTGCCGTCGGTGCTGACGTATGTGCGGTAGTGGAGTCTGTTCCACACCCACAGCCCCATGTCCCTGGCTATGCGCAGAGCCTTGGCTGCTATGGCCTTGTCATCCATGTAGGTAGCAATGTCGATGAGGCCGGCCAGCTGCTTGTGGACGGAATAGTAGGGAGCCCAGACCCACTGCTCGTTGTTGTAGGCACGATACATCTCGACGAGGACACAGTGCTGGGGAGGTATGGCACCCAGATAGCCGTAGCCGTAATGCTCATAGTCCTGTTTGTAGCGGTCGAAGTCGGCCCATGTGCCTTTCAGGTCCGGCAGTTCATCCTCCGGAGCCAAGTCACGCGCCTCGCGGTAACGTCCCAAGCTCTTGTCGAAGACGAAGGTTCGCTCCTGACAGCGACGCAGTTCATCGACCATCGTGCGAATGTTCGCCTTCAGCTTCGCCTTCTTTCCCGCGTCGGTACAGGAAGCGTAGGCCAAGGCCAGCGCACTCATGTAGTGACCGCTGCCGTGCCCTTTTAGCTTGGTCGTCGGAGAGTCCCATCCGTCGGGTTCGGGGCAGTCCTCAAGAGGCAGACCATACGTGTCGCGGTAGTTGTAGAGCTGTTGACGGACATCGAGGGAAAGGAGCTGGTCGATGTCAAGGTCGCGGTTGTGCGTCAGGCGGTTGATGCCGTCGATGCTGACCTTGTCCAGCGGCAGCGGCTCGGCTACGGGCAAAGCAGAAGGCACGGGATAGCCGTCGGCGCACACCGACACGTGGGCCGTCACGGGGAACCCCATTGCCGTAGAGTCATCGCCCACGATATAGCCCTTCACCTCATACTCGGAGCCTGCGGGGTACAGCGCCGTATCAGCCCGTGCCTGTTCGTTCTGCAGGGCCTCCCCTGTCCAGCGTACCAGCCGGTACTCGCCCGAGCCGTCGGCATGTGTCACCCACAGTCGGTAGGGCAGGCGCGGCACCGTGCCGGCAGGCGTGCGGACACTTACCGGCTCACAAACAACAATGTCACGGGAGATGGGACCTCCGTGTGCGCTGACAGCCACGAGGAGCGTCAGCAGGACAGACTGGCACAACACTTTCATTCCTTTTGCAGTTTCGTTATATTGCATCTTTCTTCTCTTGTGGGTACAAATTTACAACTTATTCGCGAATAGTCGGAAAAAGGAAGGACTTTCCTTTCGTCTGTCGGCAAAAAATCGTACCTTTGGGGAGAAATAAGAGAGAAAACTATTATTAACCGATGAGAAGAAGAAGCTTTATTCTCCACATCCTCCTTGCTGCAGGATGCTGTGGGAGCATGGCCCAGACTTCGCGCCTGACCGTCACCAACCCTACAGCCATGCAACGGCAGGAGCTGGTGAGCATCGATGCAGGTCAGCTGGGATTTGATGCCGGCAAGGGAGTCGTGGTACGCGATGCCTTCGGAATCGAGCAGACCAGTCAGCTGACACGCGACGGACAGCTGCTGCTCGACGTACATGTCCGCCCGAATGCCACTGCAACCTATACCATCGAGCCGGGACAGCCGGCACCTGTACTGTCGCTGGTAGGCGGCAGACAATACCCTGACCGCCTCGACGACCTGTCCTTCGAGAACGACCGCATCGGCTTCCGGCTCTACGGACCTGCCCTGCAACGCAGGGGCGAGAGAGGATTCGGCCACGACGTCTGGGTGAAACGCACACCGGAGCTTATCCTGGAAGAGCTGTATCGCAACAACCCCCGACTCTCGTTCCATCTCGACTACGGCAAGGGCCTCGACTGCTACGGCGTGGGACCCACGCTGGGGTGCGGCACGCCGGCCCTCGTCAAGGATGGGAAGATTGTCTATCCCTGGTGCTATGAAACCTGCCGGATACTGGAGAACGGACCGCTGCGCTTCACGGTGCAGGCCGACTTCCCCACCACAGCCGAAGGCATCACGGAACACCGCATCCTGTCGCTCGACAAAGGTTCCAACTTCTGCAAGGCCACGGTCTGGTACGACGGGCTGAAGCAGCCTGCGGACGTAGCGGCTGGTTTCCCCATCCGTGCCGCCGACACGTTGAGCGTCGTCGAAGGGAAGGACTACATCCACTATGCCGACCCGACGACAGACCCCGAGCGTCATCAATGCCAGATCTACGTGGCGCTCCTGTTCCCCGACACAGAAGGCGTGGAGATCACACGCATGGAAGGACACGGGGTGGGAATCCTGCGCTCCTACCGCGGCGGACGCTTCCACTACTGGTTCGGTGCAGCATGGAGCGAGTTCGACATACGCACGCAGAACGAATGGCAGTCGCGCATAGAAGGCTTCATGCAAACAATACGTCAACCATTGAAAACAGTAATCACAAAATAGAAACACATGACAAACATTTTTTCACTTGAAGGCAAAAACGCCTGGGTCACTGGTGCATGCTATGGCATCGGCTTTGCCATTGCGAAGGCATTCGCAGAGGCAGGTATCAAGAACATCATCTTCAACTGCCGCAGTCAGGAAGCACTCCAACGCGGACTGGACAGCTACCACGAGGCTGGCATCACGAATGTGAAAGGCTACGTCTGCGATGTGACCGACGAGAAGGCTGTCAAGGCTCTCGTAGAACAAATCCACAAGGAGGTAGGGCAGATAGATATCCTGGTCAACAACGCCGGCATCATCAAGCGCATCCCTATGCACGAGATGAAGCGCGAGGAGTTTCAGCAGGTCATCGACATTGACCTGGTCGGACCGTACATCTGCTCCGCTGCCGTCATCCCCGAAATGATGGAACGGCGCGAAGGCAAAATCATCAATGTCTGCTCGATGATGTCGGAGCTGGGACGCGAAACGGTCAGTGCCTATGCCGCTGCCAAGGGAGGCCTGAAGATGCTGACGCGCAACATCTGCTCGGAATACGGCGGGTACAACATCCAGTGCAACGGCATCGGCCCCGGCTACGTGGCCACGCCGCAAACCGCCCCGCTGCGCGAGCCGCAGGCCGACGGAAGCAAGCATCCCTTCGATGCCTTCATCTGCGCCAAGACACCGGCTGGCCGTTGGCTTGAACCCGCCGAGATAGGCGGCCCTGCCGTCTTCCTGGCTTCGCGAGCATCGGATGCCGTCAACGGACATATCCTCTACGTCGATGGAGGCATTCTGGCCTACATTGGCAAACAACCGTAGAGCTAACACATCATTCACATCTATAATTAATAATAGGTATGGAACAGGTGTTCAGCTATATCATCAACCTGGGGGCTTCGGTGATGATGCCTATTCTCTTCACCGTCATTGGCCTCTGCATCGGAATGAAGTTCGGCAAGTCGCTGAAGTCGGGACTCTACGTGGGCGTGGGCTTCGTAGGACTTGGCATCGTCACAGCCCTGCTGACCGGCAACTTCAGCGGCCCGCTGAACAGCATCTCGCAACTCTACGACCTGCAGCTTGGCGTGTTCGACATGGGGTGGCCTGCCGCTGCTGCCGTGGCCTACAATACCGCCGTCGGTGCTCTGATAATACCCATCCTGCTGGGCGTGAACTTCCTGATGCTCATCACGAAGACCACCAGCACCGTGAACATCGACCTCTGGAACTACTGGCACTTTGCCTTCATTGGAGCCGTGGCTTACTTCGTGACCGGCGAAAGCTTGACGTGGGGCTACTTCGCAGCCATCGTCTGCTACATCAACACGTTGGTCATGGCCGACCTCACGGCCAGCCGATTCCAGAGCTACTACGAGGGGATGGAGGGAATCTCCATCCCGCAGCCCTTTTGCCAGAGCTTCACGCCGTTTGCCATCGGCATAGGCTGGCTGCTGGACAGGATTCCGGGCTTCTCGCGCCTCGACATCGATGCCGAGGGGCTGAAGAAGAAGTTCGGCGTGCTGGGCGAACCGCTGGTGCTGGGCGTCATCGTCGGAGCCCTGATAGGTGCATTTGCTCAGTATGACATCAAGAAGATTCTCTTCCTTGGCGTCACGATGGGAGCCGTAATGGAACTGATTCCGAGAATCACCCGTCTGTTCATCGACGGACTGATGCCCATATCGGAGAAGACGCAGGAAGTGGTACGGAAGAGGTTCAACGGCAGGAAGATCTATATCGGCATGTCGCCTGCTCTGGTCATAGGGCATCCCACGACACTCGTGGTCAGCCTCTTCCTGATTCCCGTCACGCTTGGCATGGCCGTCCTGCTGCCCGGCAACGAGTTCCTGCCGCTGGCTTCACTGGCCGGAATGTTCTACGTGTTCGTCATGGTCCTGCCCTACACACGGGGCAACGTGGTCGGCAGTTTCATCGTCGGCCTGGTTGCTCTGATTGCAGGGCTCTACTTCGTGACCGACATGGCTCCCGCCTTCACGCAGGCAGCCCACACCGTCTTCGAGCAGACCGGCGACAACAGTGCCAAGATACCCGAGGGCTTCGAGGCAGGCGCACTCGACTTTGCAGGCTCACTCTTCGGATGGGTGACGTACAAATGCGTCAACAGCCTGCAATACATCGGCATGGGCCTACTTGTCTGCCTCACCGCAGCCATGATGCTCTACAACCGCAAACGCATCATAAGCCAAGAGAAACAAGCAAAACAATAAACCAACGAAGCTTCGGAAGCAAAAGGATGACACCAGTGCAAGGCAGACACACCACGTCGTGTTCGTTGCTTCATCGCGATGGAGCAATTGCTTCATCGCGATGAAGCAATCACTTCATGGCGATGAAGCAATCAACACCTCGCGTCGCCTTCCCTCCCCTCCCGAGACTTCAACAATTCACTTCACACTTATGAGAAAACTACTTTTAAGCATTTTAGTCATGAGCTCATTCGCAACTTCTGCACAGCAGAACATGAACTTCCAGACAGCTTGCCACCCCGACGATGTCAAGCACTACGACACCAAAACCCTGCGCGACCGCTTCGTCATGGAAAAGGTGATGGCTGCCGACGAAATCAACCTGACCTATTCAATGTACGACCGCTTCATCTATGGCGGCGCAATGCCCGTCACGAGAGACCTGAAGCTGGAGACCCACCCCCAGCTGCGTGCTGACTACTTCATGCGCAACCGCGAGCTGGGCATCATCAACACCGGCGGCGAAGGCTCCGTCATTGTCGATGGGCAGGAATATCCCCTGGGCTATCGCGAAGCACTCTACATCGGACGCGGCTGGCTCGGCAAGGACAAGAACGGCAAGGACATGGATTCGAACCGCGAGGTCGTCTTCCGCTCGAAGGACGCAAAGAACCCCGCAAAGTTCTACCTGAACTCCGCCACGGCCCATCATCACTACAAAACGCAGTGGATAACCCTGGACGGACGCAAGAACGGCAAGATACAGAGCCTGAAGGCAACCGTCACCGGACCGCTCGGCACACTGGCCGAATCCAACCGGCGCACCATCTACCAGCTCATCGTCAACACTTCGCTCGAAGAAGGCCCCTGCCAACTCCAGATGGGACTGACACAGCTCGAGGAAGGCAGCGTCTGGAACACCATGCCGCCCCACACCCACGGGCGCCGCGTGGAAGCCTACTACTACTTCAACGTACCGGAAGGGCAGACCGTCAGCCACATCATGGGCGAGCCTCAGGAAAGCCGCGTCGTCTGGCTGCACAACGAACAAGCCATCATGTCGCCCGAATGGAGCATCCACTGCGCCAGCGCCACCTACTACTACACCTTCATCTGGGGCATGGCCGGGGAGAACCTGAACTACAACGACAAGGATGTCATCCAGGTTGGCGACCTGAAGTAAGCACCGACAACAAACTATCACATCGAACCCATGAAAAGAACAATGTCGTTTCTCATCAGTCTGTGCTGCCTGCTCACCCTGGCAGCACAGACAAAATGGATGAACCCCCTGGAGCAAGGGGAAAACATCGTGCACGGACGCTGGTGGAACAGCGAGCTCAGGGACAACTACCACCGCCTCCCGCCAAGGGCGGAAGGCAAGGTGCGCGACGCCGTGTGGCGACTCTCACGGCAGTCGGCGGGCCTGTCAATCTGCTTCCACACCAATGCCCCAAGCATCAAGGTGCGCTACCGCGTGAAGGGCGGACTGAACATGTTCCACATGCCCACGACGGGCGTCTCCGGTGTTGACCTCTACGCCACGGACGCCGACGGAAGGCTGCGCTGGTGCGCCAGCAAGTTCAACCTCTCCTTCAAGGACACCATCAACTACGAGTTCAAGGACCTGACCTACTTCACCGGAGAGGACCGTGGCTACGACTTCGAGCTGTTCCTGCCCCTTTACAACGAAGTGACATGGATGGAGATTGGCGTGCCGCAGGACCGCGAGCTGCGCTTCCTGCCCGTAACGGACGAGAAGCCCATCGTGGTCTATGGCACATCCATCGCGCAGGGAGCCTGTGCCTCACGGACCGGCATGGCATGGACCAACATCGTGCACCGCGAGTCGGCCTATCCCGTCATCAACCTGGGCTTCTCGGGCAACGGGCAGCTGGAGGAAGAGATGTTCGGCTTCCTGTCGGAAATCGATGCCAAGCTCTTCGTCATCGACTGCCTGCCCAACATGGCTACGGAACGCACGGAACTCATCTACGACCGTCTGCTCCGCGGCATCGCCATCCTGCGCCAGAAGAGCAAGGCCCCCATCCTGTTCGTGGAGCACGACTATGCCAACGGCAGCAGCTCGCAGCAGAACATCGACTGGTACACAGGTTCAGCCAAGGAGCAGCAACGCGCCTACAAGACTCTGCAGCAGCAGGGAGTGAAGGACCTCTACTATCTCAGCCACGACGAACTCGGTTTCACGCAGGACTCGATGGTCGAAGGCCTTCACCCCAACGACCTTGGCATGCGCCAGTATGCCGACGCCTACCTCCGGAAGATTCACGAGATATTCCCCTGAGCGAACCTTCCCCCTTGATATATGTTAAGAATCTCACTCGCCCCGGCAAACTTGCACACGCATTCACGGGGCTGAGTGAGATTAATTTCGTAACTTTGCAGCACGTTTACTATTAATAATAAGGAATGGAAATAAAGGAAAAAGAATCCGTTGTAGTACGATTCTCCGGTGATTCCGGCGACGGCATGCAGCTGGCCGGAAACATCTTCTCTACGGTGTCAGCCACCGTAGGCAACAGTATCAGCACCTTCCCGGACTATCCCGCCGACATCCGTGCCCCGCAAGGCTCACTCACCGGTGTCAGCGGATTTCAAGTCCATATCGGTGCAGGACAGGTCTATACGCCAGGCGACCTCTGCGACGTGCTCGTAGCCATGAATGCTGCAGCACTGAAGACTCAGTACCGCTATGCCAAGCCCGGTGCCGCCATCATCATCGACACCGACAGCTTTGGCCCCAAGGACCTGGAAAAAGCACAGTTCCAGACGGAAGACTACCTCGGCGAGATGGGCATTGACCCCGACAGAGTGATAGCCTGCCCCCTCACCACGATGGTAAAGGACTGCCTTAAGGACAGCGGGATGGACGCCAAGAGCATCCTCAAGTGCCGCAATATGTTTGCCCTCGGCCTCGTGTGCTGGCTCTTCGACCGCGACCTCAACGTCGCCTTCAGCTTCCTCAGGGAGAAATTCGCCAAGAAGCCCGAGCTGGCAGAAGCCAACATCAAGGTCATCCAGGCCGGCTACGACTACGGACACAACACACACTCGAGCGTGGCTGGTCGCTATCGCATCGAGACGAAGCACAAGGTGCCCGGTCGCTACATGGACATCACGGGCAACAAGGCAACAGCCTACGGCTTCATCGCCGCAGCAGAGAAGGCCGGACTGAAGCTCTACCTCGGCTCCTACCCCATCACGCCCGCAACGGACGTACTCCACGAACTCTCCAAGCACAAGAGCCTCGGCGTCATCACCGTGCAGTGCGAGGACGAGATAGCCGGCTGCGCCAGTGCCGTCGGCGCTTCCTTCGCAGGAGCACTGGCCGTGACGAGCACCAGCGGTCCCGGCATCTGCCTCAAGAGCGAAGCAATGAACCTGGCCGTCATCATGGAGCTGCCCCTCGTAGTGCTCGACGTGCAGCGCGGCGGCCCCGCCACGGGCCTGCCCACGAAGAGCGAGCAGACCGACCTCTTGCAGGCACTCTTCGGACGCAACGGTGAGAGCCCCATGCCCGTCGTGGCTGCTGCCAGCCCCACCGACTGCTTCGAGATGGCATACGCCGCCGCGAAGATGGCGCTGGAGCACATGACACCCGTCATCCTCATGACCGATGCCTTCGTAGCCAACGGTTCGGGGGCCTTCCGCCTGCCGGACCTGAAGGACTATCCTGCCATACAGCCGCCCTATGTTCCCGAGGAACTGCGAGGCAAGTGGACGCCCTACATGCGCAACGAGGCCGGTGTACGCTACTGGGCCGTGCCCGGCAGGGAAGGCTTCGAGCACATCCTGGGCGGCCTGGAGAAGGACGACAAGACAGGAGCCATCAGCACCAACCCCGAGAACCACGACCTGATGACACGCAAGCGCAAAGCCAAGATTGACGCCATCCCCGTGCCCGACCTCGAGGTGCTGGGCGACAAGGACGATGCCGAGCTGCTCATCGTGGGCTTCGGCGGCACCTACGGCCACCTGCATGCCGCGATGGACGAGCTGCGTGCCGAGGGAAAGAAAGTGGCTTTGGCCCACTTCCGCTACATCAATCCCCTGCCGAAGAACACAGCAGAAGTCCTGAAGAAGTACCCGAAGGTAGTGGTTGCCGAACAGAACATGGGCCAGCTCGCCGCATGGCTCCGCATGAAAGTCGATGGCTTCGTACCCCGGCAGTACAACGAAGTGAAAGGCCAACCCTTCAAGGTCGCCGAACTCGTCGCCGCATTCACAGAGATATTAAACAAGGAATAAATATAAAATACTAAACAACGGATTTAACGGATTTGACGGATTAAGGTAATGTTAAGATACGAACACGAGACATACCAAATCATTGGCGCAGCGATGAAAGTTCATCGTGTTCTTGGTCCGGGATTCGCAGAAAAGGTTTACCAAGAGGCTTTAGCAATAGAGTTTGTTGAACAAGGAATACCTTTTGAACGTGAGAAGGAGATTCATGCAACATATAAAGGAGTCGTATTAGAGGGAACATACATCCCAGACTTTATATGCTACGACAAGATAATCGTCGAACTAAAAGCAGTGAGAGAGCTGGATGATACACATCGCTCACAAGCCATAAATTATGCTAAGGTAGCAGGCTTCAAACTATCATTGCTTATCAATTTCGGCGAACCCTCACTCGTAAAAGAACGCTTTCCCATAGGATAGAAATCCGTTTAATCCGTTTAATCCGTTGTTGAGAAATATAATAATAGGTAATATGAGTAATTATAGTGCTTCTGATTTCAAGAAGGGACAGCCGCGGTGGTGTCCAGGGTGCGGTGACCATTTCTTCCTCTCCAGTCTTCACAAGGCAATGGCAGAGATTGGCGTAGCACCAAGTGAGACAGCCGTCATCAGCGGCATCGGTTGTTCGAGCCGCCTGCCGCACTACATGGCAACCTACGGCATGAACACCATTCACGGACGCGCCGCAGCCATCGCCACGGGCTGCAAGGTAGCCAACCCAGACCTCACCGTATGGCAAGTGAGCGGCGACGGCGACGGACTGGCCATCGGCGGCAACCACTTCATTCATGCCAACCGCCGCAACATCAACCTGAACATGATCCTGCTCAACAACCGCATCTATGGCCTGACAAAGGGGCAGTACAGCCCCACCAGCCCGCGCGGTTTCGTCAGCAAGTCGTCGCCCTACGGCACCGTGGAGGACCCCTTCCGCCCTGCCGAGCTGTGCTTCGGTGCACGCGGCCACTTCTTTGCCCGCGCCGTTGCCACCGACGCTCCGGGCACTATCGAGGTGCTCAAGGCTGCCTACGCCCATCAGGGTGCCAGCGTCTGCGAGATACTGCAGAACTGCGTCATCTTCAACAACGGCACTCACGATGCCGTCTATTCCAAGGAGGGCCGCGCCAAGAACGCCATCTACCTCCGCCACGGCGAGAAGATGCTCTTCGGCGAGAACAATGAGTACGGCATCGTGCAGGACGGCTTCGGCGTAAAAGCCGTCAAGCTGGGCGAGGATGGATACACGGAGGCCGACGTGCTGGTGCACGATGCCCACTGCGAGGACAACACCTTGCAGCTGAAGCTGGCCGAGATGGAGTGGCCCGTGGCTCTCGGTGTCATCCGCGACGTAGAGGCTCCCACCTACGACGACAGCGTCTGGCAGCAGATTGAGGAGGTCAAGTCGAAGAAGAAGTACCACAACTTCGCCGAGCTCCTCGAGACCAACGACATCTGGGAAGTCAGCGAGTAAGGCCGGACCCCAGAGAGACAGCATTCCCCCTTTGCAGCAAAGAGGATGTGTCAAAGTGAAGTTGTATTTTGACACAGCCCCTTTGCTGCATTTTGGACAGAACCTCTCATCAAAATTTTGTTCTTCTCTTATTTTTTGCAGCTAAACCTATTGCAGTTTCAGAAAGAAATACTATATTTGCAATGCAATCCTCATGGAAAGCAACATCTTATTGGAACAACGAAGCGTATAGCTCGACTTTTGATTGGGGACGTGGGGATACTTCGATGTCGTACAAAACATCTTATGCATCAAAGGCATTTCCTGTACTTCCAATCGTAAGAAGTGGTATATCAGTGCCACGCTTCTGCATACTATTAACCGTCTTTGGGGTGCTGGAGGACGACAAAAGAAAAGAACAATATGAAGAGAATTGTTTTGGCTCTGATGATTGCAGTCGGAGCAATCGTG
The DNA here is from genome assembly GCA_902763865.1 of uncultured Bacteroidales bacterium. Lineage (GTDB taxonomy): Bacteria > Bacteroidota > Bacteroidia > Bacteroidales > Bacteroidaceae > Physcousia. The sequence goes on along the minus strand of CACWTR010000010.1, from coordinate 40,806 downwards.
GCAACAAGCTGCAGCAGCGGTACACTGGAGGCTCCTGCCTTCAAGTCATCTAGTGCGTTGTATCAGGTTACGCAGTTGGGCAGTCCATTGTCGTCCGTGGAATTCACGGAGAGCGGCAACTACGTTATCGTCAGGAACGTGCAGCCCAACTATGCCGCACAGAACAGCAGCATGAATCAAGCTGACGAGGTGAAGGAGCTCCCTTCTTTCCTTCTCGCCTCACCTTGGAGCAAGATTGTGACGCGCAGCACAACGTACAACAACATCATCACCGGCACATACACCAAGTCGGGCGAAACGACCTATGTGCTGGAGGGTTTCGGAACCGTTCAGGTCAACGCAGCCAACGGCAACACATATTCTCTGGTAATCACTGAGACAGGTGCAAGCCCTTACACGCTCACCGCAGCCAAGAAGGAGCAGTATGCTGGTTCAGAACCGACGGACAAGCTCTGCCGCACATGGAAAATCAAGGAAATGCGGATGGAAGTGTCTCTTGCAGGCAAGGCAGAAGGCATTTCATTCGACGTCAGCATTGACGAGAAGGTGGATGGCGGAAACCTGTCCGAACTCATGCTGAAGTGCTACGAAAGAATAATGAGGAAGTTAGCTGATCAATCGGGGCAGGGCGTGACAGATGAGATGATAAAGTCTTCTATCAACGAGATAAGGGAAGACGCAGAAAAATCTTATCCTTCCGTGGAAAGCATCATCTTCACTCAGGCCGGCACCTACATGGTCACCTACAGCGGCAACAAGCTGGCAATCTCCACATGGGCCTGGACGGGTGACGACTTCAAGAAGATTCGCTATTCCTGGGACTACAACAAGATGAACGCCTCTCCGTCCGGCGAATGCAGCATCGAGTTCGACGGAAAGAAGTGCTATCTTGTTGAGATAACCGATGACTTCAGCCGTTTCGCTGACGAAGGGTATGGCTCTGGCAACGGCAAGATGACCTACACGCTGGAGGCTGCCGAATAACCCCTCTACATTATTTCTTTTACACGAAAAAGCCCCCGAGAGTACCCAAAGCTCCCGGGGGCTTTTTCGCTTTGCTCAGGCGCAGGCGGAGTTCACCCCCGTCTGTGTTCTTTCGCACCTTGACATTCGCCGACCTTTGGTTCGGTGCTTTTCCTCGGACACGAATAAAGAGTTTTAGCGGACAGCAATAGTCTAAAATCCCAGACAACGCGGTATAAAAGTTATTTTCATGACGTGAAAATATATTTTCAAACTTTGAAAATTAATTTTCATGACGTGAAAATTGATTTTCACGTCATGAAAATAAGGTTTGTTCCGCGGCGTGAAGGGTTTTGTGCTTCTGAGGGAGAAGTTTTGTGCTTCGGCGCGAGGGCTTTCCGGACATAAAAAAAAGCTGCCGCGCTTCGCAGCGCAGCAGCTCTGAACTCAAAATTCAATATTATGAAAACAAAACAATTATTTTCTTGTATGCTGTTCTTCGTTCGATTAGAGCTCGGCGAAGTACTTGATGGTACGTACCATCTGGCTGGTGTAGCTGTTTTCGTTGTCGTACCAAGCCACTACCTGCACGAGGCTGTTGCCGTCGCCCATCTTGCTGACCATAGTCTGGTTGGCGTCGAAGAGGCTGCCGAACTTCATGCCGATAACGTCGCTGCTGACGAGCTTCTCTTCGGTGTAGCCGAAGCTCTCGTTGGTAGCGGCCTTCATGGCTGCATTGATGCCCTCTACGGTAACCTCACCCTTTACAACGGCGTGCAGGATGGTGGTGGAACCGGTGGGAGTGGGAACGCGCTGTGCGGCACCGATGAGCTTGCCGTTCAGTTCGGGGATAACGAGGCCGATAGCCTTGGCAGCACCTGTGCTGTTGGGCACGATGTTCTGGGCACCGGCACGGGCACGCTGAACGTCGCCCTTGCGCTGAGGACCGTCCAGAATCATCTGGTCGCCGGTGTAGGCGTGAACGGTTGTCATGATACCGCTCTGGATGGGAGCGTAGTCGTTCAGGGCCTTTGTCATGGGAGCCAGGCAGTTTGTTGTGCAGCTGGCAGCGCTGATTACGGTGTCAGCGGGAGTCAGGGTCTTGTGGTTAACGTTGAAGACGATGGTGGGGAGGTCGTTGCCTGCGGGAGCAGAGATGACAACCTTCTTGGCACCGGCCTGGATGTGGGCAGAAGCCTTCTCCTTGCTTGTATAGAAGCCTGTGCACTCCAGGACTACGTCAACGCCGATCTTGCCCCAGGGGAGTTCGGCAGCGTTGGGAATTGCATAGATGGTGATTTCCTTACCATCGACGATGATAGAGTTGTCTGTAGCCTCTACGGTGTGCTTGTTCTCGCCGATCTTGCCGCAGAAACCGCCCTGAGCGGTGTCATACTTCAGCAGGTGAGCCAGCATCTTGGGGCTGGTCAGGTCGTTGATTGCTACTACTTCATAACCTTCAGCCTCGAACATCTGACGGAATGCGAGGCGACCGATACGGCCGAAACCGTTAATAGCGACTTTTACGTTTGCCATTTTCTTTAGTTGATTTTAATTGGGTTTATAAATATGTATTTACTGTTTTGTCGGTTTTACGTTTGTGGTCCTGCTTTTCCTTCCCTGCGGGAGGGGGAGAGGTGACGCGCCGTGGTGCTTTAGCCGCAATTGCAGTAGTGCGCTGACTTGCATGCCGCCATGATTAGTGCCAAAAGCAGGCTTATTGATACGAAAATGACTCTTTTCTTCACTTTTTCTTCTTTTCGCGCTGCAAAATTACAAAAATCTTTTTAATTTCGCACTCGATAACCCATAAAAATTCATTTAACGCGAGATAATTCATAATTCTTAACCTTTTAATTCTTAATTCCTATGTCATTTATTAAAGATTTCAAGGATTTTGCCCTCAAGGGGAATGTGGTTGACATGGCAGTCGGTGTCATCATCGGCGGTGCTTTCGGAAAAATTGTCACCAGCGTAGTGAACAACATCATCATGCCCCCCATCGGCGTGCTGACGGGCGGCGTTGACTTCACGGACCTGAAGCTTGTCATCAAGGAGGCCGAGGGCGAAGCCGAGGCTGTGACGCTCAACTACGGCGCCTTCATCCAGGATGTCGTCGATTTCCTCATCATCGCTTTCTGCATCTTCCTCATGGTGAAAGGCATCTCCGCCCTGAACCGCAAGAAGGACAAGGAAGAGGCAGCCGCTCCTGCTCCCGCACCCGAACCCAGCGCCGAGGAGAAGCTGCTGACCGAGATACGAGACCTGCTCAAAAAGTAATGACCCCGGAGCAAGGAGCAAGGGGCAAGGAGCAAGGAGCAAGGAGCATGGGGCAAGAGAATACAGACTGCCCAAACAATCCTCTTGCCCCCTGCCCCATGCCCCATGCCCCTCGCCCCACGCATCTCGCCTCTTGCCCCCTCGCCCCTCGCCCCCTGCCTCTTACACTTCATATTCAAGGTAAAAAGATGTTCAAGAGATTCGCTTTCCTCCTGCTCCTGACCGGATGGTCAGTGGTCAGTGGCCGGTGGTCGATGATGTTTGCCCAGTCGGCAGCCACAAACAGCCTGTACCGCACCGTCTCCGACACCTACGAGACAAAGGCCGACTCCATGACCAATGCCTTCATCGAGTCGTTCATGATAAAGAGCAAAGGCATCTTCAACGACCGGTACCAGACGTATGCCTTCAATGCCTACTGGACGCAGGCACACGCCATCGACGTCATCATCTATGCCTACGAGCGTCACAAGGGCATCAACCGCACCCTGGCCAGCAAGTATCTGAACTACATCAGGCTCTGGTACAAGAACAAGGCCAACAACTACGCGGGAGCACCCGCCAGCTCCACCACAACGCCCAACGTCAGCACGGACTACCGCATGTTCGAGAACCCCTTCACCGACGACATGTGCTGGATAACCCTCACCCTCCTGCACATCAGCGAGGCAACCGGCACGAACTCCTACGCCGTCGTGGCACGCCAGGTGTTCGACAACTACATCATCAAGCGGGCCAACGAGGACGCAGAGACAGGAGGACTCTGGCTCCCCTGGAACACCGACGAGGGCAGCGGACCCAACGCCTGCACGCAGTCGCCCGCCACGCTGATTGCCGCCAAGCTCTACCAGAAGTTCGGCACGGAAAAGTATCTCGACTATGCCAAGAAACTCTACGCCTACACGTCGAAGAAAATCGTCAAGAGCGACGGACGCGTCGAGGAACCGCCACTGACCTACACACAAGGCACCTTCGGCGAAGCCTGCCGACTGCTCTACCACGTCACCGACGAATCCTCCGCCATCAGGAATAAGTACAAGACGCAGGCCTACACCTACCTCAACTATGCCTTCACCAGCGGACGCTGCACCAACGGACAGAACATCCTGCGCCACGAAGGAACCAGCGGCGACCAAAGCATCTTCAAGGCCGTGCTCATCCCCTACGCCGTCAACTTCGTGCTCGACGAGGACATGACAACCTCCCAGCGCGTCAACCTCTGCAGGCTCATCCAGAAGAACACCACGACAATGTGGAAGAACCTCGACCTCTCGCGCTACCCCATCGTCTTCTGCAACTACGACTGGACCAAGCCCTACACCGGCCAGGACAAGGAAGCCTCCATGGGAGCCATGTGCAGCGGAGCATCGCTCATGGAGAACTCAGCCCGCATGTGCAAGGCCATCACCGACCGCTACAACCAGGAAGTGGCGGACGGCATTGCCGACATCGCCTCGCAGCAAGTCACGCCAGAGGGCGTCTATAACCTGGCCGGACAGCGCACCCCCGACGGACTGAGACGCATGAAAGAAGGACGCCTGCCAAAAGGTATATATATAATAGGTGGACGCAAGACCTACGTGCGATGAGCGCCCTCACTATTCTAAACAAATGTTAAAATACGCACTCGACATGAAATTTATGAATCGTGGATTATGAATTCTGAATTAATTGTCGTACCTTTGCACCGCAATTTCGACGAAAGAAACATAGCTTACACTCAAATTGTAAATAGTAAATCGTCAAATTGTAAATAATGTTGGTGCCTTGGATGAGTGGCTTAGTCAACGGTCTGCAAAACCGTCCACAGCAGTTCGAATCTGCTAGGCACCTCACGAAAAGAAGGGATTGCATCGCAACATGATGATGCAGTCCCTTCTTCGTTTTCCCGTTTCCCGCCCGGGTGGGCAATGGGCAATGGATTACTCCTTCAAAATCTCAGGCAAACAGATGCCTGCCCTTCTGACGTTGCAGCCCTCCGGTGCCCAGAGGCCGATCATCACCTCCTGCGGCTCGGTCAGCGTGAAATGGACATACCAACAGTCCATCAGGGCAGGGCATCCCGTGGATTCAAAGAAATACCGTGTTTCCTTTTGTTTTTTGCTCGCTTATTCGTACCTTTGAGATAAACCTCGAAAGTACTCTCGCTCGGAAAAACAAAAAGAAATACTCCTTTTCCTTTTGTTTTTCGCTCGCTTATTCGTACCTTTGCACGCTGGTACGGAAGAAACAACACTACACATTATATATTATGAAAAAGAGAAACCTTGAGACCATCTGCATCCACGGCGGATGGAAGCCCGGGAAGGGCCAGCCGCAGCAGCTTCCCATCTACCAGAGTACAACATACCGCTACGAGACGAGCGAGCAGATGGCTCGCCTGTTCGACCTGAAGGACGAAGGCTACTTCTACACGCGCCTTGCCAACCCGACAAACGATGCCGTGGCCCGGAAGATTGCTGCCCTGGAGGGCGGCGTGGGCGCTGTGCTGACCAGCAGCGGACAGGCGGCGAACTTCTACGCCATCTTCAACATCTGTCAGGCCGGCGACCACTTCATCACGTCCAACACTATCTACGGCGGCACGTTCAACCTCTTCGGCGTCACGCTGAAGAAGCTGGGCATAGAGTGCACCTTTGTTGACCCCGAATGGGACGACGAGCGCATCGAAGCCTGCTTCCGCCCCAACACGAAGTGCTTCTTCGGCGAGACCATCTCGAACCCCGGCGGCAACGTGTTCGACATAGAGCGCTTCGCCCGGATGGCGCACCGCCACGGCGTGCCCCTCATCGTCGATAACACCTTCGCCACACCCATCAACTGCCGACCCTTCGAATGGGGCTGCGACATCGTGACGCACTCCACCACGAAGTACATGGACGGCCACGCCACGCAGGTGGGCGGTGCTGTGGTCGATAGCGGCAACTTCCCCTGGGACAAGTATGCCGAGAAGTTCCCCGGCCTGTGCACGCCCGATGAGAGCTACCACGGCCTCACCTACACGAAGGCATTCGGCAAGATGGCCTACACGACGAAGCTTGTGGCGCAGCTGATGCGCGACCTGGGCAGCATTCCGGCACCGCAGAACTCCTTCCTGCTCAACCTCGGACTGGAGACGCTCCACCTGCGCATGGCCCGCCATTGCGAGAACGCGCAGAAGGTGGCCGAGTGGCTCGAGAAGAACCCGAAGGTGGGCTGGGTGAACTATGCCGGACTGCCCTCCAACAAGTACTACCCGCTGGCACAGAAGTACATGCCGGGCGGCACCTGCGGCGTGATAGCCTTCGGGCTGAAAGGCACCAAGGAGGAAGCCATCCGCTTCATGGACAACCTGGAATTCATCAGCATTGTGACGCACGTGGCCGATGCACGCACCTGTGTGCTCCACCCCGCCAGCCACACCCATCGCCAGCTCAGCGACGAGCAGCTCCGCGAGGCAGGCGTGGCTCCGGACCTGGTCCGCCTCAGCGTCGGCATAGAAAACGTCGATGACATCATTGCCGACCTCGAGCAGGCAATGGAAAAGATGTAAATAGGTTAAATAGTCTTAATTGTCTTTGCCGTTTGCAGAAGTTTGCATACCTTTGTCAGAGAAAACGAACAAAACGGTGCAGAACAAGCGAATATACCTCCTGCTGACAAGCCTGCTGATATTGGCCTCGTGCAGTAGCCAATACATGGTGAAAGGCTCCTCCAGCGTGGACGACTTGGAAGGCAAGATGCTGACCCTGAAAATCTACGTGGATGGCGAGATGCGGAGCATAGACTCGACGCGCGTCGTCCACGGCAAGTTCACCTTCGGCGGCAGCATGGACTCGACGATGCTGGCCAACGTCTTCTGGGGCGACCTGAGCCTGATGCCCATCGTGCTGGAAGAGGGTGAGGTGAACCTGCGCATCGGCGAGACACAGCAGAGCGCTACGGGCACACCCCTGAACGACACGCTGTCGGGCTTCATCCAGCGCAAGACGCAGATTGATGCACGTATGGCCGAGTTGCCGCATCTGGAGTCGCAGATGATCATGGACGGGATTGACTATGACGAGATAACATACGAGCTGGGCAAACAGTCGAAGCAGCTGGCCGCCGAGAACGACCAGCTGATTACGCGCTTCATCCGCGACAATTATAATAATGTATTGGGGCCCGGCATCTTCATGATTCTCACCAGCAGCCTGCCCTATCCCGTCCTCACTCCGCAGATTGAGGAAATCATCATGAACGCTCCTCCATACTTCCTGGGGCATCCATACGTCAAGAAATACATCAAGGAGGCAAAAGAGGTTAAAGAATAAGGATTAAGGTTTGATACCGTTTATTCCCTAATTTCAAATTGCAGAACAACAAATCCCTAATCTCTATTCCCTATTCCCTATTCCCTAATCCATGATATACCGTCTCTATCAGCTATTCATCGCCGCCCCGGTCATCATCCTGGCAACCGCACTGACTGCCGTCGTCACCATCATCGGCTGCGCCCTCGGTCCGGCACGTTTCTGGGGCTATTACCCCCCAATGGTATGGAGCCGCCTGATGTGCTGGGTAATGCTCCTGCCGGTCAGGGTAGAAGGGCGCGAACTGCTCGAAGAGAACCAGTCCTACGTCTTCGTAGCCAATCATCAAGGCCCCTACGACATCTTCCTCATCTACGGATTCCTGGGGCGAAGCTTCCGATGGATGATGAAGAAGTCGCTACGGAACATTCCGCTCGTGGGCAAGGCCTGCGAAAGTGCAGGACACATCTTCGTCGATAAAAGCGGACCGAAAGCCATCCATCGCACCTACGAACAAGGACGGCGCGTGCTGAAGAACGGTGTATCGCTGGTCGTATTCCCCGAAGGCTCCAGAACCTTCACAGGCCACATGGCAAAGTTCCGCCGCGGAGCCTTCCAGCTGGCCGAAGAGCTCCAGTTGCCAGTCGTGCCAGTCACCATCGACGGAAGTTTCGACGTGCTGCCACGACAGAAAGGCATCAACTTCGTTACATGGCACAGGCTTCGGCTCGTCATTCACCACCCCATCATGCCGGAGCAAGGGGCAGGAAGCGAGGAGCAGGGAGCAAGGAACGAGGCTGTACAGCACATTCTGGAACAAAGCTATGCCGTCATCATGCACGACCTGCCGCCCCACTATCAAGGCTTTGTCGCCAATCCAGATCAATAACACACTTTCATAACCCAACCTCCATGAACAAGAAAACGCTACTTGCCCTTCTCCTCACGATGCTGCTTCCCCTGCAGATGCTGCATGCCATCGACCTCTACGACCTGAGATGCGAGATGCTGCACCAACCGTTGGGCATCGACACAGCAACGCCCGCACTGAGCTGGAAGATCACACCAGGACGAAACGGACTCCGTCAGACAGCCTATCAGATTCTGGCTGCCACAAGTCCCGACAAGCTCAGCGAAGAGAAAGCCGACCTCTGGAACACCGGAAAGGTGCAAAGCAGCGAAAGCCTTTGGATTACCTATGAGGGCAAACCGCTGACGTCGCGCAGCGTGGTCTATTGGCAGGTACGTGCATGGGACGAGAAAGACAAGCCCGGCAGTTGGGCCCGCGGAGCATACTTCAGCGTAGGCATACTGGACAAAGCGCTCTGGCAAGGACATTACATCGGCATGAAACGCCAGAACGCCAAGGCACAGCCCATGCTGCGCAAGACGTTCCCCTGCACGGGGAAGGGACAGGCCTTCCTGCACCTGAGCACGCTGGGATATCATGAAGCCTATCTGAACGGACACAAGGTAAGCGATGACGTGCTAGTTCCCGCTATGGTGGAGTTCCCGAAGCGCAGCCTCTGCATGACCTACGACGTGACGTCCTTGCTTACAGAAGGCGAGAACGACTTGGTCATCTGGCTGGGAACAGGATGGTACGAGGCCGGGAAGCCAGGCGTAGTGGCAGGCGGCCCCTACGCGATGGCACAGATTGACCGGCTGGAAGACGGCAAATGGAACACTTTGGTGAAGACCGACGAAACCTGGCAGGCTCGCGAGAGCGGCTACTACCTCGACGGTTCAATCAGTCCTTATGCCTTCGGTGGAGACTTAATCAAGGCAGAAGAAGTCCTGCCAGACCTCTCCCACGCCACGCTGGAGGCTGCCGAATGGCAAGCCGCCACCCTGATGGAGAATACACCGGACAGAGAAATCACACCCATGATGTGCGAAGCCAACAAGATTCAGCAGGCCATCCAACCACAGAAGATTACCCGCTATGGCGACGACACATGGATGGTAGATATGGGCCGCAGCATTGTCGGATGGGTACGCATCCACCTGGGAAGGCTTCACGCAGGACAGCAAGTCCGCATCAGCTACTGCGACATGCTGGCACTGAACGGCGACTTCGACTATGGAGTCTATACTGACCGCTATATAGCCAATGGAGCGGGAGACGAGACATTCTGCAACAAGTTCACCTACCATGCCTTCCGCTACATGAAGATTCAGGGGCTTGGCCACCAGCCTTCCCTTGCCGACATCGAAGGCCTCAGCATCTATACGGGCTATGAACGCGAGTCGGCCTTCGTCTGCAACGATGCAGACATCAATGCCATCCACAACATGGTGCACTACACCTTCAAATGTCTGACACAAAGCGGCTACATGGTGGATTGTCCCCACCATGAGCGTATGGGCTACGGCGGCGACGGCAACGCCTCCATTCTGGCAGCACAGACCATGTACGACCTCTATCCCCTCTATCGCAACTGGCTTCAGGCATACGGCGATGCGCAAGGCGACGACGGCGAGGTGCCTCACGTGGCACCGGCAGCGTGGGCCTGCGGAGGCGGTCCATTCTGGTGCGCCTTTATCGTCAACGCTCCCTGGCAGACCTACCTGCAGTACGGCGACCGGAGGATGCTGGAACGCTTCTACCCCCACATGCAGCTCTACCTGCAGTATGCCGAGAAGTACATGCCGGACGGACTGCTGAGCCTCGAGAACCGCTGGCCCGAATCGCATCGCAAGCACTGGTTCCTCGGGGACTGGGCTCTCCCCAACGAAGAGCATCAGCACCACACCGAGAGCATCGACGACGTGAACAGCTGTTCGATGAGCTGGGTCTATGGCATCATGGCGCATACAGCTGATGTGCTGGGCAAGGCGGCAGATGCGAGCCTCTACCGGCAGAAGCAGCAGGACATCAACGGAAAGATTCACGAGAAGTTCTACAACAGGAAAGATGCCACCTACGCCCACGGCCTTCAGCTGGACGCAGCCTTCCCCCTCTTCGTCGGCGCAACGCCGGAGAAGCTCCGCGACAAGGTGAACGACAAGCTGCGGGAGGACATCTACGGTCGATGGCAGGGACATCTGTTCACCGGGTTGGTCGGCATCCCTATCCTCACGCAGTGGCTCACTCAGGCTGGCGAAGCGCAAGCAATGTACGACATGCTGAAGCAGCGCAGCTTCCCCGGCTATCTCTACATGATAGAGAACAATGCCACGACAACCTGGGAGCATTGGAATGCCCGACGCAGCCGCATCCACAACTGCTACAACGGCATCGGCTCGTGGTTCTATCAGGCACTGGCCGGCATCGTGCCCGACGAGAGCCAGCCTGCCTACCGCCACTTCTACATCAGGCCACAGCTGGCCGACGGCATCAGCTTTGTCCGAGCCATGAAGCCTACCCCTTATGGCGACATCACGGTTGACTGGAATCTCTCGCAGCAGACCTTCGACATCCGCCTGACCATCCCGCCCGGAGCGACGGCTACCTTTGAGGTGCCGCCCGTCCTGAAATGCAAGACAGCCGAGATGCCGCCCACCAGCCTCATGCGCTACGGCCTTATCTACAACGAGAAGCAGCGCGACCACATCGATGCGCCGGAGAACGCCAAGTTCGATGCCACGCAGCCCATCCGCCTCGAGAGCGGCACATACCGCATCATCTGCCAACGCCCTGTCCATAAGTAAAGAATAAGAAATGACGCTGAAAGACACCTCCTTCGTTGACCTCATGCTCAATCGGATCTATAACGTCCTGATTGTTGCCAACCCCTACGATGCCTTCATGCTTGAGGATGACGGGCGCGTAGATGAGAAAATCTTCTCCGAATACGCCAAGCTCGGACTTCGCTTCCCGCCCCGCTTCATCCAGGTGCACAATCGCGAGGAAGCCGAGGAGCAGATGTCAAGCGGCGGAATCAATCTCGTCATCTGCATGCCGGCTGCCGAGGACAACTCCGTCTTCGACATTGCCCGAGGCATCAAGCACGACTATCCGTCCATTCCCATCGTCGTGCTGACGCCCTTCTCCCACGGCATCACCCGACGCATGCAGAACGAGGACCTCAGCGTCTTCGAGTACGTCTTCTGCTGGCTGGGCAACACGGAACTGCTGCTCTCCATCATCAAGCTCATGGAGGACCGTATGAACCTGGAGCACGACATACGCTCGGCTGGCGTGCAGATGCTGCTGGTCGTGGAGGACAGCATCCGCTTCTACTCCAGCATACTGCCTGCCCTCTATAAATTCGTGCTCCAGCAGAGCCTGGAGTTTGCCACCGAAGCTCTCAACACGAGCCTCGAGGCCCTCCGCATGCGAGGCAGGCCAAAGATAGTGCTTGCCCGCAACTACGAAGAGGCGTGGCTGCTCTACAACCGCTTTGCCGACAACACGCTGGGAGTCATCAGCGACTGCCGTTTCCCCCTGACAGCCGGAGGCGAGAAGGACGAAGAGGCCGGCTTCAAGCTGCTCTCGGCCATTCGTGCCCGCGACCCTTACGTTCCCCTCATCCTCGACTCGAGCGAGTCCGACAAGGCCCGGCTCGCCAAGGCTTGCCATGCAAGTTTCATCGACAAGAACTCCAAGAAGATTGCCGTCGATTTGCGCGACCACCTGCGCGACTACTTCGGCTTTGGCGACTTCATCTTCCGCGACCCCGACACGATGCAGGAGGTGGCTCGACTGCACAACCTGAAGGACTTGCAGGACAACATCATGACGCTGCCCACGCGGAGCCTTCTCTACCACATCTCGCACAACAACGTGAGCCGCTGGCTTGCCTCGCGTGCCCTTTTCCCCATCTCGGAGTTCCTGAAGGGCATTACGTGGGAGAGCCTGCAGGACGTAGATGCCCACCGCGCCATCATCCTCGACGCTATTGTGGCCTACCGCAGGATGAAGAACCAGGGCGTAGTGGCCGTCTTCCAGAGGGAACGCTTCGACCAGTACAGCAACTTTGCCCGCATCGGCGAGGGCAGTCTTGGCGGCAAGGGACGCGGCCTGGCTTTCATCGACCACCTGCTGGGCCGTCACCCCGACCTCAACGAGAAGGAAGGTGTCACCGTCCGCATCCCCAAGACCGTCGTGCTCTGTACCGACATCTTCGACGAGTTCATGGACACCAACGAGCTTTACCATGTTGCCCTGAGCGACATTCCCGACGAAGAGATTCTCCAGTACTTCCTCCACGCGCGCCTTCCCATGCGGCTTGTAGGCGACATGGAGGCTTTCCTCGACGTTGTTGATGGTCCTATCGCCATACGTTCCTCCAGCCTGCTCGAGGATTCCCACTACCAGCCCTTCGCCGGCGTCTATAGCACCTACATGATACCTGCGGCCCGAGACCGCTACGAGCGGCTATCCATGCTCTCCGAGGCTATCAAGGCCGTCTATGCCAGCGTCTTCTATCAGAACAGCAAGGACTACATGACGGCCACAAGCAACGTCATAGACCAGGAGAAGATGGCCGTCATCCTGCAGGAAGTGGTGGGCAAAGAATATGGCGGACGCTTCTATCCCGTCATCAGCGGTGTGGCACGCAGCATCAACTACTATCCTATCGGCGACGAGAAGGCGGAGGAAGGAACCGTCTCCCTCGCGATGGGCCTGGGCAAGTACATCGTCGATGGAGGCACAAGCCTGCGCGTCTGTCCCGCCCATCCTAACCAGGTGCTGCAGATGAGCGAGATGGAGATAGCCCTTCGCGACACGCAGACACACTTCCTTGCCCTTCGCGCGGAAAGCACGCCCGAGGACGCGAAGATGAGCGTCAACGACGGGTTCAACCTCATCAAGGTTCCCGTGCGGCAGGCGGAAGCAGACGGCACTCTGCAATGGATATGCTCCACCTTCGACCCCGTCGATGGGTGCATCTACGATGGGTTCTACGAGGGTAGGAACCGGAAAATCATCTCCTTTGCCGGAGTGCTGCAGAACGGCATCTTCCCCTTGCCCGAGCTGATGCAGAAGATTCTCCGGTACGGGCAGGACGAGATGAAGCGCCCCGTAGAGATAGAGTTCGCCGTCAACCTCCATGCTGACCGCACCGGCGAGTTCTGCCTTCTGCAGATACGTCCGATGGTCGATAACCGCATGGAGCTGGACGAAGACCTCACCCTGATTCCCGACGAAGACTGCCTGCTGCGCTCTCACAGCGCCATCGGCCACGGCATCTTCACCGACATCCGGGACGTTGTCTATGTCAAGACCGAAGGCTACACACCTTCCGACAACCCCGCCATTGCCGAGGAGATAGAGAAGATAAACAGACAGATTATGGCCCACTCCCAGACCCCCTCCCCCGAGGAAGAGGGGAGAAAAGAAAGCCTCCCCCTTCGGGGGGAGGTTGGAGGAGGGCTTTACCTGCTCATCGGCCCCGGTCGCTGGGGAAGCAGCGACCCCTGGCTCGGCATCCCCGTCAAGTGGTCGCAGATCAGTGCGGCACAGGTCATCGTGGAGTCGGGCCTCGACAGTTTCCAGGTTGACCCGAGTCAGGGGACACATTTCTTCCAGAACCTCACCTCGCTGGGCGTCTGCTACCTCACCGTCAACGCCTTCCGCGGCGATGGCATCTACCGTCAGGAAGTGCTCGACGCGCTGCCTGCCGTGCAGGAGACAGCCCACGTCCGCCATGTCCGCCTCCCGGCACCGCTCACCATCAAGGTCGATGGCTGCAAGAAGGAAGCCGTCGTGCTGCAAGGGCAGGAAGGTTAGAGTTTAGGGGTTAGGGTATAGAGTTTTGAGAATATAGGGAGGCAGGACAGTCGGACTGCCTCCTTTTTTATTTCAGCTTGTCATGATGCAGCGAGACGTGTTTCCCGGAGGCAAATAACCAATGTGTTGTCAGAAGTTTTCGCGGGAGGGTCGCTTCTGAGGCGCGATTTTCGGCTGGGGGACGTTTTGGTACCCTGAAGGGGAAAAAGTGGCTTAAATCGAATGATGCATGAATATCAACTGGTTACAGCGGGGCCAAAATGAATTGCATGCATCAATAGTGTCAGAAGGAAGCTTCCCGATGCAAAACGGAGCATGTTTCGGGGCGGAATTCGCCGTGAAGGTTCACCCGAAGGAACACGTCGCATCGGGCAAAACGACGTGACGTGTTGGCCAACGACTCACGAGCTTATGGTCACAAGGACGGGAGGCGCTTGGCAGAACGACCTTTTTCAGGGGGAATTGGTGTAATGTTTTTTACAATCCAAGAAAATGTGCTGATAAATTTGGCACTTTGCTCTTCTTTTTCGTAAATTTGCAGGCGTAAAAGTATGTCTATACCATTTAATACTATGAAAACCCACAATCTTTTCCTCAAGCCACTCCTTCTCTTGGCCGTCTCGCTCGCGCTGATGTCGTTCCGAACTGCCGACGAGCGCGCTGCCGAGGCACTGGCACGCAGAGTGATGGGCAGCAAAGCCAAAGCCGTAGTCTTTGAGCAGACCAACGCCACGACAGATTCCTACGAACTGCTCCAGAAGGGCAAGAAAGTACTCATTCGGGGAAACAACGCCAACTCGATGGCCGTCGGACTGAACCGCTACATCCAGCAGTACTGCCTCGCCAACGTGAGCTGGTACGACTTCAACCCCGTGGAGTTGCCGGAGACGATGCCAAAGGTTGCCGAGAAGGTGACGGGCAAGGTGGAGGTGCCCATCCGTTTCTTCCTCAACTACTGCACCTTCGGCTACACTATGCCTTGGTGGAAGTGGCCGCAGTGGGAACGTTTCATCGACTGGATGGCCCTGAACGGTGTCAACATGCCGCTCGCCATTACGGGCCAGGAAGCCGTTTGGCAGAAGGTGTGGCGCAAGTACGGCATGACCGACGAACAAATCCGCGCCTACTTCACCGGGCCGGCCCACCTGCCCTGGCAGCGGATGATCAACATAGACCGATGGCAGGGCCCGCTGCCGCAGAGCTGGATTGACGGACAGGCAGACCTGCAGAAGCAAATCCTCCGGCGGGAGCGCGAGCTGAACATGACGCCGGTCCTCCCCGCCTTCGCCGGGCACGTCCCCGCCGAGCTGGAGCAGACAGTCCCCGGCATCAGGACATCCAAGGTGAACCGCTGGTGCAACTTCAACGAGAAATACCGCTGCACCTACCTCAACCCCTCCGACCCCACCTTTGCACGCATCCAGAGGGACTTCCTCGAAGAACAGAACCGCATGTACGGCACGAACCATATCTACGGCGTTGACCTCTTCAACGAAGTGTCGCCCCCATCCTGGGAACCCGACTCGCTGGCACGAATTTCCGCCGGAGTCTATGAGTCCCTGGCAAGCGTGGACCCCGAAGCCGTATGGCTGCAGATGGCCTGGCTCTTCATCAGCAACAAGAGGTCGTGGACACCGGAACGCATCAAAGCCTATCTCACCGCCGTACCCAAGGGCCGGATGATCATGCTCGACTACGAATGCGATTACACCGAGATATGGCGGCTCACCGAACACTTCTACGGCCACAAGTTCATCTGGTGCTACCTCGGCAACTTCGGCGGCATGACCGAGATTGAAGGCGACTACAAACTGAATGCCCGACTCATTGCTGCCACAAAGAAAGAGGGCGGCCCCGAGTTTGCCGGCATCGGCTCCACGCTGGAAGGCTTCGGACTCAACGAACCCGTCTATGAAGCCATGCTCTCCTGGGCCTGGGACACGGGCATAAGCTTCGACCAGTACATCGACAACATCGCCGACCGCCACCTGGGGCGTATCGACCCCGACTTCAGGGCATACTGGCACACGATGGTCGATAAGGTCTGCACCACACACACCAGTACAGGCTCCGCTGGCATCATCAACTCGCACCCCAACCTCGAAGGCCAATGGAACTGGACAACAGAACTCCGCAAGGGCTACGACATCGCCAACCTGGAAGAAGCCCTGGGCATCCTGGAGAAGGTGAAAGGCACCAGCAGCTACTTCAAGTTCGACCTTGCCAACACGCGTCGCCAGTCCATCCGCAACAGGTCGCTGGCAGTGAGGAAGCGCTTCGCCGATGCCTATAGCGCCGGAGACCGGAACGGCATGGTGGCAGCCTCGAAGGAATTCCTCGACATGTGCGACCAGATGGTCCAGGTGCTGAAGACCTGTCCCGAGTTCTCGCTCGACGACTGGATTCGCGATGCCCGTGCATGGGGAAAGAACAAAGCGGAGAAGGACTACTTCGAGATGAATGCCCGCACCATCATCACCGTATGGGGCGACTCCTATCATCTCACGGACTATGCCAACCGCGACTGGGACGGGCTGGTCGAAGGCTTCTACAAAGTCCGCTGGCAAATGTTTTTCGATGCAGTCCAGGCCGCCTACGATGCGGGCGAGCCTTTCGTCAACCTCAAAGGGCCGCGCATTCCCAAAGACAAGACGAAAGAGGAATGCGAGCGTGCCCTGAAGTTCGATGCCGCAATTTGGGACTTCGAGTGCAAGTGGGCACACCTGAAGTAGGAGGCGTCAGCCTGCCTTGACAGCATCCTCCACGACCAGTCCGGCAAGCATGAAGCCGAAGATGGCGGTGACGTGCACCACGGTGCCGTTGGGATGTCCGGGCTCGGCCTCGCGGCCAGCACCCAATTCCTTGTTCTGCAAGAGCTCGTCAGAGAAGACGCACAGGAACTTCCGCTTGGGGAACTGTTTGTCGCGCTTGAAGTGGTTACGCAAGGCACGGGCCAGCGGGTCGCCCTGAACCTTCCAGAACTCAGTGACGCGGATGCGTGTAGGGTCCATCTTCAGTGCCGCACCCATCGACGAGAACAGCCTTGCCTTCGTCGCACAAGCCATGAGGATAAGCAACTGCTTGTCGCGCAGCGAATCGATGGCATCAATGATGTAGTCATAGCTGTCGAGGTGGAAGCTGTCGGCAGTCTCGGCATTGAACACCTGCTGCAAAGCAGTGATCCGGGCCGAGGGATTGATGGAAAGCAGACGCTCGCACAGCACATCGACCTTCACCTGCCCCACGGTCCTGGTAGTTGCCATCAGCTGCCGGTTGACGTTGCTGGCACACACACGGTCTGAATCGACAATGGTCAGCTGCCTGATACCCGAGCGCACCAAGCTCTCGGCGCACCACGAGCCGACACCGCCCACACCGAAAATAATCACCCGCTTGCCGGCAAGCCGAGCCAGCGCCTCGTCGCCCACCAGCAGCTCCATCCTGCGGAAAATTGACTGTTCTGTTGTCTCCGTCATTGCTCCTGCTTTTATTCTGTAATCGGTTGCAAAGGTACGAAGAAGCAGGTAAACAGCCAAACAAAACCAAAGAAAAAAGAACATTCCTTTTGCACTTCCCCCTTTTATTCGTACCTTTGCAGGGAAAAGGTAAAACGTAGATAGACACATGACGAATTGCATTGATTGCTTCATCCCCTGGCAGAGCGACGAGCAAGCCCGTGAGACAATGGAAGGCCTGATGGCCGAGCCCGAGGTGCAAGGCGTGCACCTGCTTCGCGATGAAGGACCAGGCTGCACCCGCACCATCCGGCACATCGCCGAGACCGCAACCGCACCCTATACATTATTATATTGTAAGTACGACACCCTCCAACTCGGCTTTCATGCCCTGACGCGCCTCATCACCATTGCCGAGGACAGCCAGGCACTGATGCTGTACAGCGACCACTGGACTGTCGGGGCAGGAAGCATCCACCTGCCACCTGCCCCCTGTCCACTCATCGACTACCAGCTCGGTTCCGTCCGCGACGACTTCCAAATGGGTTCGCTGCTCCTGTTCCGCACGGAAGTGCTGAAGGCATACGTCGGACAAGAAAACCTGCACAACTACCAGTATGCCGCGCTCTACGATCTGCGGCTCTTCATCAGCCGCATACAGCTACCGCTCCACATCGATGAGTTTCTCTACACCGAAGTGGAACACGACACACGCCTCAGCGGGGAGAAACAGTTCGATTACGTCGATCCGCGCAATCGCAGCCGACAAGCTGAAATGGAGCGGGCCTGCACGCGCCACCTGCGTGCCCTCAACGCCTACCTGCACGGCGATGAATACGACGAGGTGAACCTCTCGGAAGGCAGCTTTCCCGTCGAAGCATCGGTCGTCATACCTGTCCGCAACCGTGAGCGCACCATTGAAGATGCCATTCGCTCGGCCCTCTCGCAGGAGACGACCTTCCCCTTCAACGTTATCGTCATCGACAACCACTCTACCGATGGCACGACGGAAAAGATCAAGGCCCTCTCTGCTTCTTCCCTCATCCACATCATCCCCGAGCGCACAGATCTGGGCATCGGCGGCTGCTGGAACATGGCCGTGCACCATCCAATGGCGGGGCGCTTCCTCGTGCAACTCGACAGCGACGACCTCTACAGCTCGCCCCGTACGCTACAACGCATGGTGGATGCCTTCTACGCTGAAGGGGCAGCAATGGTCATCGGCTCTTACCGCATGTGCGACTTCCAGTTGAACACATTGCCGCCTGGCCTCATCGACCATCGCGAATGGACACTCCACAATGGCCGCAACAACGCCCTGCGCATCAACGGACTCGGAGCGCCGAGAGCCTTCTTCACGCCTGTACTGAGAGAACTGCAAATCCCCAACACCAGCTATGGCGAGGACTATGCCCTGGGGCTGATGATAAGCCGGCGATACCGCATCGGGCGTATCTACGACGAGGTGTATCTCTGCCGGCGATGGGAAGGCAACAGCGATGCCGCCCTCAGCCAAGAGAAAATCAACAAGAACAATACCTACAAGGACCACCTGCGCACCCTCGAAATCAAAGCACGCCAGCAACTCAACCTGCTATGGCAGCACAAAGTGACAGGGCAGGAGATTGAAGCCTTCTTCCAGAAGGAACTGGAGGAGTGGCCCGAAGCTGCCCAGCGCTACAAAGCACTGGAGCAGGTGAAGACAAAGAACCTCCCCCTGCCCCTTCAAAGGAGGGGAGAGGCTTTCCTTGTCCAATGGAACCCCGCACGCATCGTCTCGACGGGGGCAGCCATCGACAAGGAGACCATCAGCCGACGGCCTTGCTTCCTCTGCGACAACAACCGTCCGCGCGAACAACACAAGCTGATGACGGAGAAACACTACCAGATACTCGTCAACCCCTACCCCATCCTGCCCCAGCACTTCACCATCCCGATGCGACGCCACACGCCGCAGAGCATCTACAGCTCCTTCGGCACACTGCGCCGCATGGCCTGGAACATGCCGCGCCACATCGTTTTCTACAACGGTCCGCTTTGCGGTGCTTCCTGCCCCGACCACATGCACCTGCAGGCAGGCAGCCGGGGCATCGTGCCCTTGGAACGCGACTGGCCGCTCTACGAGACACACCTGCGGAAGCTCTATCCCCTGACGGGCGAGCAGACAGCAACGATGGAGGAGGCAGGCAACGTGGGCAGCCGCTGCGGACTCTTCCTGCTGGAAGGCTACCCCTGCCCCGTGTTCGTCATACGAAGCATGCCAGCCGAGAGCGACAGCATTCTCTGCCAGCGCGTCTATAAGGCACTGCCCGTGGTGGGCAACGAGACGGAACCGCGCCTCAACATCGTCTGCTGGCGGCAAGCCGGCACGTCGGGCCGGCCCGACGAAATCGTGACGCTCATCTTCCCCCGCAGCAAGCATCGGCCCGACTGCTACTACAAGGAAGGGGCGGAGCAGCTCCTGATTAGCCCCGGCGCACTCGACATGTGCGGCCTCTTCATCACGCCACGCGAACAGGACTTCGAGGCCCTGACAGCTGAACGGGCTGCCGACATCCTCCGCGAAGTGACGCTGAGCGAGGAAGAACAGGAACCCATCATAGAAAGCCTCACGGACAAGGACCCCTCGCTGGAAGAGGGAAACGCATCTGACGCCTCGCCGTTCACCCCTCCCTCGGAAGGCAAGGGGAAGGACGAAGGGCTTTCCGTCTCTGTCGGCATCATGAAGAATGCCGCCATCCGCTTCTGCCTGAACAGCACCTATCGGGCCAAAGGCACGGAAGTCACAGGCGAGCAAGTGGCAGAATACACCGACGGCGGCATCCGATGGCAGGACAATGTCTATCAGGAGCTGACCTTCCGTGGGGAAGGGTCCTTCACCCTCCACGGCGTCACCATCGGGCAGCGGTTCCACTGGGAACGGCAAGAGTCGCAAACCTTCAGCGGCATCCTCAAGCTCGTGGTCGATGAGGACAAGATTGTAGCCATCAACATTCTGCCCGTCGAGGACTACCTGACAAGCGTCATCAGCAGCGAAATGAAGGGCAGCTGCTCGCTGGAGTTTCTGAAGGCAGCAGCCGTCATCAGCCGCAGCTGGCTCTATGCTCAGATACAGCGCCGGCAGGAGCGGGCCGGACAGGACGCGCCCTTCTTCTCCTTAGCCAAGAGCGAAGGCGAAAGCATCCGCTGGTACGACCGCGAGGACCACACCATCTTCGATGTCTGTGCCGACGACCACTGCCAGCGCTACCAAGGCATTACGCGTGCCGGCAACCCGCAGGTGGCCGAAGCCGTCAGCGCCACACGCGGACAGGTGCTCATGTACGACGGACGGATATGCGACACCCGCTTCGGCAAGTGCTGCGGCGGCAGGACCAACGAGTTCCGCTACTGCTGGGAAAACATCGACGTGCCCTATCTCCGCTCCGTCCAGGACCCCTTCTGCAACACCAGCGACACACAGATACTGCGCCAGGTGCTCAATGACTACGACCTCGAGACCCGCGACTTCTACGAATGGACGGAAGAGCTCACGCAGGAAGAGATTCACGAGCGCATCACGGAGCACCTGAAGACGGACCTGGGAGCCATTCTTGCCCTGGAACCCGTGGAGAAAGGTCCCGGCGGACACATCAGCAAGTTGCGCATCGTGGGCAGCGAGAAGTCGTTCATCGTAGGCAAGGAACTGGAGATACGCCGCATGCTGAGCACATCCACGCTGAAGAGCAGTGCCTTCACCGTCGAGGCCAGGAACGTCCGGGGCGGAGTGCCGGGGCGCTTCGTCCTGCACGGACATGGCTGGGGCCACGGCGTAGGGCTCTGCCAGATAGGTGCCGCCGTCATGGGCGAACAGGGCTACACCTACAAGCAGATACTGCGTCACTACTACACCGGTGTCGAAATCAGTCCGAACATGAAATAGCTCCCGCCATGCAACGACGCGACTTCCTTCGGACAGCTGCATTGACCGGTGCAGGACTGATGCTCGAGCCCTTCACTTCGGGCCCGCTGATGGCACGACACCGGATGCCCGACTGCTCACGCTGGCGCGGGTTCAACCTCCTGAACTACTTCACGGCAGGTCGGCCAGAGCCTTTCGACGAGAGAGAGTTCCAGTGGATAGCCGAATGGGGGTTCAACTTCGTGCGTCTGCCCTTGAGTTACTGGAGCTGGAGTAAGCCCGGAAGTTATTACGAGATGGACGAGCGAGTGCTTGAGGACATAGACCGGGCCGTGACGTGGGGGCGCAGATATGGCATCCACGTGTGCATCAACCTGCATCGTGCACCCGGCTACTGCGTGAATCCTCCAGCCGAGCCGCAGAACATCTTCACCGACGAGGAAGCACTGGAGGGCTGTGCCTACCAGTGGAGCGTCTTTGCACGGCGCTACAGGAAGGTGTCGTCGCGCTGGCTCAGCTTCAACCTTCTCAACGAGGTGGCGCACGTCGGTGCCGACGACTACGAGCGCATCGTGCGTCGGCTGGTGCAGGCAATCAGGGCGACGTCGCCCCACAGACTGATTCTCATCGACGGACTGGACTGGGGCGGGCATCCGCTTCTGGCGGTGAACGACCTCCCCGACATCGTCCAGTGCGGCAGAGGCTACCAGCCGATGCTCGTCTCGCACTACGGTGCTTCCTGGGTTTACGGCAATAAGCCGATGCCTCTGCAGCCGAGCGAGCTGTGCTGGCCGCTCGATGCTGAGGGCCAGCACTACAATCGGCAGTGGCTCCTCGACATGCAGGAACGCAGCTGGGCACCACTCGAGCAGGCCGGCGGACGCGTCTTCATCGGCGAGTTCGGCTGTCACAACCAGACACCGCACGCCGTGGCACTGGCCTGGCTGCGCGACAACCTCAGCATCTTCAGGCAAAAGGGCTGGGGCTGGGCACTCTGGAACCTGCGCGGTTCATTCGGCGTGCTGGACAGCGAACGCAATGATGTTGACTACGAAGACTTCCACGGACACCGCCTCGACCGCAAGATGCTCGACGTGCTTAAGCTTAACTCCTAATCAGTCCGGAGACAGGAAGTCACAATGCAACCTATCTGTTGGAAAGCATTGCAAAATGTCAATTATTGCACACTCCAGAAAAGGTCGTAAAACGTCTTTTCGCGATGATTTTGCCCAAAGGACGCGAGCCTGCACTGATAAGCTCACGTCGTGTTGGCCAACGCGACGCGTCGTGTGAGCCTTCGCGTCGGGAAGCGCCTACCGGAACTTCACCTCGAAAAAGTGTGCAATAAAGGTCAAAAACGCCCTGTTTTGCAAAGCACGGTTGACATTTTCGACTTTGAATTGAGCGCCGACTGATTATAAATCGTTGGTTTACAATAGGGATTCGATTTAAGCCCTTTTCTGCCCTCGGGGGCAGGAAAAGCACGTCTGAAGGCAAAACAATCGATTCTGGAGCCAATCCCGGAATTTGCCGTGTAAGCAAAACCATGAGTTTGCTTACATTTTGTCAAGCCCGGCAGTTGCCCGCAAACGGCATCCTATGGATTAACTTAACGATTATTCACACGGGGACATACACCGGCAGCGGAAAGCTTTTGCAACAGCTCTCGCCCCTGTCCGAAAAGTTCTTGGCTGAATGTTTGGGGAATTGGGAGATTTTGCGTACTTTTGCACTCCGATGACACTCTACATATTCAATCCCGAGAACGACATGGCCCTGGCCGACGGACACGCCGGCTATACGCCGCCCGCACGGATACGGCAAATGCGCCGCGAGCTGTGGTGGCTGCCGCAGTGGTGGGCAGCGGAGGACGACATCGTCTGGAACGGCGAGGACCGGCTGCAAGTGCCCGACGACACCACCATACGGCCCTGGGGCTGGAGCGCGGCCATCTGCCACCAGCTCAGGCAGGCCGGCGTACAGGAGTCGCTGCTGCCATCGCCCCGTAAGCTGGAACAGCTACGGCAACTGTCGCACAGGCAGACGGCGGTTGCCCTCTTGCAGGAACTGCGCGAGCAACTTTCCCTGGACGGACATCTGGCCGGCGAGAGCGTGCTTTGTCACACAAAGGAGGAAGTGGAAGATGCCGTCAACTCGTATGGCGAGGCAATGCTCAAACAGCCTTGGAGCAGCAGCGGCAGAGGGCTGAGAAAAGTCTCACCCGCCGTCCTTCTCTCCGGGGAGAGGGGAGAGTCTGTCGTCGTGGAGCGGTTCCTTCACAAGGTGTGCGACTTTGCCCTGGAGTTCTGGCTCGACGGACGGGGCGGCGTGGAATACCGCGGCCTCTCACTCTTCTACACAAACGACAAGGGCGCTTACCTCGGCAACTGGGTGGCACCGGAAGGACAGAAGCTGCAATGGCTGACGCAATACGTCCCGCCGCAGTATCTTGTAGAAATCAGAAGATGGTGGGAAGAGCGGCTGCGCCACTTCGACTACGAAGGTCCCGTCGGCATCGACATGATGCTGGCCCGGGAAGGCATCTG
Source organism: uncultured Bacteroidales bacterium (assembly GCA_902763865.1). GTDB lineage: Bacteria > Bacteroidota > Bacteroidia > Bacteroidales > Bacteroidaceae > Physcousia. Next base: position 16,708 of record CACWTR010000010.1, on the reverse strand, counting down.
CCCCTGCATCGAGGTCAACTGGCGATGGACGATGGGCCTCGTCTCCTGCCTCGTGGCGGAGCAAGGACGCTATGGGCGCATGGTGGTGGAGTACATCTACGGCCACTACTCAGCCGAGGTGGAAGCCTTTGGATGATAGGACCTACACCTTCAGGAAGACGCGCTTACGGTAGAGGAAATAGAGGAAGAGCCAGCAGACAGCGATGTAGGCCACCTGAGTGAAGAAGCCCTGCGCGTCCTCCGGCATCAGCTTCACAAGGCCGCCAAACAGCTTCTCCGAAGTATAGGAGAAACGGATGAAGCGCTGCCCAAGATAGATCGTGATGGAGTTCATGCCGATGACCGTAAAGAAGAGCGTCCAGCGACGCCAGCCCAACACATCTATTATATAGTAGAACAGCGCGAACATCAGGACGGAATAAGCCCCCACGACCAGCACGAAGGAACTCGTCCACATCTTCTTGTTGATGGGGAACACCTCGTTCCAGAGCAAGCCGACAGCCAGCATCAGAAGGCCCGCAACGACCATGCCGGCCACCTTTCTGTTCCCTGCACCCTTGGATTGGGCGGGGCCAGCTTGTACCCACTCGCCCGTGAACATGCCCAAAAGGGCGGTACCGATGGCCGGCACGACACCCAGAATACCTTCGGGGTCGATGCTGCCGTAGAGGATGCGTCCCGGCAGGAGGATGCGATCCACATAGCCCACGAAGGAGCCCTCGGCAGTAAAGATGTCGGCACCGTTTGCGTCAGGGGCTGGGATGAAGCCGGCCACCAGCCAATAGCCGACGAGCAGGGCCGCCGTTACTCCGACGCGAGCCTTCCAGCCGGTATGGATGAAGATGAGGGCCGCAAACATCCAGGCCAGCCCGATGCGTCCGAGCACACTGGCATAGCGCAACGACTCGAAGTTGAAGTCGAGCAGCCCATTGTAAACCACGCCGAGGAAGACCAGCATCAGCCCGCGCACGATGACCTTCCTGTGGATGGCCCACTCCGTGCGTCCCTGCCCGCGCTGCTTCGCCAGCGAGAAGGGGAAGGAGATGCCGGCAATGAAAAGGAAGAGGGGGAAGATGGTATCGTGGTGGCGAAGGCCATTCCACTCCACGTGCTCCATCTGCTCGGCCAGCATCTCGGTGAAGCTGCAAGGAAACCACTGTGCAAGCGCCGCTATCAGGCCGGCACCGCCCATGATGAACAACATGTCGAAGCCGCGAAGGGCATCAACCGACATCAAACGATTGTCTTTCATTTGTAGATTTTTTTTGAGGTTAGAGGTTAGTACTTGAACGAGCTTCCGCCGGCGAACTCGCGCAGAAGGCTGGTGGGCGGCACCTGGTCGCCGGGCACGCTGCGGAAGTAAGCCAGGAATTTGCGGAGACGGCTGGCTTCGGCATACTCCACGGCACGCTCCGGAACCTGTTCCAGGATGGGGAGCACCTGGTCGCGCATGACGCCTATCTCGTAGAGCAAAGCACTGTTGAAGGTGGCGTCGGCCAGCTCCTGGAAGGGAAGAATCCACTTCTCCTCGCCAGCCTGCACGCTGGGGCCGCGCTTGATGGTCTCTATGGCAGAGAACCCACGGTACCTGTAGTCGCGAAGGATGCGACGCAACAGGCGGATGTCCTCCGTAGGAACATAGTTATGGTCGTCCAGTTGGACGGTTGTCAGGGCAGAGATGTAGATGCGGAACTTCTTCTCGTCGGGTATCTGACGGGTGAAGATGGGGTTCAGGGCATGATTGCCCTCGAGCAGGATGACATCGTCGGCCCCGATACGCAGCTTCCGCCCATCGAAGACACGCGTACCCGTCTGGAAGTCGAAGCGCGGAAGCTCCACCTCCTCGCCGCGAAGCAATGCGTTCATCTGAGTATTGAAGAGCTCCGTATCGACAGCCCCGATACACTCGAAGTCGTACTCGCCATTGGCATCGCGGGGAGTATCGACACGATTGACGAAGTAGTCGTCGGTGCTGAGTATGTGAGGACGCATCCCGCTGGCCATAAGAAGAATGGCCAGCCGTTTGGCAGTCGTCGTCTTGCCGCTGCTGCTGGGGCCGGCCAGAAGGACGATACGCGAGCCGCGCTCCGCTATGTTGTCGGCTATGCCCACAAGCTTCTTCTCCTGCAAGGCCTCGCTCACATTGATGAGGTCTGTGGCAAAGCCGGCCTTGACCGCATTGTTGAACTCGCCCACGGTTCGCACCCCGAGGATGTCCTGCCAGCGGCGGTGCTCGCGTATGACGTCGAACATCTTCGTCTGCTCCACCATCTCTTCCAGCCGCCAAGGTTCTTTCTCGGAGGGGATACGGAGGAGCAGTCCGTCGTAGAGCTTGATGAGGTCGAAGAGGTGCACCTGGCCCGTGCTTGTCAGCAGGCAGCTATAGAAGTAGTCGATGGTCTCGCCCAGCCTATAATAATATGTATAGAGGCTTTCCTGGCTCTCAAGCAGCTGCACCTTGCTGGTCATGCCGCGTCGGTCGAACATCTCAATGGCTTCCTCAATGGGGCACTGTATGCGGTGGATGGGCATGTCGGCATCGATAATCTCCTGCATCCTTTGCTTGATGAGGCTGGCATCCTTCTCTTCAATAGGCCGCCCTATGCGGAGCTCGCAGTAGTAACCGCGACTGACGGAGCAGCCAATGATTAGTTGCGCTCCGGGGAAGATGTCCTCCACAGCCTTAGCCAGTATGAAGTAGAGCGAGCGCGTATAAGTGCGCATGCCGCTGGGAGATGAGAGCGACAGGAACTCCACATCCTTGTTGTTATAGAAACGATAGTTCATGCCCTGGACCTTGTTGTTGACGCGGGCTGCTACCGGCCCGTAGTCCATGCGGAGGTTTGCCAGGGCAAAGACATCGTAGAGATTGCTGCCGAAGGGCACACTGATCCTCTTTCCGTTGTTGCGACAGCGTATTTTCAGTTCACTCATATTGTTAGTTTATAGTTTTATGATTCATAATGCACCGTTCATAATCGTTTTTTTCAGGGCGTAGCCTAACTATGAATTACGAATTATGAATCATGAATTGAGAATTGACATCAGTTCTTGCATTCCCTCGCTGGCGCCCTTCATGATGTGGTGCACCTGTGCGTCACTGTTCCACGTCACAGGCTTCGGGTCGATGAGGTAAATGGGTGTGCCGGACGGGACGCAGCGCGTCAGGCCTGCTGCAGGATAGACGTTCAGGCTGGTACCGATGACGATAAGCAACTCCGCCTGTGCACAAGCTTCCACGGCCTTGTCTATCTCGGGCACTGCCTCGCCGAACCATACGATGAAGGGACGGAGCTGACTGCCGTCGGCGGCCAGGTCGCCTATCTTGACGTCGAGGTGTCCAGGGTCCAGGGTCCTAATGTAGCGCGGGTCATTGGGCGAGAGGCTGCTGGTCACCTTCATCAGCTCGCCGTGCAGGTGGATGACGTTTGTGCTTCCGGCCTTCTCGTGGAGGTCATCTACGTTCTGCGTCACGACGACCACCTTGTGTTTCTCTTCCAGCTTTGCCACCAGCTCGTGCCCCAGGCAGGGCTTCACGCTGAGCAGCTGACGGCGGCGTGTATTGTAGAAATCCGTCACGAGCTGCGGGTTGCGCACCCAGCCTTCCGGCGTTGCCACGTCCTCCACATTGTACTGCTCCCAAAGGCCTCCATTGTCGCGGAATGTGCTGATGCCGCTTTCTGCGCTCATGCCGGCTCCCGTCAAGACTACGACTCTCATAATTGCACGTTTTAATGTTAAAGATATGCAAATATAGAAAAAAGTTTTGGATTAGAGATTAGGGATTAGAGATTATTTTGTAATTTTGCGGCGCATTTTTAATATAACATTTATTTATATGGACAAAATCAGCTATGCTTTGGGTCTTGGCATCGGCCAGCAGATAAAGAGCATGAACATCGAGAACTTCAGCATTGAGGACTTCGCCCGAAGCATCAGCGACGTGATGCAGGGCAAGGAGACTGCCTTCTCGAGCCGTGAGGCACAGATAATGCTGCAGGAGTATTTCCAGAAGAAGCAGAAGGAGGAGGCTCAGTCGCACATTGCCGAGGGCAAAGCCTACCTGGATGCCAATGCCAAGAAGCAGGGAGTCAACGTCACGAAGAGCGGCCTGCAGTACGAGGTGCTGCAGGAAGGCAACGGCAAGAGCCCCAAGGCTACCGACACGGTACGCTGCCACTACGAAGGCCGCCTGCTGGACGGAACGGTCTTCGACAGCAGCTACAAGCGCGGCGAGCCTGCCGACTTCGGACTCAACCAGGTCATCCCGGGCTGGACGGAAGGCGTGCAGCTGATGAAGGAAGGAGCCAAGTTCCGCTTCACCATCCCCTACCTGCTGGCCTACGGCGAACAGGGAGCCGGAGCAAGCATCCCGCCCTTCAGCACACTCATCTTCGACGTAGAGCTCATCAAGGTTCTTTGATTAGAGTGGAGAGTGTAGAGTTTAGAGCTAAGAAACAAATATCACATATCATTAAACACAACAGACATGAAAAAGTTTTCTATTCTGGCAGCCATTGTTGTAGCTGCCATCATGGGTAGCTGCACCAACAGCACTCCCAAGGCAAATCTGAAGAATGACGTCGATTCCCTGAGCTATGCTTTCGGCCTGGCACAGACGCGCGGCCTGAAGGAATACCTGACACAGCGCATGGACGTCGATACTGCCTACATCGACGAATTCATCAAGGGCTTGAACGAATCTGTCAATGCCGGCGACAACAAGAAGAAGACCGCCTACTATGCAGGTCTGCAGATTGGTCAGCAAATCAGCCAGCAGATGATTAAGGGCATCAACTATGAAGTCTTCGGCGATGACAGCACACAGACCATCAGCCTGAACAACTTCATGGCAGGCTTCGTAACCGGCACGAAGGGCGAGGACGGACTCATGAGCATCGACGAGGCTGCCGCCAACATCGAGACCATGCTGAAGACCGTCAAGTCCAGAGTCATGAGCGAGAAGTACGGCGACTGGAAGAAGCAGTGCGAGGACTACATGGCCGAGATTGCCAAGAAGGAAGGCATCCAGGAGCTGGGCGACGGCATCTACTATGAAGTCATCACCGAGGGCAAGGGCGACATTCCTGCCGACACCAGCCGCGTCACCGTCAACTACGAGGGCAAGCTCCTCAACGACACCATCTTCGACAGCAGCTACCAGAGGAACGAGCCCGCCAAGTTCCGTTGCAATCAGGTTATTCCCGGATGGACAAAGGCTCTGACCAAGATGCCCGTCGGCTCCACATGGAACGTCTATATTCCTCAGGAACAGGCTTACGGCGAACAGGAGAGAGGTGCCAAGCTGCCTCCCTACTCCTGCCTGATTTTCAAGATTGAACTGCTCGGAATCGAATAAAGAAAGATGAAGAAACTCATTCTATTAGCTCTCTGCGCCTGCATCTCGCTGGGCGCAGGAGCTGCCAAGAAGAACGTCAAGAAGAATAAGAAGGCGAAAGAGCCCGTTGAAGTGGTCGATACGGTCAGCGTAGATGTCTTCAGCTACCACTTCGGTCGTGCAAACTCCAACGGACTGAAAGGGTACCTGGCTCAGCGCATGGGCATCGACACGACTTACGTCGTAGATTTCCTGAAAGGCTTCGAGCAGCAGACGCTCACCGAGGCTGACAAACGCGAGAAGGCACGTCTGGCAGGCATCGAGATTCGCCAGCAGGTGGAGAATCAGGTTTATCCCGGAGCCTCCAAGCAGGCCAACGACAGCACCGACATCCTGAACAAGGCACTCTTCATCCAGGGCTTCCGCGACGGCTTCACCGGCGAGAACGCCACTGTCACGATGGACAGCACGCAGACCCTCGTCAAGAAGCAACTGGAGTACTACCACAAGGTCAGCATGGAGAAGAAGTACGGTGCCAACCGCATCGAAGGCGAGGAGTTCCTGAAGGCCAACGCCAAGAAGGACAGCGTGAAGGTGACTCCCAGCGGCCTGCAGTACAAGATACTGACTGCCGGCACCGGAGCCATCCCCACCAAGGAGGACAAGGTAAAGGTCAACTACGAAGGCCACCTCATCAACGGCACCGAGTTCGACAGCTCCTACAAGAGGAACAAGCCCGTCACCTTCCCCGTGGGTCAGGTCATTCCGGGCTGGACGGAAGCTCTTTGCATGATGCCCGTCGGCAGCAAGTGGATGATCTACGTTCCGCAGGAACTGGCCTACAAGGACCGCGAGCAAGCTAAAATTCCTCCCTTCTCCTGCCTCATCTTCACCGTTGAGCTCCTGGAAATAGAGAAGGAAGCAGCTAAATAAACAACCGCCTGACGAACAACAGACAGGCGACAACAGAAAACACGGCGTGCCGCGTTAACCGACTGGGCACGCCGTGTTGAATAGCCTAACAACCGTTGCCAATCATCCGCAACAAAAACAGTATTCATCACTAACCCCAAGCTAATGCTATGAAGAAGTCACTCTTCCTTGCAGCACTGCTCCTGTCGGGCCTTGCTGCACAAGCACAGAAACAAGTCAGCGCAACAAGCCCTGACGGACAGACAAAGGTGACGGTCAGCATCTCCGACCGCATCTACTACGATGTAGAAAGCCACGGCGAACAGCTGTTCCGGCAGAACCGCATCGCCATGACCCTCCGAGACCGCACCCTCGGCGAGAAGCCTGCCCTCAAAGGCAAGAAGGTGACAACGGTCCGCGAGACAATCACGCCCATCCATCCCCTGAAGTTCAGCACGGTGGAGAACAACTACACCCTGCTCACCCTCACCTTTGGCGGAGGCTACAAGGTGGAGTGGCGCGTCTATGACGACGGCGTGGCCTACCGCTTCGTCACAGCCCTGAAGGGCGACATCGAGGTGATGGGCGAGGAAGGCACCTGGCAGCTGGCATCTCCCAGCAGGCTCGTACTGCAGCAGGCAGGCGGCTTCAAGACCAGCTGCGAAGAGAACTATTCCGTCGTCAAGTCAGAAGAATGGAAGGCCGACGACAAGATGAGCGAGCTGCCCATCCTCGTCATGGGCCAGAAGCAAAAGGTGCTCATCTCCGAGTTCGACCTCTTCGACTACGCCGGCACCTTCCTCAAGTCCTGCGGCGAAGGCAGCAACGCCTTCACCTCCATCCAGCCCAAGTGCCCGCTTGAGTACGAGGACCAAGGCGACCGCAGCCACAAAATCCTGAAGGAGGCCGACTACGTTGCCAAGACAAGCGGCACCCGCACCTTCCCCTGGCGCTACATGTACATCACCCAGAGCGACACGCAACTGCCGGAAAACGTCATGCCCGTGCGACTGGCTCCCGCCAATGCCATCGGCGACACCGAGTGGGTCAAGGTGGGACAGACCTGCTGGGACTGGCTCAACGGCATCCCCTTCGGGCCCGACGTAACGTTCAAGTCCGGCATCAACCTCGACACCTACAAGTACTTCATCGACTTTGCAGCACGCAACGGCGTAGGCTACATCCTCATCGACGAAGGCTGGGCTAAGAACACACGCAACCCCTTCGAGACCAATCCGGAAGTGCACCTGCCCGAAATCATTGCATACGGCAAGAGCAAAGGCGTCGGAGTCATCCTGTGGCTCCCCTGGCTCACCGTAGAGCATAACATGGACCTCTTCCAGAAGTTCGAGCAGTGGGGCATCAAGGGCACGAAGATTGACTTCATGGACCGGCAGGACCAGTGGATGGTGAACTTCTACGAGCGCGTCGCACAGGAAGCAGCCAAGCACCACATCTTCGTCGATTTCCACGGCGCCTTCCACCCCAGCGGACTGGACTACAAGTATCCAAACGTACTGACCTACGAAGGCGTGCGCGGCATGGAATACAACGGCTCGTGCAAGCCCGACAATAGCGTCTGGCTGCCCTTCATCCGCAATGCCGTCGGACCAATGGACTACACGCCCGGCTCAATGCTCAACTACCAGCCCGAGCGTCATCACGGCAACCGCCCCATCTGCGCCGGCGTAGGCACAAAAGCCTTCAACCTGGCTATCTTCGTGCTTGCCGAGAGCAACCTGCAGATGCTCATGGACAACCCCTGCCGCTACGACCAGTGGCCCGACTGCCGCGACTTCCTCACCAGCGTACCCGTCAACTGGGACGAGACACGCGTCCTCCAGGCCGAAGCCGGACAGTACTGCATCACGGCAAAGCGCAAGGGCAACAAGTGGTTCATCGGCGGTATCACGAACAGCCAGGAACGCGACTTCCAGCTCAAGCTCGACTTCCTGCCCGAAGGCAAGGAGTATCGCATGACGAGCTTCGCCGACGGCGTCAACGCCCACATCATCGCTATGGACTACGTACGCCAGCAGAGCAAGGTCAACAGCAGCACCGTCCTGCCTATCCACATGGCACGCAACGGCGGCTGGTGCGCCAGCATCGAAGTAGGAAAGTAATCCTTTCGCACATTATTCCACAAAAGCGGACGAAGGCAGACCCACACATCTGTTTTCGCCCGCTTTTTTTAATACCAAGTGAGGCTATTTCGTACGACTACCTTTATATAGCTGTCATAATACTCCAATTAATCAACATAGAAAGAGCAAAACATGGTTTCTTTTGCTTCTGGCTATACCCTAAATAGGTTTCTCTGTATTTCTCTTTTCTTGTAACATAATATAATGACGTGAAAGGCCTTCTGTCGTGCTGCTAATTCTACGAATACGGCTTCTTATAATTGTGTCATGATGCGGTTATTCCTTTTTAATATTTTGTGGCTACCATGTAAGTTCCTGTTCCGGTGGTGGTATATTTACTGTTTTTACCAACAATCCTGTAATAGATATAGTTCCCGCTGTTTATTCCTGCATGTTCAGTTTTAAACAATACTTGACTTTTTGAGCTTGATTGGACTCTCATATTATCTCTGTTGGAATACGATATAGTACCAGTTTGCTTTTTTGTATATTTACTCCACTCTAAATAGCATTCTACATTGCTGGGGTCATCACCGCCTGTTGTGACTTTTGCTATTACCCACCAACCATCGTATGTGGAATTTGCTTTACTTGATGATACACTGACAGTTGGTTTTGTAATAGACGTTGTATTCGTTTTGGTTGTTGTTTTGTACGAATATTCCTCTTCCTTTTCACATGAGCAAAAAAGGTATGCAGCCATTACAGCAATTATAAATATCTTTTTCATATTACACACAAATAGATTTCACATGTATCAAAGTTGATTTCCCAGTTGCCGTTCTCAGCAGATTCCCATTGGTATTTCTCTGCCATACGATTCCACCAGTATTGAAACTTCGTACCTGTTTCGCCCAAGTCCTTCACCAGTTTCTCATACAACTCAGCATTATCTGCTGTAAGAATCTTTGCCAGTTCATTCAATCCGTTGCGACGTTCGAAAAGAGTAAGAATCTCATTCTTCTCATCAGGTGTCACTTGCCCTACAATTTTTTTGTTCATATTTTCTATTTATTTGATTGTTTACATGTTACAGCGCAACTGCCACCACAAGAATCTCCACACATGTACTTACTGGTCTGTTTACAGGTTCTTGCACAAGACCCTTTGCAATTATCCATACATCCGCTTGATGCACATTGCTCTTTACATCCTCCTTGGCATGCTAAACTACAAGTTTTAGCACATGCGGAAACACAATTGTTTCCACAGTTTGTTTCACATGTGCTTACACAAGCTTTCTTACAGTCAGTTGCAATAGCTGCTTTTACGCTACAGTCTGGTAGTAATATCAAAGAGAACAAAGGTAATAGATTTGTTACCTTCCTAAAAAAGTTCCTTCTGCTGATTATTTCCATTTTACCACTCCTTCCTCTTGTCAAATGGATCTAAATAATCTATCTCCTGTATCTCTGTCTCTGGTAAAAACTTACCATGCTTACGAATGCTTTTCAACAACTCACATGAAGAGTTACGTTCCAAGTGGGCTACCACACACTGTTCGTGAGATGGAGTATTCACTTCGAGCGTTGTCTTTCGATTCAGCCAAACGCACCGTTTACATTGATAGGCATCACAGTGACTGCATATTGGAGAATATTTCAGTTTGTAAAGTTGCTTATTCTTTATATCAAGTCCCCGCTTAACATCTCCGATACAATCATCCTCATTCTCGATGTAAAAAGCATGACAAATATAAAATTTCCCATTGGGAGCAAGGGTAATATTCGTGTCGCCTGCACCACAGTTGTTCATTTCCTTCAGCATGATACGGTCAGTGAGGAGGTTCAGTTGTGGAGCTAATCCGTCAACATACATTTTTTCTATATTCTCTGATAAGGTGTGAAGAATCAATTTGTATTGCTCATAATCACCATCATCAAAAGTCTCAATATCTGTTATTACGATGTTGAGACGAGCAACTTTAGACAGGAATTCTTTTAGGAACAAATACCTTTCAAATAATTTGGCCTTTGTCGTCCTTAAAACATAACTCTTATCAGGAAATGTCATAGCATAGCTTATTCCTGACCAATCATGGAAGACAATAACATCCGCTTCATCAGCCAACGATTTATCATTGCATAATGACGAAACAATCTTGCTGTGGTCTATACTCTCTATGGCTTCCTTGTATTCTCCAGGCAGTTCATAGTCCGGATAGACGAATTGAATCATCAGATTCTCCACCATGCCAAAGCGAATGCCAGCCTTTAAAATGTTCAAAGGGATAAGCCCTGCATCCTTTTTCGGATTCTCGTAATGACAATACGACGTACTGGTATCGTCTAATAGTATAATAAGGTATTGAAGCATAGTTCTAACAAATTTCTTGTTTCACTTCCTTTTTGTTCTTTTCATACTCTTCGCGTTGCCCTTCTAATTCTAATTTGCGATAGAGCTTGTTCCAGTAGTAGTTATTGGCACGAACACGAGCCTTATGCATCTTGCAAATCGCCGTGGAGCGCTGGAAAATGGTATTGCTCTCAGCAGCATCGTAGTTTTCGCCTTGGCACCATGCGCAGCCACTTGCGATTTCGCAATCAATGCACTCTTGTTTAGATTGGCTCAGGCGGTCAAGAACAAGGAATGGACGAAGTCTGTTCTTGTCTATGCCATCATTAACATTTCCTATTGTCCAAGCTTTCTTGTCGCGAAGAGAGTACTGTGCAAAACGAGTACAAGGATAGAATATGCCATTAGCATCAACGGCAAGCATACGGCCAGCACCACACCAGTTAGTATTTTCAAGAATCGGGTCTAATGGCTTGCCTATGTTTTCTGAATAGAAAGAACACGCATAGTCTTTGTAATAGCCTTCATCTATTATTGCATCAGCAAGAGACATCAATTGCTCTTCAAATAGCTTATCATCTCCTTCTTTCCATACATTCTCGAAAACAACATTAATGTTGATTTCTTTAATACCGAGACTATATAGATGTAGAACGCTTTCCTTTATGTAAGGGATGTCAGGGGAACTGATTGTAACCTTTGTGCCGCCATAAGGGAATTGCTCCAGCCATAAAGGAATATTACGGACGACACTCTTGTAGGAGCCTTTGCCAGTAACTTTATATATACGGTTCAAGTCGTGTTTGACTTCTGTACCATCTATTGTTATACCTATGCTCAGATGATCTCTATTCTTTCTGATGAATTCCTGAACCTTTTCACTGTCATAATTAATCCCATTAGTAGAAAAGCTGAATCTATATGAGTTGAACCAGTGATGATTTCGCTGAAACATTTCAATCTTTAAGTAGTCGCAAATCTTGTCAATTAATTCTATTTCCAAAAACGGCTCTCCACCGATGAAATCCCATACCACACTTTCTTCTTGCATGTCATCTTCTTGGTCAAGGATATAATCAATGGCCATTTTCGCCACCTCCCATGACATGCGTTCCTTCTCATTCTTACCTACAAGATAACAATACTTGCAGGCTAACTGGCAGTCTTTGGTGACGATGAAAGTTATATTCTTCGCCATACCATTCTTCCAGCCTGTATCGTTCTTCTTTATAGCTTCTTTTTCCATACTTTCAAAGTTTAAAGGAGCAGATGTAAAACACCTGCTCCTAAATAGAGGGATTACTTACCATAGCTACCACCCTTGCAGGTTGATCCACAAGTTCTGGTGCAGTGATAGTTGCAACTGTTGTCGCAGCCAACCTTGCAATAAGACCGACACTGTGCTGAACAAGTGTTTGTACAACTGCGAGAACAGCCCATCGGACTTTCTTGTGATGCATTCGTGTTGCCTGGTACATTAGCTAGTACGATAGCACCCAAGATAGGGAGGGCGCCCTTTGCAGCACTCTTGAAGAACTGTCTTCTAGACTGAATTTCTTCGTTCTTTTTGTTTTTTTGCATAAGAATAACAATTATTGCCTATAGACTTCCCGAGATTCGGCATTATACGTTTTAGGATGTAGGGGTCTGTACAAAGTACACATCCTTTTTCCTCTATTAGTAGGATTCCTATTCACATACCGCACATGATAATGCACATTCAGTCAGACATGAACCAGAACAACTGCTGTTACAAGCAACTGCACATCCGATACATCCCTGCTTACAATAGCCAACACACCCTATACAATTACCATAACAACTTCCTACACAAGTCGCATAGCATTGACCTGCACAAAAACCTGCACAGCCGAATCTACACCATTGTGGAGCAGCATCCTTAGCTTTGAGAATTGAAGGGGTACTGGCCAACACAATCGCGCCCAAGATTGGTAAAACACCTTTAGCGGCCCTCTTGAAGAATTCACGGCGTGACTTGAGTTCCCCGTTGTTCTTATTCTCCTTCATAACGTTTGAAGTCTTTTTAGTTGCCTCCTGCTCCCGAATTCGGCGTGAGTAATGATGTTTATGTCTGGAAACAAAAAAAGACGTGGGAGTTATCTCTTCCGCGCCTATCCCTGTAAGTCAGGCCTTCGCATTGCCCCCGTATCAAGGATAAGCAACGCAAGCCAGCCCACGCCGAGTGATATTATATAGTTCGGCGTAGACGTAAGCCACCATGATACAATGATAGCAACGAATGAGCCAGGATATAATACACCCACGCGAACGCTTCGTTGCATTACCGCTGTGATACGAATTCAAAGTTGCGAAGTTTGACTTACACAGACAGGTAACGTTCAGAAAACGTCCTTTCCCTTTGGCTGTCCTTACAAACGGTGTGCTCAGCCGCGGGATTCCATTAAGATTTTGGCCCGCCCTGCCACAAAAAGCTGGCTTGGTCAGTGCAAAGATACGAAGAAAAGCAATATCACAAAAGTTTTTGGCAGAAAAATATCATTCTCTTTTTGTAATTTACATAAAGGAAGTACCTTTGCATTCGAATCTGGCAATTCAGGATGATGTACGCAGCAACGGAAGAATTGACACTCCGGCGGGAACATTATCACACCTTTTGCGTCTATATAGACAGAAGAGCGCTACGAAAGCACAATGGAGAAAGAGGAGTTCTGCATACTGGCCCGGCAGCTGAGGGCCGACATCATGGCCGTCAGCCTACGCTTCCTGAGGGAAGAAGCCGAGGCTGAGGACAACGTGCAGGACACTTTGCTCAGGCTGTGGACCGTCAGGAATCAGCTCGATGCCGTCCGTTCCATACAGGCACTGACGTATGCCATCTGCCGCAACCTGTGCATCTCCAAGCTCCGCAAGCGAAAGGTCATCCCCCTGAAGCTAAGCGACGAGATAAGGCTCGCCTCGGCACACGATTCGCAGTGGATGCTCGAGGAGAAGGAGAATGCCCAATGGCTGGAAGACCGCATCGGGGAACTGCCTGCCTCGCAGATGCAGATACTCCGCATGAGCCAGCAGGACGGGCTGGAGAACAGCGAGATAGCCGTACTGCTCGGCATCAGCGAAACGACCGTCCGCACGGCACTCTCGAAGGCAAGGAAGAAGCTACTGCAGAAGTTCTTAGTTCATAGTTCATAGTTTAGAGTTTAGAGTTTAGAGTAATGATACGCACATACCTCAACCGTTACCTTGAAGGCGAAAGCACGCAGGAAGAACTGCGGCAGCTCAGGGAGTACTTATGCAGCACGCCGGACCTGCCTGCGGACCTGATTCCCTACGCAAAGATGTTCGCCCTGCTGGAAGAGAAGCAACCCACACCCAGCCGGCAGGCTCTGGACAGGTTCTCGGCAGAAAGAGCGCCGTCCAGCCGTCTGAGAGTCATCCTATGGCCCCTGTCCGCTGCCGCCTGCATCACCGCCGCCTGGCTACTGCTCAACTGGCACAAGGAACAGGCAGACCTGCGCTTGGGCACAGAAGCCCTCACCGAGATATTCAGCCACGAATACGAACCAGAACAACTCACCCAACTCTTCAACGAACCATGAAACGCATCATCCTCATCCTGCTCCTCGCCCCCTGCTCCCTGCTCCTCTGCCAGGCACAGCAAGGCCTGCACATCAACGATATCTTCGAGGGAAGACTCATCGACAAAGAAAAAATGGAGGAAAGCCTCGTCAGGGGAGACAACCTCGCCCAGTACAAGCTCCAGGTGCTCCACACCGTCAAGTTCGCAGCAAACGACAAAGAAAGGGCAAAGGCGGATGCACTCTTCAGCAGGGACATGGAAGGACGCATCTCCGACGACGAAAGCAACATGGAGATGGAAAGCCACAACGGCCACATCTACTACGCCATAGTCCAGCTCACCGACAGCCAAAAGGGACGGCACCGCTACATCTGCTACCAGTGCAAGGAGAAGTCCAGCCACTACGACATCACCCTGGTCTATATGGAAGGGAAGGCCACACTTGCCGACCTCAGGAAGTCATTCAAAAAGAAATAGCAAACATACGAAAAGAACATGGAAAAGACTCTATCTGTCATCTGCCTCGCTGCATTGCTGGCAGTGGACGTAAATGCAACGAGCATCATCGATGACAACGAACATCCAGGCGGCTGGAATTTCGAGCTGCCCCTGCTCAAGGTCAAGAAAACAGCCACACGCCGCGAAGTGAAGTTCTCGTTCAGCAGCAGCTTCTCCTTCGGCTTCATCGCCGGCGTAGGTCAGGCAAAGGATGTTGACATCGACATGGGGCAGTCCTTCGAGCTGGAATGGGGCGACGTCGTCAGCTTGGAGACACGCATCGGCAGGAAAAGCTTCGTGGGCATCGGCCTGGGGTTCGACTGGCGCAACTACCGCGTCACCGGCTTCAAGCAGTTTCAGAAGGACGAGCAAGGCATCATCTCCATGCAGGACTATCCCGAAGGTACCGAGCCCAAGTTCAGCCGCATCCACACCTTTAGCCTCTCCCTCCCCGTCAAGTACTACTACTGCCTGGGCAAACACATAACCCTCGGCATAGGCCCCGAACTGTACTTCACCCCGTACGGTTCGCTCAAGACACGCTACTACATGAACGGCGAAGAGCAGAAGCTGACGGCAGGCAACGTGCACCAGAACCGCTTCTCCGTCGGCATCGGCGCAGACATCATCATCCACCACGTCGGCATCTACTACAAGTATAACCCCTTCCCCGTCCTCCGCACCAGCCACGGCCCCAAGTTCAGCACCATGACCGTCGGCCTCAAAGTGGCATTCTGAGGAACTTGACTCACTCCCCCCTTACAATCAAAGCTACGGCAGGGCCGGACCGTCCTGCGTGGGGGTGACGGCAATGATGCGTCCCTTCTTGTCGAAGGTCAGACGGTCAATGCACACCTCGCGATGGATGCCGGGGTCACGGCTCAGGAAACGCTTATTAATACGGTGATAGACGATGTACCACTCGTCTTTGCCGGGAATCTGGAGGACGGAGTTATGGGCAGGCCCATAGATTCCGTCCTCCGGCTTTTGTCTGAGGACGAGGTAACTGTCTGCATCAATGCTGATAGGACCAAGGGGTGACTTGGCCGTCCCGTAGCATACATGGTAGTTGGGGGAGCCTGTGTCATCGACACTCCACATGAAGTAGTACGTTCCTTTGCGGTAGAAGACGTAGGCCCCTTCGCGGAAAGCCCATGTCTGCAGCGTGCCGCCCTGAGGTGTCAGGTTGGTGACGGTCTCCCGCTTTATCGTCTTCATGTCGGCGTCCAGCTCGGCTCCGGCCATGAAGCCGTTGCCCCAGTAGATATAGTACTTGCCGCTCTTGGGGTCGCGGAAGACATCGACGTCGATTGCCTGTCCGCCTTTCACCCCCTCGGGGCGGTCAGCGTCGGTAATGATGGGGGAGCCGCTATCGGCGAAAGGACCTGTCGGGCTGTCGCTCACGGCCACGCCTATCTCCTTGCGGTTCGACTGAGGATTGTGGGCAGAATAGTAGAAGAAGTACTTGTAGTCCTGCTGCGCCTTGGACTTTCCGCCTTTCTCCGGCACCTCGATGATGGCGGGTGCCCAGGCGTTGCCCACGGCCCACTTCACCTGGTCTCCCTTCACGTCGAGCATCTTGCCCTCGTCGGTCCAGTCCGTGAGGTTCGTCGAGGAGAAGACGCTGAAGTCGTGACCTCCCCAGCCGGGAGTGCCGTCGGTGGTGCTATAGACGTAGTACTTGTCCGTCTTGTTCGAGTAGAGCACCTCGGGGTCGGCGTGGAAGCCGGTGAGGATGGGCTGTTTGTGGTTGGGGAAAGCCTTCAGCAGACGGTCCTTCTCAGCCTGCGTGATGGGGATGATGGTGCCGTGGCGCGGTGTGAACTTGCCTTTGGTCTCGGTGTTCTGTACGAACTGGAAGGTCTTCAGGTCCTCGGAGCGGCAGAACTGGTAGTGGTGGTTGCCGTAGCAGTCATACATGATGATCCACGACTTGCCGTCGATGGTCTTGCAGACGCCGAC
>CACWTR010000009.1 GCA_902763865.1 uncultured Bacteroidales bacterium | reverse complement strand
CTCGGCCATCGACTGCGGATTAGATTGGCGAGAATACTCCGTGGTAGCTACCTCGGCAAGTGTGTTGAGTGCCAGTTCCACATTCGTCATGTTGTCGCGGAGGTTCTGCTTGGTCAGCCCCTTGTGCCGTTTATACTCGCCCGTCGTCATCCCGCTCCATGCTTTGGTTAGGATGTTGGTCAGAATGGCGAAGTCCTTCGGCTCGTGAATGCCGGAACGATGCCACTCGTCGGTCAGCTCCTTGCGCATCTCGATGGAGCGCATCCGCTCGTTTATCCAGCGGTCGCTGTACCCTTGGCGACGGTAGTCTTCCACAGCCATCAGGAAAGTCAGCTCGGGGTCAATCATCTGGTCAACGCGGCGGGCTCCCACTTCGGCCAACCAAGTCTTTACTGGCTCCGCCTTCTTCGAAGGGATAGACTGAATGAGGCGGAAGATGCCTTCCAAATCAGCAGCTTGCGTCTTGCGTCGCTTACCGTCGGGAGCAAGCATTTCAACAGGGGTACAAATTGTACCCCACTTGGAATTTAGCTCTTGATCGCGTGCTCGCATTCGCTTGATGTATTGCTTGACGTCAACACTCTCCGTCAGAATCTGCACGATGTCCACTACGGAAAAGTAATACTTCTCTCGCTCCGCATCCCAAGCAATGCGGACTTTCCGGCCTTCAAACAGCTGGATGGCAAAATTCTCGTTCATAATGTTTATCTGTTTCGCTTGCAAATTTACAAAAAGAAACGAGAAAAATGCCCGCCCTGCCACGATAATTTTCATTTTATTTTCGTATCTTTGCAGACGAAACAGCGATAAAACTATATGTAAGACGATGGAAGAAGTCAAGATATACTCCTCTCTATGGCGGATGATACTGCTGTTTTTGGCAAGTATCCTTTTTGTCCTTGCCGGCATCTTCATCCTTCACATGCACAGGAACATGTTTCATCTGGTTGTGGGATGGGTCAGCATCTTGTTCTTCTGCTGCTGCGGCATCATATTTCTCTTTTCTTTCCTGAAGGAAAGACTCTTCGGCCAAGCTCACTTGACCATTACCGACGAGGAACTTACCTACCGACGCTTCAGGACGATACACGTCCGCTTTGCCGATGTCGCGTCCTTCGAGGTCAGGGAAATTGGGGATAACGAGTTCGTAGCCATCAACTATAAGCCCGACGTGGAACGGCAAATGATGCAGGACGCCAGCATCTTCGACCGCCTTCTCCGTTCCATGAACAAGCGTCTCATAAATGCTCTGGACTCTATCTCCATTACAGACGTAAGCATGACGGCAGACGAATTATGCAACATCATGAACGAAAGGCTCAGACGCGCCTGACAAACACATAAGACCATGAACACAAGACATCTCTCACAACTCCCCCTGCTGCTGGCACTCCTGCTGCTGGCAGCCTGCAAACCACTTGATTTCACCAACGCCTCCGTGGAGAAGATCGACGACCTCCGCGGCGTCAAAGGCCAGAGCTATCAGGGCATGGCTATCTGCGGCGACCTGCTCGTCAGCTTGCAGAACACCGGCCTCGCCACCATCTACCGCCTCCATGCCGACAGTCTCGAGCTGCTCCGGCAGTTCCCCCTCGCCAGCAACACACCCGAGAACCATGCCAACGTGGCCTTCTTCGGCACGGAACGCTACGACAAGGCCGACCAGTTCCCGCTCCTCTACGTGTCGCAATGCTCCAAGCAGCGCTACCGGGGGCTGAAGGACGTCTGCTTCGTGGAACGCATCTCACTCGCGAAAGCGCCCGAACTCGTGCAGACGATTGTCCTGGATGACCCCGACGGACTCTACGGCTACGCCCTGCAATGGATGATAGACAGCAAGCATGGGCTCCTCGTCGGCTACGGCAACACGGTGGAGAACATGGGCAAGGGCAACCGCTGGCGCACGATGGTCTTCCGCATGCCGCGCCTCAGCGACGGACCCGTCGTGCACCTGCGCCCCGAGGACGCCCTCGACAACTACTGCATCCAGGACATCGACCCACGCTTCCCCTCGAACCACATCGGCCAGGGGGCTTGCATCATCAAGGACCAGATGTTCATCCCCGTAGGCGTCGGCACGGAGAAGCACCCCAGCATCCTCTACGTCTGGAACATGAAGAAGAAGCGCCTGGACCACATCCTCAACTTCCAGCAGCAAGTGCCCCACGAGTTCGAGGACTGCGACATCTTCCGCGGCAGCCTCATCATGCAGACAAACGGCGGCGGCGTCGTCCGCTTCAACAGAAGAGTGAAGAATTAACTAAAGTTTCGGCCAACTTCATCGAGCTAAAGCTTCCGCCTGCGCCTGAGGCGACAGCCGAAGAACGGATTATTCCACTGATGAGTTATCATGACCACGAATTGCACGAATTACACGTTTCTTCAAATGTCTCATGGCATTATCAAGGGCGCGGCCAATTCGTGCAATTCGTGTAATTCGTGGTAAAAAAAAAGCATTCTTAGTTTAGCATGACAAAGGACTGTTTCGACAAGATGAGCGCAGAGGAGGCGCGGACGTTCCAGGCCGACGTGCTCAGCATCGTCAGCCAGATTCCCTCGGGCAGCGTGATGACTTACGGCCTCATCGCCACCTTGGCTGGTTGGCCCAGCCACGCCCGCATGGTGGGGCGAACGCTTCGCTACACGCCCGGGGCCGAGTTGCTGCCTTGCCACCGCGTCGTCAACGTAGCTGGCCGTACGGCTCCCGGATGGAAGCGGCAGCGCGAACTCCTCGAGGCAGAAGGCGTCACCTTCAAACCCAACGGTCATGTCGATATGAGCCGACACCTTTGGGAACCTGAGTTTTAAGGGAAAAGTGAATAGTGAAAAGTGAATAATTTGCCTCCGCCCTGTAGGGAACGCTTATTTTTCGCGCTTCACTTTTTTTGTATCTTTATGTAATGTTTAGCGAAAAGACGCGTCTAACCTAATAGAGACGAACAAAACTTAGCATTTATAAACTTAAAACATCAAGACTATGGAATGGATTATGATTCCCCTGAACTGCGCCATCGTGTTTGGCTGCATTTACAAAGTCGTGGAACTCTTTGTTCACAGACAGGAGAGACTGTTGCTCATCAGCAAAATTGCCGAACTCACTCACGTCGATTTCAAAGGCATCAGCCTTTACAGCAGCGGAAACAAGTACACAGCCCTCCGCGTCGGCTGGCTGTTGCTTGGCATCGGTTGCGGATTCCTGCTCGGCTTCTGCATCAACATGCTGGTGACCTATGGCGATTACGCTTTTCGTGCAGACACAGATTTCATGTTTCGCTATAGAGATTATGTCGGAGGCATCGTCTATGTGGCGAGTGTCTGCATCTGTGGAGGCATAGGATTGCTCATGTCTTATCGTGCCGAGCGCAAGGCCGAACAAACAAAAGAAAAGTGAAACGGTGAAAAAGTAAAAAGGTAAAAAGGAGGAAATCCATTCCTCTTTAACTTTTTAACCTTTCAACTTTTTAATTTTTCAACTTTCAATGTTGATGGACGAGCAGCGACTGATAGTCCGCATCCTCGAAGGTCACGAGAGTGACTACGGCTATTTCCTGGAGCGATACGGTGGCGAAGTGTTTGCCATCGTGTCGCGCCTGGTGCCCAACCGCGAGGATGCCGAGGAGCTGACGCAGGACGCCTTCGTCCGCGCCTACAGCCGTCTCGACTCCTTCATCGGGCGCTCCTCGTTCTCCACATGGATCTGTCGCATCGCCTACACCGTCGCCGTCTCGTGGCTCCGCAAGAAGCGCATCAAGTATCTCAGCATCGACGACCATCCCCACGCCAGCGATGCCGAGGTGGACGAGGTGCTGGACGACGAGAGCCGGCTCGAAGACCTGCGAAGGGCCATCAGCCTCCTCAGGCCGGACGAGCAGATGCTCCTCGAGCTCTTCTACTTCGAGAGCCGTCCCCTGGCGGACATCGCCTACATCCTCGACGTGGAACCGGGCACCATCGCCACGCGTCTGCACCGCATCCGTCGCAAACTCTATTCACTCATGAAACATGGAAAAGCCAATAAATAATAATGTCCTGCGCCAAGCTCTCGCGCCCCGCGAGAAGCCGGCCCTGCCGTCGAACTTCGCCTTCACCACCATGCGCCGCATCCGCCGCGAGCAACGCGAGAGTCGGCGAAGGCAACAGGTCGTGGCCTTTTGCTGCGTCTTATCCGTCACAGTCCTTGGCATCGGCGGACTTGCCTATGCCTTCGGTCCGGTCTTCTGGCACGCGCTGGTGGAGATGGCGAAGAGGCCCGATGCCCTCTCACTCGCCCTGCCCACGCTCTTCAGCCTCGCCTTCTTCGCCCTGCTCAATCACCTTTTAGCCCGTCACTACAGGTTGCACTGAACATCCGCCGGTAGGCCTCGGCCTTCTTTTCAAGGGAAAGCGGATAGGCACGCGAAGAAGAAGGAAGTCGCCAAAGCCGTAATCCCCTCACGACCTCCCCCGAGGGGGAAAAGAACCTTCCGCCCGCCTCGCCGTTGACATTCGTCGAGCTTTGCTTCCCCCCTTCATTGGAGGGGACGGGGGAGGCTTGAATTTCTACCGAAGCACCGACCTTGGGCACTTCCCCGATGCCAAGCGAGGCGCAGATGGTCTCTGCAGCCTTCTCGCCCGTAGTAACAATGACACGGAGATGCGGCAGGCGAGCGATAAGGGCGCCAATATCGGTAGGCTCCACAACCTCGAGAAACTTGTCGGAAGCATTGTCCTTGAGCCGACGCACAGCAGTCGCCGTGTCGAAGAAGGCCAGGCCCTTCTTCTCGCAATGCCTCACTATCTCGTCCAGCTTGAAGCACTTGCCCTCGGCATCGACAAAGCGGTTCCTGTCGCCATAGAAGACGAGTCCCTCGATGCGCCAATGGTCGTTCAGGAAGTTAGGGTAGTAGAAATCCATGCACCACCTTTAACTTCGACACCTGCGAAATCTTCCTGATGACTCCCTAAAGGAATGAATTCCCCTTCAGATTAAGAGCGGTGCCTGGCGAATGACGTCGGGCACCGCTTTGTCTTTTTATTTATAAAAAAGCTTAATTTGCTTTGCAACTCGGAGAATTTAAGCTATCTTTGTCCTCGTGAACGCTTTAAGTCATTAACCCTTTAACTTACGAGACAATGAAAGACCTGAAAGGAACCAAGACGGAGCAGAACCTCAAGGAGGCTTTTGCCGGAGAGAGCATGGCACGCAACAAGTACAGCTACTTTGCTTCGAAGGCCAAGAAGGACGGCTACGTGCAGATTGCCGCTATCTTCGAGGAGACAGCTGCCAACGAGAAGGAGCACGCCAAGATGTGGTACAAGCTGCTGAACGGCGGCAAGGTGAGCGACACACGGACGAACCTGGCCGATGCTGCAGGCGGCGAGAACTTCGAATGGACCGACATGTATGCCCGCATGGCTAAGGAGGCCCGCGAGGAAGGTTTCCCTGAGATTGCCGAGAAGTTCGAGCAGGTGGCTGCCATCGAGAAGCACCATGAGGAGCGCTACCGCAAGCTCCTGAAGAACATCGAGGACGAGATTGTCTTCTCGCGCGACGGCGACGTCATCTGGCAATGCGCTAACTGCGGACACATCGTCATCGGCAAGAAGGCTCCGGAAGTGTGTCCCGTCTGCGACCACCCGCAGAGCTACTTCCAGATCAAGGCAGAGAACTATTGACTATATCAGCAGCGACAGGACGGCTCCCCAATGAGCGAGGGCACCGAGCAGGACGAAGACGTGCCAGATGGCATGGTAGTGAGGCCGCTCGTCGTGGGCAAAGAAATAGGTGCCTGCGGTGTAGGCGATGCCTTCGGCGATTATAAGCCAAAGCGTCAGAGGCGTCAGGAGCTTTATCACCGGTTCGGCAACAAGGACGATGCTCCAGCCCATGATGAGATAGATGGCAAGCGAGAGACGCGGCCAACGGCCAAGTGCAACGATTTTATAGACGGCTCCGGCTATGACCACTGCCCATTGCAGGGCGAAGACCGTCCAGCCGAGCCAGCCGCCCACCACGCCGACAAGGATGGGCGTATAGGAGCAGGCTATCATGACGTAGATGCTGATGTGGTCGCACTTGCGCAGCGCCTGCTTCAGCCGCCCCTCGTGTACCCAATGATAGACCGTGCTGCTGAGGAACATGAAGAACATGCCGAAGAGGAAGCAGACGACGCCGAATGCCATCTGAGGGCTGACGTCGGCTGCCAGCCACACGAGCCAGATGCTGCTCAGTGCAAAGACAGCTCCGAGGGCGTGTGTCCAGGTGTTGCCCTGCTCAGCCTTTTGAGGCCAAAACCGTTTCGATTGCATCCTGTGTCTGCTTGGTCAGTTCTTCGTATGTCAGTCCTGCCGAGGGTTTTATCTGCGGCAGGTACGTCACTTCGATATGCTTGGGACTGAGGAAGCGGCTGCCTCGTGGCAAGGCTTCGTAGGCACCACGGATGCAGACGGGTACGATGGGCACGCCAATCTCCTTGGCAAGGATGGCGAAGGTCTTCTTGAAGGGAACTGTTCCGCCGTCGTGGGTTCGTGCTCCTTCGGGGAAGATGACGATGCGGTGCCCTTCCCTGAGGACCTTGGCAAGCTTCAGGATGGAGTTCTTCAGGTTTGTTCGCTCCATGACGATGACGCCGGCCCTTGCTGCAAGGCTGCGGCGGACGTTGCCACGGACGTGTTCTTCCGTAGCATAGAAGAAGTACTCGCCGAGGTCTCTCCATGCGATGCCGGAGAGTGCCAGCGGGCCGTCAACGAAGCTCTGGTGATTGGGAGCCAGGATGCATCCTCCCTGTTGCGGGATGTTCTCTTTCCCTCGGACGGTGAGGCTGTTGTAGCAGCGGAAGAAGCCACTGAAGAGTCGCGAGACGATGCGGCAGACCAACCCTGCCGTAGGCAAGGGCAGGTCATCCACGGGCCCGTTCAGGAGCTGGTGCCAATCCACTTCGCCCGTCTCCACACGTGTCTTCTGGGCAGCTACGTAACGGGCAAGTGCCTCCATGTTGGGGAAGGAAGCCATTTCGTCGGCTGCAACGGACATGCCGAAGGTGTTTTCGATATATCCCTGGAGGCTGACCTTGTCGAGTGAGTCGAGTGCAAGGTCCGTCTCGATGTGGTCGGCAGTGTGCACTTTCACGCCTTTCTCCTGTTCGATGAAGTTCTTGATGAGACGATACTCCTCGCTGTCAGGTTCGGGCTGAGCCTCGTGCTCCTTGCTCCTTGCCCCCTGTCCGTCTTTGAGGATATCGCCCAGCTTGAAGCGCTGCAGCTTGTCGAGCCTTGTGCGGGGCAGCTCGCCGCGATAGACGAGGAGGGTCATTATCTTCTTGTAGGCCGAGACAGTCATGTTGTAAGGTTCCAGCACCTCGCGCTTCAGCCGTTCCGTCGCCTCGCTGTCGGTGATGCTTCCGGCCCATGAGGGCTGGGGCACGATGATGGCGCAAAGTTTGTCGCCGTCCTGCACCACGGCAGCTTCCTTGACGAGGGTGTCGTACTTCTCCAGCTTATATTCGATTTCGCTGGGCTGCACGTTCTTGCCATTGCTCAGGACGATGATTTCCTTTGTGCGCCCCGTGATGATGACGCGCCCAGCCGTATCGAAGCGGGCGAGGTCGCCGGTATGGAGCCAGCCGTCGCTGTCGATGACGGCTTTCGTCTCCTCGGGACGGTTGTAGTAGCCCTTCATGAGGTTCGGTCCCTTGACGCAGAGCTCGCCGTCCACCAGCTTACACTCCACTCCGGGCAGGGGCAGCCCCGAGCATCCCGGTATGATGTCGCCGGGGCGCGTGAAGGCAATGATGGGGGCCGTCTCCGTCATCCCGTAGCCCTCGAGGACATCCAGGCCCAGCGTCCGCAAGCCTTCGCCGATCTCTTTGTCCAGGGCGGCACCTCCGCTGACGCAGTAGGCTATGTGGCCTCCCATCTTCTTCCTGACGGAACTGAAGACGAAGCGGCTCAGGGTGCGGCTCTTTGCGGCCTTGCAGACGGCGAAAAGCATCCGCGTGATGGCCGACTGGTCAATCTTCTTCTTGATGCCGGTGTAGAGCGTCTGCCAGAGACGGGGCACACCGATCATGATGCCCACCTGTCCGCGACAGAGCGTGTCCATGATGTCCGGGCCGGAGAGCGAGGGACAGATGGCTATGCCGCCGCCCATGTAGAGCGGAGCAATGAGCGACCCCATGAGCGGCAAGACATGGTGGAGCGGCAGCAGAACGAGTGCACGACGCTTCTCGGTATAGATGGGGACGTCGTAGGAGACGCTGTGCACGTTGGCTTTCAGGTTGGCATAGCTGAGCATGACACCCTTCGGCGAGCCGGTTGTGCCGGAGGTGTAGATGATGATTGCCGTGTCGTTGTTGTCGGGCTCGCTCAGGGCCGACCAGGGAAGGATGGAGGTGGCCGGCTCGTCTGCTACGGACAGGTGTTCGTAGTCGTCAATGAGAAGGACGCTTATCCCTTCTCCCCTGAAGGAGGTCTGGGCCAGGCTTTTCCTGAGCACCGCTTCCTTTTCCTTCGACACCCAGACGGCATCGGGGCGGCAGTCGTTCAGTATGTAGGCCACGTCGCTTGCCGTGCTCGAAGCATCTACGGGAACTGCGATGCCCTCGTTCAGCCAGACAGAGAAGAAGCTATAGGCCCAGCCTTCGCGGTTCTCGCTAAAGATGACAGTCTTGGTTCCCTTTCCCTTTGGTGACTTTCTGGCAAACTGTGCCACGTGCTGAAGCAACTCACTGTACGTCACGTCGTGCTCCTTCGTAATGATGGCTGTTTTGTTCAGGTCTATCATGGTCGCTTGTGTTTCGGCCACAAAATTACGCAATTCCCTCTACTTATCCAAATGTTTCCCCTTTTTCCGTTCCATATTGGGGCAGGTTTGTCACGTTCCCGTAGCAAATTGGGGGCACACACACCTCGCGGGCGCGTATATATATAATATGTATAGCCAGGGGAACAAACGCCGCCCGACACGATGCAAAACTATTTTCACGTCATGAAAATTAATTTTCACGTCATGAAAATATATTTTCAAAGCTTGAAAATTGATTTTCAAACTTTGAAAATAACTTTATGACACGTTGCGCGGGGTTTTGCAGCGAAGCTTTCGGGAAAATGTCCCGAAGGCTTCGGAGGTTCCCTGCCTGCCCTACAGAGAGCAGAGCAGCAGGATGATGAGCTGTGCCGTCAGGATGCGGAGGAACATGCTCAGGGGATAGACGGTGCTGTAGCCGACAGCCGGGGCATCGTTGCCCGCGGTCTGATTGGCAAAGGCCAGTGCTGGGGGGTCGGTGGTGCTGCCAGCTATCATACCCATGAGGGTGAAGTAGTTGACCTTGTAAAGAAGACGTGCCACGATGCCGACAATGAGGATAGGCAGGACGGTGATGAGGAAGCCGCACCAGACGTAGGTGAGTCCGTCGCCCTCGACAACGGTGTTGGCGAAGCTGGCACCGGCCTTGATGCCGACGCTGGCAAGGAAGAGGGCAAGGCCGATCTCGCGGAGCATCAGGTTGGCGCTGGTCGTGGTGTAGGCCACGAGCTTGGCCTTGTAGCCGAAGCGACCAATGAGGATGGCTATGATGAGCGGGCCGCCGGCCAGTCCGAGCTTGACAGGCGTGGGCACGCCGGGCAGGGCGAAGGGAATGGAACCGAAGATGATGCCGACCAGGATGCCGATGAAGATGGCGGCCAGGTTGGGGTGGTCGAGCTTCTTGACGCTGTTCCCCATCTTGCGGGCTACGCGATCCACGGCATCCTCGGGACCGACCACGACGATGCGGTCACCTATCTGCATGCGCAGGTTGCGGTCGGCAAAGAGGTTCATGTCACCGCGGCGGATGCGCGTCACGTTCACACCATAGACAGAGCTGAAGTGCATCTGTCCGAAGGTCTTGCCGTTCATGGACGGCTGGGTGACGAGGATGTGCTTGCTCACCATCGGCACGTCCTGCTCCTCCCACTCGACTTTCTCCTCCGGTCCGATGAAGACACGTATGGCCTCGGCATCGTCCTGAGCACAGGTGATGAACATCTTGTCGCCCTCGGAGATGACGGTGTCGCGATTGGGGATGCTGACGTGTCCGTTATGCAGGATACGGCTGCAGACGAAGTCGCGGCCCAGGAACTGGCGGACCTGCAGAATGGTGCGGCCCGTGAGGTAGGCGTTTTTCACGACAAGCGTCATGCGGTGGGGCGTAGCATGGGGATTGGCAGCCTGTTCCGCCTCTATCCGCTTCTGTTCGTCCCCCAGACTGATGCGGCACAGGAATCGCAAGGCTATCGTTGCCCCGATGATGCCCAGCACGCCGAGGGGATAGGCACAGGCATAGCCGTTGGCAATAGCCGGGGCAGAGGAGCCGAAGACCTGACTGCAGGCTTCTGTGGCAGCGCCGAGGCCGGGCGTGTTAGTGATAGCTCCGCAGAGCACGCCCACCATCATGGCAAGGCCCGACGAGTTGGCGGCGGCAGAGGCACTGCTGTCGTAGAAGACGGCATAGTAGAGGCCGATGCAGCACAGCACGTTGAGCAGGACGATGCTCAGCGCCATCACGTTGAGCTGCACACCGCCCTTCTTGAAGCTCTCGAAGAAGCCGGGGCCCACCTGCAGGCCAATGCAATAGACAAAGAGAATGAGGCCGAAGTCCTGGACAAAGTTCAGGACGCTCAGGGTGCCCGTGAAGCCGAAATGTCCGGCAAGGATGCCGGCAAAGAGCACGAAGGTGACACCCAGCGAGATGCCTCCCACCTTGATGCGGCCCAAGCCGAGACCCACGGAAATGACGATTGCATAGAGCAGCATGATGTGTGCCACGCTATCGGACGAAAAAAATAGAGAGTGCAGCCAGGACATGGTTGGATTTACAATTTGACGATTTGACAATTTTTACGATTTGCGGGCGCAAAGGTACGAAATAATGCCTTATGTTGCAACACAGAGAAGTCAAAACTCGCCAATAAGCACAAGAAAACGATGATTTACGGACGAATGTTTTGCTGTTCGCATAAAAATGCGTACCTTTGCGTGCTTTTTAGCGTATTAACCAACCATACATTATATCTTATTTTTTAACAAACATGGCAGATAGTAAAGAAAAACTCTTTTCTGACTTTACAGCCCCTACCCGCCAGGAATGGCGCGACAAAATTGAGGTTGACCTCAAGGGAGCTGACTATCAGAAGAAAATGGTCTGGAGAACCAACGAGGGTTTCAGCATGGAGCCCTTCTACCGCAAGGAGGACGTCGATAAGCTTCCGCTGGTCAACGCCCTGCCCGGCGAGTTCCCCTACGTGCGCGGCAACAAAGCCGCCGACAACGAATGGTATGTCCGTCAGGACATCAAGTGCGAATGCCCCAAGGAAGCCAATGCCAAGGCACTGGACATCCTGAACAAGGGCGTGACGAGCCTCGGCTTCTGCATCCCTGGAGAGAAGGTCAGCGCCGACTACATCGAGCAGCTGCTCGAAGGCATCTACGTGGATTGCGTAGAGCTGAACTTCTGCACCTGCCAGTGCAAGTCGCTTGAGCTGGCTCAGATTCTCGTGGCCTACTTCCAGAAGAAAGGTGCCGATGCCGCTAAGATTGAAGGCAGCATCAGCTTCGACCCCCTGGAGAAGATGCTCATGAAGGGCAAGGACACAACCGAAGTACTGAAGAACGCCAAGGCTCTGGTCGAGACCTTCGCCGCCTACCCCAAGTTCCGCCCCATCGCAGTGAACGCCTACAAGCTCACCAATGCTGGTGCCTACAGCTATCAGGACCTCGGCTATGCCCTGGCCTGGGGCAACGAGTACATGGCAGAGCTGACCGAAGCCGGCGTGGCTCCCGAGCTGGCAGCACAGAGCATCAAATTCAACCTGGGCATCAACGGCGTCTATTTCATGGAGATTGCCAAACTGCGTGCAGCACGCATGCTCTGGGCACAAATCGTCAGCCAATACACGGCTTGCAAGGAAAGCGCCAAGATGCACGTCTGCGCCTTCACCACAACCTACAACCAGACACTCTTCGACAGCTACGTCAACATGCTCCGCTCGCAGACAGAAACCATGTCTGCCGCCCTCGGAGGCGTTGACAGCATCGTCGTCACACCCTTCGACGAGCCCTACGAAGTGCCCACAGAATTCGCCGAGCGCATCGCCCGCAACCAGCAGCTGCTGCTCAAGGACGAGTGCCACTTCGACCGTATGGTGGATGTGGCCGGCGGTTCCTACTTCGTCGAGGAACTGACCTCCGCCCTCGCAGGCCAGGCTTGGAAACTCTTCCTCGCCGTAGAGGAAGAAGGCGGATTCCTCGCTGCTGCCAAGGCAGGCTCCGTACAGAACACCATCAACGAGACGAACAAGACCCGCCACGCCAACGCCGACAAGCGCAAGGAATTCCTGCTCGGCACGAACCAGTTCCCCAACTTCACCGAGAAGAGCGAAGGCAAGGAACCCGTCGAGTGCTGCTGCAAGAACAGCTGCGGCTGCGAGAGTGAGATTCCTGCCATCAAGACTTCCCGTCTGGCAAGTGACTTCGAGGCACTGCGCCTGAAGACAGAAAAGGCAGCCAAGGTGCCCGTCGCCTTCATGCTCACCATCGGTAACCTCGCCATGCGTCAGGCTCGCGCACAGTTCTCGTGCAACTTCCTGGCTGCCGCAGGCTATCAGGTCATCGACAACCTCGGCTTCAAGACCGTAGAGGAAGGCGTCGATGCAGCCCTCGCCGCAGGCGCCGACATCGTGGTCATCTGCTCGAGCGACGACGAGTATGCCGAGTATGCCATCCCCGCCTTCAAGTACCTCAATGGCCGCGCCCTCTACGTCGTAGCAGGTGCTCCGGCCTGCACCGACGACCTCAAGGCAGCAGGCATCGAGAACTTCATCCATGTAAGGTCTAACCAACTGGAGACATTGAAAGAATACAACACTAAACTCGGAATCTAACTATGGCACGCAAACAATTCAACAACATAGACATCTTTGCAGGCATCGAGGCCAAGAACGGCCAGGCCTGGCAAAAGGAGAATGGTATCACTGCCAACTGGAAGACTCCTGAGCAGATTGACATCCAACCCGTATATACTAAGGAAGACCTCGAAGGCATGGAGCACCTGGACTTCGCTGCCGGCATCCCTCCCTTCCTTCGCGGCCCGTACAGCATGATGTACCCCTTCCGCCCGTGGACCATCCGTCAGTACGCAGGCTTCTCCACGGCTGAAGAGTCGAATGCCTTCTATCGCCGCAACCTCGCTTCAGGCCAGAAGGGTCTGTCCGTAGCCTTCGACCTGCCCACGCACCGCGGCTACGACCCCGACAACCAGCGCGTCGTTGGCGACGTCGGCAAGGCCGGCGTGAGCATCTGCTCGCTGGAGAACATGAAGGTCCTCTTCGACGGCATTCCCCTGAACAAGATGTCCGTCTCCATGACGATGAACGGCGCTGTGCTGCCCGTGCTGGCCTTCTACATCAACGCGGGCCTGGAGCAGGGAGCAAAGCTGGAAGA
Source organism: uncultured Bacteroidales bacterium (assembly GCA_902763865.1). GTDB lineage: Bacteria > Bacteroidota > Bacteroidia > Bacteroidales > Bacteroidaceae > Physcousia. The sequence continues at coordinate 89,787 of CACWTR010000009.1, read as the reverse complement.
AATGGCTGGCACCATACAGAACGACATCCTGAAGGAGTTCATGGTGCGCAACACCTACATCTACCCGCCAGCATTCTCCATGAAGATTATTGCCGACATCTTCGAATATACCTCTCAGAAGATGCCTAAGTTCAACAGCATCTCCATCTCCGGCTATCACATGCAGGAAGCAGGCGCCACAGCCGACATCGAGCTGGCCTACACGCTGGCCGACGGCATGGACTACCTGCGTGCAGGCATCAATGCCGGCATCGACGTGGATGCCTTCGCACCCCGACTCTCCTTCTTCTGGGCCATCGGCGTGAACCACTTCATGGAGATAGCCAAGATGCGTGCAGGTCGCCTGCTCTGGGCAAAGATTGTGAAGAGCTTCGGAGCCAAGAACCCCAAGTCGATGGCACTGCGTACTCACTCGCAGACCTCCGGCTGGTCTCTGACCGAACAAGACCCCTTCAACAACGTAGGCCGCACCTGTATCGAGGCAATGGCTGCCGTGCTGGGTCACACCCAGTCGCTCCACACCAATGCACTCGACGAGGCCATCGCACTGCCCACAGACTTCTCGGCCCGTATCGCACGTAATACTCAGATCTACATCCAGAACGAGACACAAGTCTGCAAGCACATCGACCCGTGGGCCGGCAGCTATTACGTGGAGAAACTCACCTACGAGCTCTACCACAAGGCTTGGGAACACATTCAGGAAATCGAGAAGCTGGGCGGCATGGCAAAAGCCATCGAGACAGGCCTGCCCAAGATGCGCATCGAGGAAGCCTCGGCACGCACACAGGCTCGCATCGACAGCGGCGTGCAGACCATCGTGGGCGTGAATAAGTATCGTCTGGAGCACGAAGATCCCATTGACATCCTTGAGATCGACAACACGGCCGTGCGCCTGCAGCAGGAAGAGTCGTTGAAACAGCTCCGCGCCCACCGCGACGAGGCTCAGGTCAAGAAAGACCTCGAAGCCATCACCGAGTGCGTCCGCGAATTCAACGAAGGCAAGAAGAGCAAGCACAACCTGCTCGACCTGGCCGTCATCGCTGCCGGACACAGAGCCACACTCGGCGAAATCAGTGATGCCTGCGAAGCCATCGTAGGCCGATACAAAGCAGTAATCAGAACTATTTCAGGCGTGTATAGAAGTGAAAGCAAGAACGACAAGCTCTTCGAAAAGGCTTGCGAAATGACCGATGCCTTCGCCAAGAAGGAAGGTCGCCGCCCACGCATCATGGTTGCCAAGATGGGTCAGGACGGTCACGACCGCGGCGCAAAGGTCGTCGCTACAGGTTATGCCGACTGCGGCTTCGACGTAGATATGGGACCCCTGTTCCAGACTCCCGCCGAGGCAGCACGCCAGGCAGTGGAAAACGACGTGGACATCGTAGGAGCCAGCTCCCTGGCTGCAGGCCACAAGACGCTCATCCCGCAGCTCATCGAAGAGCTGAAGAAGCTGGGACGCGAGGACATCATGGTCATCGCAGGCGGCGTCATCCCCGCACAGGACTACGACTTCCTCTATCAGGCTGGTGTCGCAGCCATCTTCGGCCCCGGCACACCGGTCCCCTACTCCGCTGTTGAAATGATGAAAATCCTGATGGGAACGGAGGAGTAACATCCTCCTTCCCTTCCCCCTCTGAAAAACAAAGGAGGGCGTGTCAAGATTTTGAGACACGCCCTCCTTTTTGTTTTGTTTAAGTCCTAATGGGCACACTGCTCATTAGGCTCAATGGCCTCTTATAAGCCTATGGTCTGTTGTTTCTGGGAAAGACGATGCGGGGCTGGAAAGAACGGGCTTCGTCGAAGTCCATCAAGGCATAGGAAATGATAATGACCGTATCGCCCACCACAGCCTTACGCGCTGCTGCCCCATTGAGGCAGATGCAGCCCGAGCCGCGCTCGCCCCGGATGACGTAAGTCTCGAAACGCTCGCCGTTGTTGTTGTTCACCACCTGCACCTTCTCGCCTGCAATGATTCCGGCAGCATCCATCAAGTCCTCGTCGATGGTTATGCTGCCCATGTAATTGAGATTCGCTTCGGTAACAGTGACGCAATGCAGTTTTGACTTCAGAACTTCTATCAACATCTTGTTTATTTACTATTTGACGATTTTCTATTTACTATTTATTTACTATTTATATGATTTGACTATTTCGTCGGCATTCAACCTTGTTTTAGTCGTCACCATTGACTTCGCGATGATGTTCAGCAATTCGCAACATTCCTAATGCAACGGCTTGAGCCGCGATTCCTTCAGCATCTGTGAACGCATGATGACGTCGAGCCAATGAGTAGTCTCATCAAGTTCCTCTTCGACCATCTTTAATTTATTTATGAAATCTTTGTCAGACTTTGCAAGACATGCAGCCCTGTAGTTGGCAGAAGGTGATGTGCCGGAACGGACAACCTGACGAGCGATGGCATTGCCGGCAATACTTGACGGCAGAGAATCCACCATCTTGACAATGCGAACAGCGAAGTCTGTCATACGTTCTCGAAGCTCATCCTTAGTCATAAATAACTAAATACTCAAATCGGAAATAAACCGTAAATAGTAAATAGTGAAATCGTAAATTATTTATATCTAATGTGGTCAATGAGTCTGATGGGTTTCTCGCCGCAGAAGACTGTAATGCAGCCCACGATGCTCGGGGCGTCGTCCCACGATGTGACGTCTGCCAGGCTGTCTCCATCCACGATGCTGAAGTACTGCACCTCGAGGCCGGGGATAGCATTGATTGAATTGACGACATAGTCATGTGTCTGCTGCACAGAAAGATTCTTGGTAAGGCTCTCTTTCATGATGCGGTAGATGTTGGCTGCCGTGATGCGTTCTTCCTCAGAGAGGAGCGTATTGCGGCTGCTCAAGGCAAGGCCGTCGCTCTGGCGGACAACAGGACATGGCACGATCTGCGACTTGATGCCGAGGTCAGCCGCCATGCGGCGGATGACGGCTATCTGCTGGTAGTCCTTCTCGCCGAAATAGGAGCGGTCCGGCTCCACATAGGAGAAGAGCTTGCTGACAATCTGACAAACGCCATTGAAGTGACCGGGACGCATAGCACCCTCCATAACGCTGTCAGTTGGGGGATAACTGAACTGGCGCGTGTCCGGCTCGGGATAAATCTCCTTGACGGTCGGGGCAAAGGCGATATCCGCACCGCAAGCTTCAAGCAGCCGACAGTCTGCCTCGAGCGTACGAGGATAGCGTTCCAAATCCTTCGGGTCGTTGAACTGTGTTGGATTAAGAAAGATGCTGACCACCGTGACGTCATTCTCCTTGACGCTCCTGCGGACAAGCGAGGCATGCCCTTCGTGCAGGGCACCCATTGTGGGTACAAAGCCTATGCTTTGGCCCTTACTGCGAAGCTCCGCCAAACACTCGCGGAGCTGACTGATATTATTTATAACCTTCATGCCTTGGACATAAAATCATGCAAAGGTACGAAATAATTCATAATTAGTTATTCACAAACCACAATTATTTAGCATATTTTAATCTAAAAAGTGTGAAAAGAATCAGGAATCCATTGCGGAGTGCGAAAATAATCGTACCTTTGCACAGATACATATATATATAAGAAGATGACCAAGGCCAAGAAGATACTCTTCATCACGCAAGAGATGGTGCCCTTCGTGCCAGAGACAGACATGGCTCAAATGGGCAGATACCTGCCTCAGGCAGTTCAGGAGAAGAGCAGGGAGATTCGCTCCTTCATGCCCAAATGGGGCACGATTAACGAGCGTCGTAACCAGCTGCACGAGGTCATCAGGCTGAGCGGCATCAACATCGTGGTCGATGATACCGACCACCCGCTCGTCATCAAGGTGGCAAGCATTACGGCTGCCAGGATGCAGATATACTTCATCGACAACGACGACTTCTTCGAAAAGCGCAAGATGGCGACGGACGATGCCGGCAAGGAGTATGAGGACAACGCCGAGCGCGCCGCCTTCTACGCTCGCGGCGTGCTCGAGACCATTAAGAAGCTGAGGTGGTCGCCCGACATCATTCACTGCCAAGGCTGGATGGGCAGCTTTGTCCCCCTCTTCATCAAGACGGCCTACGCCGAGGAACCGTCATATCGCGACTGTAAGGTCATCTTCACCCCCTCCACTCAGATGCTTTCCGCTCCCATACCTCAGAACATGGACGGCATCATCACTTTCCGGGGTGCCACCATCTCTGCCACAAGGGGGCTGGGCGAGAAGAAACTTGTCCCCATGCTCAACAAGCTGGGCATCAAGTATGCCGACGGCATCGGGTTCCTTGCCAAGAACGAGGAACTCACGTCCTTTGCCGAGGGACTTGGCAAGCCTTGCCTGCAACCGGTCAGCGTGGAAGACTACGGCATCCACTACCCTGCCTTCTACGACATGATATGGAACATCGACAAGGTGGAAGAAGAGGAGGAGCACTAAAGTTAGACATTGATAATTGAAGAAAGAAACATTGAGACTTGACAATACACCCCGGGCATGGTCTGCCATCATCCTGACCGTTGCCTGCCTGCTTGCCGGTTGCACGGAAAACACCGACACGCTGGGCATCTATCCACAGCATGATGCCATCAGCACAACGGAGAGCATCTTCGGAGTCCTTTCGGGCAGCATTGCGAATAACAACGTGCCTGCCAACAGCTCTGCCTGCTACCTGGGCAAAGTCATCGACCCCGAGACTGACAAAGCCATCACGGCCACCTTCGCCACGCAGTTCCACACCTTCGAGAACTATACCTTCCCCGACGAGGCACACATCATCAAGGACGGCGACCACCTCTGCGAATCCGTTGAGATAAGGCTTTTCATCAAGAATGTCTTTGGCGACAAGAACAACCCGATGAAGATTGAAGTCTGGCCGCTCAGCCAGGAGAAGGGCAAGCTCATCGAAGAATCGCAGAAGCTATATACCAATACCGACCTCTGGCAGTTCGTGGACCAGACGTCCGGCCCCCTCGCCACAAAGGTCATCACCGCCACCGACTACATCATGAGCGACGCTGAACGTGCCAGCAGCAACTACCAGCCCAACGTCCGCATCGTCCTGAACCGCGAGATAGGAGACAACATCATAAGGAAATTCCACGAGCAGCCCTCCTACTTCCGCGACTCGTATTCCTTCATCCGCAACATCTGCGCGGGCTATCTGTTCCGCACCATCGGCGGCACCGGCACCATGCTCAACCTGGAGGTGTGCACCATGAACCTCAACTTCAGCTACAAGGTCGATGCCTTCCCCGACTCTACAATCAACGCGCTCTGCCGCTTTGCCGCGACGCCCGAGGTCATACAGAGCACCCATTTTGAGAGCAGCGACCTGACAACCCTCGTTGACAAGATGAATGCCGATGACAGCGACACCACATTGCTCAAGACGCCGGCTGGCATCTGCACCGAACTCGTCCTCCCCATCAACGACATCTTCCGCGGACACGAGAACGACAGCATCGCACGTGCTACCATGACCCTCACCCGCATCAATAACCAAGACGAGGACGCAAAGAACGACGACTATGCCTTAGGCATCCCACAGAACCTGCTGCTCGTGCGCAAGCAGCACCTCACTCAGTTCTTCGAGAACCACCAGGTGAGCGACAACCTGCAGTCCTACACCACCCCGTTCCTCGCAACCTACAACAGCTACAGCTTCGACAACCTAAGCCGCCTCATCACATACTGCTACTACGAGAAGCAGGCAAGCATGAAGGCGCTTGGCATGACAGAGGAGGCCTGGGAGAAAGAACATCCGGACTGGAACCGTGTGGTGCTGGTTCCCGTCACCGTGGCATCGGCCACAGACAGCAACGGCAATACCTCGCAGGTGTCCGTCAATCAGGACATGAGTCTCTGCAGCACGAAGCTGGTCCGCGGCACGAAGGCCGCTCCCATCAAGATGCAGGTCTTCTACAGCCACTTTATCAACAAATAACAGTTGTCACATCATTCAATCATCAATATCACAACCGCTATGAAACATTTCATGCTCCTTGCGGCCATCGCTTTCTGTCTGGCCGCCACGATTCCCTCCACGGCCTTGGCTGGTGCCAAGCGTGACGCCCGTGTTGCTTACGTCCTGAAGAACCTAAGGCTTAAAGCCGACGTCCAGGAGAAGTTCAAGCCCCTGCTCGAAGCATATCTCAAGGAACTTTCCGACCTGAAGGACCCCTACAAGGACCTCAAGAACGAGCTGCAGGATGCCATTGACGGCAACAAGCTCACTGCCGCTCAATGCGACCAGCTCTTCGAGATGAAGCAGAAGCAAGAGGACAAAGAGCCTGCGCTGAACCGCAAATGGTATGCCAAGTTCAAGACGGTGCTCACTGCTCAGCAGGCTTACAAGGCAATGAAACTCAGCGACGACAAATTGGAATAAGCGAATGGCGACGACAGACGACAAGAAGGTCATCTTCTCGATGGTCGGCGTGAGCAAGGTCATCCAGCAGAATCAGAAGCAAGTCCTCAAGAACATCTACCTCTCCTTCTTCTACGGAGCCAAGATAGGCATCGTAGGCATGAACGGTGCCGGCAAATCGACGCTGATGAAGATTATTGCCGGCATCGAGCAGCAGTATCAGGGCAACGTCGTATGGAGTCCGGGCTACAGTGTCGGCTACCTGGAGCAGGACCCCAAGCTCGACGACGACAAGACGGTCATCGAGGTGGTGAAGGAAGGCGTGCAGCACATCGTGGATGCCCTGAAGGAATACGAAGACATCAACCAGAAGTTCGGCCTGCCCGAGTATTACGAGGACGAGAACAAGATGAACCAGCTCTTTGCCCGACAGGGTGAGCTGCAGGACATCATCGACAGCACCGACGCCTGGAACCTGGACAGCAAGCTGGAGCGCGCGATGGATGCGCTTCGCTGTCCGCCTGCCGACCAGCCCGTCAGGGAGCTGAGCGGTGGCGAGCGTCGCCGCGTGGCACTCTGCCGTCTGCTCCTGCAGAAGCCCGACGTGCTGCTGCTCGACGAGCCGACCAACCATCTGGATGCCGAGAGCATCGACTGGCTCGAACAGCACCTCACGCAGTATGAGGGCACAGTCATTGCCGTCACACACGACCGTTACTTCCTCGACGACGTGGCCGGCTGGATTCTGGAGCTCGACCGCGGCGAAGGCATTCCCTGGCAGGGCAACTACTCCTCCTGGCTCGAACAGAAGACGAAGCGCATGGAGCAGGAGGAGAAGGTGGCCAGCAAGCGCCGCAAGACGCTGCAGCGGGAGCTGGAGTGGGTGCGCATGTCGCCCAAGGCACGTCAGGCAAAGGGCAAGGCTCGACTGAACAGCTACGACAAGCTCCTCAACGAGGAACAGAAGGAGCGCGAGGAGAAGCTGGAGATTTTCATCCCCAACGGCCCGCGCCTCGGCAACAAGGTCATCGAGGCACACGGTGTCTGCAAGGCTTTTGGCGAGAAACAGCTCATCAAGGACCTCGACTTCATGCTGCCGCCGGGCGGCATCGTAGGCGTCATCGGACCCAACGGTGCGGGCAAGACAACCCTCTTCCGCATGATAATGGGGCTGGAGAAGCCCGATGCCGGCACCTTCGAGGTAGGCGAGACGGTCAAGATTTCCTACGTCGATCAAAGTCACAAGGATATCAAGCCTGAGCTCTCCGTCTATCAGGTCATCAGCCAAGGCAACGAGCTGATGCGCATGGGTGGTCACGACATCAACTGCCGCGCCTACCTGAGCCGCTTCAACTTCAGCGGAGCGGACCAGGAGAAGAAATGCGGCGTGCTCTCCGGCGGCGAGCGTAACCGCCTGCACCTGGCTATGGCGCTGAAGCAGGAGGGCAACGTGCTGCTGCTCGACGAGCCGACCAACGACATCGACGTGAACACGCTGCGTGCCCTGGAGGAAGGCCTCGAGAACTTCGCCGGCTGTGCCGTGGTCATCAGCCACGACCGTTGGTTCCTGGACCGCATCTGCACACACATCCTGGCCTATGAGGGCGACGGCAAGGTCTTCTACTTTGAAGGCAGCTACACCGACTACGAAGCCAACAAGCTGAAGCGTCTCGGACTGGAAGAGCCCAAGCGAATAAGGTACAGAAAACTGATGGAAGATTAGAGGGGCAAGGAGTAAGGTGCAAGGAGCAAGGAGCAGGGAGCAAGAGGATAGCATGTAGGAACTAATGCGAAAAACTGTTCTCTTGCTCCCTGACCCTTGCCCCTCGCCTATAATATATACAATATGATTGTAATTCAAGACAAGGAATACGGCGGCGAGAGGCCGCTTTATACACTACACGACGCGCGACTGGAGCGCGTGACCATTCACCTCGGTGAATCAAGCATCAAGGAAAGTGGCAACATCGAGGCCTACGATTGTACGTTTCAGGGTAAATACGTCTTTTGGGAGTGCAGGGGCTTTCTGGCTCAGGACTGCCGCTTCGAGACAACGGCGCGTTCCTCGCTCTGGTACAGCGAGAATGGCAGGCTTGTGAACTGCCAGGTGGATGCGCCGAAGATGTTCCGCCGCATGAAGGGCATCGAGCTGGAGAACTGCAACTTCACCGATGCGCAGGAGACGCTGTGGGACTGCGACCACGTCAGCATCCGCGACTGCAAGATACAGAATGCCGACTACTTCGGCATGCACACCGACAACATCCGCATCGAGCGACTGCACCTTGACGGCAACTATGGCTTTCAGTACAGCAAGAACGTCGAGATACGGGACTCGCTGCTCAACACGAAGGATGCCCTCTGGGAATGTGAGAACGTGACGCTGACCGACTGCGAGGTCAACGGCGAATACCTCGGCTGGTACAGCAAGGGGCTTACCCTCGTCCGCTGCCACATCACGGGCGAGCAGCCGCTTTGCTACTGCGAGGACCTGACCCTGATTGATTGCACCTTCGGGGAGGATGCCAACCTGATGCTGGAATACAGCACCGTCAGGGCAACCATCAAGGGCGACGTGCACAGCATCAAGAACCCCACGAGCGGCAGCATCATCGTGGAGGGACGCATCGGGGAAACCATCATCGACGAGAACCGCAAGGCACCAGCCGATTGCACCATCAATGAACTACACGCAGAGTAAGGACCAACTGCTCTCGCTCATACGAGAAGGCGGCAAGCTTGACTGGATTTCCCAGGTCAAGCTTACCGCCTTGTTGAGTTTTCCCAGCATGCTGGCCCAGATGGTGCACATCCTGATGCAGTACATCGATGCAGCTATGGTGGGCAGCCTTGGCGCCCACGCCAGTGCGAGCATCGGACTGGTCAGCACCAGCATCTGGCTCTTCGGCAGCCTGTGCGCCGCGGTCAGCGTAGGTTTCTACGTGCAGGTGGCGCACAAGATTGGAGCCAACGACTTTGCCGGAGCGCGACAGGTGCTCAGGCAAAGCTTCCTTTCCTGCATTCTGTTTGCGCTGATGTTGAGCTGCATCGGCGTGAGCGTGAGCAGCTACCTGCCGCACTGGTTGGGCGGAGGCGAGGACATCTGCCACGATGCTTCGCTCTACTTCATGTTCTTCTCCATGTGCCTGCCCTTCTCGATGCTGAACTCGCTCTGTGCAGGCATGCTCCGCTGCAGCGGCAACATGCACGTCCCCAGCATCCTGAACATTGCGATGTGCCTGCTCGACGTGGTGTTCAACTGGCTGCTCATCTTCCCCACCCGCACCTATCAATGGTCAATGTCCGATGTTCAATGTTCAATGACCATTCCCGGCGCAGGACTCGGCGTGGTGGGCGCTGTGCTGGGCACGGCCCTGGCTTTCGTCATCTGCTCGGGCCTGATGTGCTACTTCACGGTGGTACGCAGCAAGGAACTCTCCCTGCGACAGGACAGCGGCACCTTCATTCCTCAGCGGAACACGCTGCGCGAGAGCTTCCACATCTCCGCCCCCATAGCCGTGGAACACGTCATCCTGTGCGGAGCCCAGATAGTCAGCACGATTATCGTTGCGCCGCTCGGCACGGTGGCGATTGCCGCCAACAGCTTCGGCATTACGGTTGAAGCGCTCTGCTACATGCCGGGCTACGGCATCTCGGACGCTGCCACTACGCTGGTCGGGCAGAGCCTGGGGGCAGGCCGGCGCTTCCTGGCACGCAGCTTCGGACGCATCACGCTCGGCATGGGCATAGGGATGATGACGCTGATGGCCGTCGTCATGTACTGTTGCTCGCCCGCCTTGCTCTCGGTCATGACGCCCGACATCGACGTGCAGAAGCTGACGGTCCAGATTCTTCGCATCGAGGCGTTTGCCGAACCGATGTTTGCCGCCAGCATCGTCTGCTACGGCATCTTCGTCGGAGCCCGCGACACGCTCGTTCCCTGCGCCATGAACCTCTCGAGCATCTGGCTGGTGCGCATCGTCCTGGCCGCCATGCTTGCCTCGTCGATGGGATTGCGGGGCGTATGGATTGCTATGGCTACTGAGCTGTGTTTCCGCGGCATCATCTTCCTCGTCAGGTTCTTCACGGACAGCTGGCTCAGCAAGGCACCGCAGATGAAGAAAAAGGCATCGGCCACCACCGACTCATGCCAGCCTGACAATATGTAAGCAAAACACCCTCTTTTGCTTACACACCCATTTTCCGCAGGTTCGTCAGAATCGACTTTTTCCCCTTTGGACGCACTTTTCCGCCCCAAAGGGGAAATAATCGCTCAGAACGAAAGTCGTTTCCCAACATTCTCAATTACAGATTCTTGTAATCTCAGAAAAAGATGTATCGGCCTTTCTGTTCACGTCGTTTTGGCAGCTCCACATTGCAAAACTGACCGTTTCTTGCCGTTTTTGCACACTTTTCGGCGCGATGCATCGGTTGGACGAAACGCGTCGATTCCCGAAACACGTCGTGAGCTTATGGCCAACGGGACGTGAGCTTATGACTGAGGCGACGTGTCGCGATGGGTAAAACTACACGTTGAACCCCCGTTTTTCACCTTTTTCCGCAGTGTGCAAAAATGACATATTGACACAATTCCCCGCGAAGTACCGACATTTGTCAAGCATCGTCCTAGGTGCAGGTCCCAGCCCCCGCCGCCACCCCTTGCCGGAAACAAGAAAGAGAATGCGTCGTAATTAACAACCAATAGCTTTTAACCACGAATTGCACGAATTACACGAATTTATCAACTGCTGGTTGGCTGTTAATAATAAATTCGTGTAATTCGTGCAATTCGTGGTTATATCAAAAAGCTGTCTTTCCTGTGGGCTTAAATGCCTTTCACCGTGATGCGGAGCTCGTCGAGCTGCTGCTGGTCGATGGGGCCGGGGGCATCCAGCATGACGTCGCGCCCGCTGTTGTTCTTGGGGAAGGCAATGCAGTCGCGGATGCTGTCGAGCTCGGCAAAGAGGCTCACGAAGCGGTCCAGGCCGTAGGCCAGTCCGCCGTGTGGGGGTGCGCCGTACTTGAAGGCATTCATCAGGAAGCCGAACTTCTGCTGTGCCTGTTCCGGCGTGAAGCCCAAAATCTCGAATATCTTCTGTTGCAGCTTGGCGTCGTGGATACGGATGCTGCCGCCGCCCACCTCAACGCCGTTCACCACCATGTCGTAGGCATTGGCGCGGACGCTGGCAGGGTCGGTGTCGAGCAGGGGTATGTCCTCGGGCTTGGGCGACGTGAAGGGATGGTGCATCGCCATGAGACGCTGTTCCTCGTCGCTCCACTCGTACATCGGGAAGTCGATGACCCACAGGCACGAGTACTTGCTCTTGTCGCGCAGTCCCATGCGGCTGCCCATCTCCAGGCGAAGCTCGCTGAGCTGCTTACGCACCTTCATGGCATCGGGGCCGCAGAGGATGAGGATGAGGTCGCCGGCCTTGGCGTTCATCTTCTCCTTGAGGACCTCGAGCGTCTCGGGGCCGTAGAACTTATCGACGGAGCTCTTCACGCTGCCGTCCTCCTGCACGCGGGCATAGACGAGTCCCTTGGCTCCCACCTGCGGACGCTTCACGAAGTCGGTCAGCTGGTCGAGCTGCTTGCGCGTATAGGCGGCCTGCCCTTCGCAGCAGATGGCACCGATGTAGGCCGCCTCGTCGAACACCTGGAAGCCCTGGGGGAAGATACTCTCCACCATCTCGCGCGACGCATTGTCGGGCTGCTGGTTCTTCAGCTCCACGAACTTCATGCCGAAGCGCGTGTCGGGCTTGTCGCTGCCGTAGTACTTCATCGCGTCGGCCCACGTCATGCGCGGCAGTTCGGGAATGTCGATGCCCTTCAGCGTTTTGAAGAGGTGGCGGCTCATGCCTTCGAACATCTGCAGGATGTCCTCCTGCTCCACAAACGACATTTCGCAGTCGATCTGCGTAAACTCAGGCTGGCGGTCGGCACGAAGGTCCTCGTCGCGGAAGCACTTCACGATTTGGAAGTAGCGGTCCATGCCCGAGACCATGAGCAGCTGCTTCAGCGTCTGCGGGCTCTGCGGCAGGGCATAGAACTGGCCGGGATTCATACGGCTGGGCACCACGAAGTCGCGTGCGCCCTCCGGCGTGCTGTTCACCAGCACGGGCGTCTCGATCTCCAGGAAACCATGCTGGTCCAGGTAGCGCCGCACCTCGAAGGCGAACTTGTGGCGCAGTTCCAGATTCTTCCGCACACAGGGACGGCGAAGGTCCAGGTAGCGGTACTTCATGCGGATGTCATCGCCGCCGTCGCTCTCCTCCTCTATAGTGAAAGGAGGCGTCAGGCTCTCGTTCAGGATGTTGAGTTCGCTGACGAGAATCTCGATGTCGCCCGTCGGCAGGTTCTTGTTCTTGGAATAGCGCTCTGCCACTGTGCCCGTGGCCTGCACCACGAACTCGCGCCCCAGGCGTCCGGCCTGCTGGCGCAGCTCCTCGGCAGCATCCTCGTTGAAGGCAAGCTGCGTAATACCGTAGCGGTCGCGCAAATCGACAAACGTCAGCGCACCCAGGTTGTGGACACTCTGCACCCAGCCTGCCACGGTGACTGTCTCTCCTACGTTGGCAAGCCGAAGCTCGCCACATGTCTTTGTTCTATACATTATAAATAATATTAATGGAGTTAGCATGGAAGTAAAAGCGGGAGTAAACTCGCTTCGCTCGTGGAAGTTAATTCGCTTCGCTCACGGACAGTAGCTTCTGCATCAAAGGTGTTGTCCGCACGGAGTGCTTAACTTCCATTTTAACTTCCATTTTAACTTCCGTATTTAACTTCCGTTTTAACGTAAAAGGGATGAACCGTTTCCTGTTCATCCCTTTCTTTGTACGCCCTCAGGGGCTCGAACCCTGGACCCATTGATTAAGAGTCAATTGCTCTACCAACTGAGCTAAGGACGCATCCGTTTTGCTTAATTGCGGTGCAAAGGTATGAACTTTTCCTTAAACCACCAAATGTTTTTACTGTTTTTTTTCTTTGTGGGGGCAGATTTGGCATTTATTGCCCCGATTCTGCACCATTTTAGCTCAATGTGTAGAACTCTGATGGCGTTTTACGCTTCAGCACATCGAGTCCGAAATCGACCCCCGGAATGATGCCATGCCGACGCAGTACAGCCTCTGCCGTCTTGCGGGCAAGCTCGGGATGGTTGTTCTCTTCGCTCAGGTGGCAAAGCCAGACATGACGGAGCTGCGGCGTGGCATACTCGGCCAGCAGACCCGCAGCCTGCTCATTGCTCAGGTGCCCCTTGTCGCTGCTGATGCGCTCCTTCAGGTAGGCCGAGTACTTACCCATCGAGAGCATGTTGACGTCGTGGTTCGACTCCAGCACCAAGTAGTTCGCCAGCCCAACCTGCTCGCGGATGGTGTCGGTAATGTGCCCCACGTCGGTAATGAGGCAGAAGCGCACGCCGTCCGCCTCAACGACATAGCCCACGCAGTCGCGGCTGTCGTGCGGCACGTCGAATGCTGTAATGCGGAAGTTGCCCATCTCCAGCGTCGCTCCCTTCTCGATGAAGGCTACGCAACCGGACGGTATCCGGATGTGAAGGCAACGGTTGCACGCAATACCCTCGTGCACAAGGTGCGTGGCATAGATGGACTTTCCGCAGTCACTGGCAAGACTCCCCACTGCCTTGATGTGGTCGGCATGGTCGTGCGTCACGAATACTGCCGCGATGTCTTGTTCCAGGCTCAACCCGATGTCCCTGAGGTGTTTCTTCAGGGAACGGATGCCGATGCCTGCATCAAGCAGTATGGATGTCTCGCCCGACTGCAGGAGATAGCAATTGCCACTGCTACCCGAGCCAAGTGATATGAATTTCATCCTTCTTGTTGTTTATTTACCTGCAAAGTTAAAAATTAATGTTAAATAAAACAAACTTTTGTGCAATTTTGTTTTGAACTTAGAGGAAAAATTGGTAAATTTGCGGGCAGAATGGCAAATAAGTATTAACAATTCAAAAACAGACAGCATGAAGAAATCATTACTTCTCTTTGCGGCTGCGCTGTTCTCGATGATGGCAAGTGCAGCAGACGGACTGACCCCCGTCGGTGCAAACGTAATCGTGTTGCCATCATCCTATTGGGACGGCGACATCGAGTGGAAAGCCTGGACCTGGGTGTACAACACAGGCGTAGCTTACGGGGAATGGAACGACACCAACCCCAACTACAACCAGAACGTCTTCACTCCTAACAAAGACGCCGCCGGACTGCAGTGGTTCGAGCCCGGCTTCGACATGGGTGCCAAGGAAGATGACATCAACCTCGACACCTTCGAACCCATCCTCTGGGAAGAGCGCACAGCACCCTACAGCAGCGACGACACCTTCAACGGACGTCCCTCCTACAAGTGGACCACCAGCAGCATCATGGCCGACATCTACGTGCGCCGTATCTTCACGACCGACCAGCTCCTCTCCGGTCCCGTCTATCTGGCTTGCGGCCACGATGACGCTCCCGCAGAGTACTACATCAACGGCGAACTCGTCTTCGAGCGCACCGGCTACGAAGGCGAATGGGTCGATGATGCTGGCAACACACACTATGCCAACGGATGGAACAATGCCGAGTACATCCAGCTGACCGACGAGCAGAAGGCTCTCATCAAGCTGGGCGGCGAAGAGAACGTCATCGCCTTCCACGTTCACCAGAACTGGGGCGGCGCCTTTGCCGACTGCGGACTCTACACCAAGATGGAAGGCGGCCTCGACATGGGCTTCACCACTCCCTGGGAAGGCAAAGTCCTCTTCAACAACACCGGCGGCTACAACCGCGACGGAAAGTCGCCCAGCAACAACCCGCACCACCCCTGGTCGCCCCTCTTCGAGGCACAGGAAGGCGATGTCTATACCTTCACAATGCCCGGCTTCAGCGACCCCGAGAACGACACCGACGGCTACTGGGCCGAACAGCTCCACTTCAAGACTCCCATCAAGATTGTTGAGGGCAACGACTACAAGTTCTCCGTCAGACTCGAGAGCGACAAGGCATTCAAGAACGTCACCGTCAAGCTCACCGACAACGACAACGACGAAATCGAACTGGCCTATGACGAAGTGGAAATCGAAGCTCCCGAAGAAGGCAAGGAATACGAGGGCACACTCGTAGAGTTTGACTTCCTCGGTCAGGAGGTCAACAACTTCAAGGTTGTCTTCGACTTCGGCGGCGGCGAGGCAGGTGCCAACGTCACCATCAAGGAAATGTCACTGCTTGACGTCACAGAAGGTGAAGGCGAAGATGCCGTTGACCTCTGGACAGGCACACCCTACTTCAACTATATCTACATGAAGAACCGCGTCGTCAAGTACTACACTTGGGACCAGGAACTCAACGACGGACAAGGCGACTACAGAGATGCCACACCGGAAGAGATTGAAGAAGGAACCTACGACTATGAAGAAGTCGTTTACGAGGAATCAGTTGCTCCCGAAATCAGCGGTCGCGTCGAGACACTGGCCTGGACACAGGCTGACTTCGACGACTCCATGTGGGACGACCAGATGATGCCCACTGGCAGCGAAGGCTACATGCCCGAGCAGCAGAGCATCTGGCCAAGCGGCATCCTCGAAGAAACCGGCCACAGCTCCAACTACTGGATTCGCCGCAACTTCGAGCTCGACAAGATCAACGACCGCCTCTCCTACGAGCTCAACGTCTGCCACGACGACGTTTACGAGACATACGTCAACGGCCACCTGCTGCAGAAGAACGTAGGCTGGACCAGCGGCAAGAATCCCGTACAGGTTCACATCCCCGCCAAGTACCTCAACGTAGGCAAGAACGTCATCGCCACCTACATCCAGCAGAACTGGGGCGGCTACTTCTACGACTGCGGCATCAACGTCACCGAGGTGAACTACGAAGAGTGTGTCAAGCTCTTCAACGACGCCATCGCATACGCCAAGAGCGACGTGCTCCTGACCAACAGGATGAAAGCCGACATACAGGCCATCATCGACGAGGCCAACCAGTACTTCGAAGAGAACAGGAACGACCCCGCAGAGCTGAGGAACTATGCAAGAGAGCTGAGGACTCGCATCAACGAAATCTTCGCTTACAGCAGCACAGTCAAGACGCTCAAGGACACATGGGACATCTGCCGCAAGATGGAAGACAAGGGCTACTGGGGCACCGCACTTGACGATGCCGCCGCTGCCCTCGACACCTGCGCCACAGCAAACGACATCAACAAGTACATCAATCCTCTGCGCGAGGCACGCAAGGCAACAGCCATGGAGCGCCACACCGAGAAGTTTGTCGGCACCGCTCCGCAGACAGTGACCCTCAATGAGATTGGCTACTGGGAAGGAACTCCCAAGTACTATATATATAATGTAGGTGCCAAGAACTTCCTCGGCGGCGGTGAATCATGGGGCGCACACCTCGTTATAGAATACGCATCCAACCCGATGATGCTCGTTCAGGCCGTGAAGGACGTCACCAATGAAGACGGCGAAGTTGTCGGCGAAGAGAACATCGAAGGCGCATACTACATCGAGACCTTCCGTCCCAATGGTGATCTCGGTTCAATGGACTTCATGGGCTGGAACGGTTACATCGACTGCCCGATGGCCGGCAATACCTGGGAAATCATCCCCGTTGAAGGCAAGCCCAACGTATATAACATCGCACAGTACGGCCAGACGTTCCCCATTGAGACCGTTACCGACGAAGAAGGCAACGAGACTCAAGTCGGCGGCGGCAAGAAGCTGCTCGGCCTGCGCAGCGGCGACAACGCCTATGCTCCCTCCTACTATGTGGTCGATACCGACTGCAAGACTCCTGAGCTGGAGACCAACCAGTGGATGTTCATCAGCCGCGAAGAGATGCTTGGCTTCATCAAGACTGCCTCTGCAGAGAATCCCGCTGACCTCACGTTCCTCATCCAGAACCCCGGCTTCGACCAGCGCTGGTCCATCGATGAATGGATATTCAACCAAGGCAGCGTCCTCGGGCGCGGCGAGGACCATGCCAACTTCGTCTTCGAGTCCTACAACTCTTCTGACTTTACCATCGCTCAGGACCTCTGGCCCGAAGAAGGCGAGGATGCACTGCCCGCAGGCACTTATGTGCTCGAAGTACAGGGCTACTACCGCGACGGCATCGAGTCAACCCACGTTGCTAAGGTTCTTGCCAACCAGCCTGTAGCACAGCTTGCCGTCATCTTTGCCGGCGCTGATTCCGATCCCTACAACACGGACAACGGCTGGCAGACCATTCCTCTCGCTCCCATCCACATCGAGGCCAACCAGGTTCCCGGCATCGGCTACGGTGCTGACCAGGGCTTGCAGACACCCGGCACCTACGGCGGCCAGCCTCTGAACGCTACAGACCAGGCCGGCATAGAATACTTCCCCTGCGGCCTCTACAAGAACCAGCTTCCCTTCACCATCTCCGAGGAAGATCCCGGACACGTCAGCATTGGTATCTACAAGGACCTCTACGAGGAAAGGACTCCCGGCGACTGGAGTGTAGTTGACAACTGGCGCCTCAGGTACTACGGCAAGGGTGAGATCGACATCGATGCCATCAAGGGTATCGCTTCCGATGAAATCAACAGCAACACCACAAACGCTTCGACAGGCATCTACAACATGCTCGGCCAGCGCATGAGCAAGGCTCAGAAGGGTGTGAACATCATTGGCGGCAAGAAGATTGTCAGGAAGTAACATTCCCGATTATCTCACCAACCATCCAGCGGGTCCGGCAGCAGCCGGGCCCGCTTTTTGGTTTCATGGGCCTAATGAGGCAAATGGGCCTTTCAGGGGTTCTTTGTCAATAAAATAGGGGCTGCACTTGCTTTTTGATAAAAAAAGTCGTACCTTTACAGCCCAAATACACAGAATTGACACTATGCACGTAAAAAAAGCTTTCCTCATGGCAGCTTTGCTGCTCCATTTGCCACTCATGGCTCAACAGGCACAAATGGTGAAGCCCGGCGACATTAAACCTACATCCACGCTCTATGTCAACAACCGTGCTCCCCTGCCCCACAATCCTTTCATCAAGTTGCCTCCCGCAGCGGTCACGCCCCGCGGCTGGATTGGCGAAATGCTCTTGAGGCAGAAGAACGGCCTGAGCGGACAGCTTGGCGAAATCAGCGACTGGCTCGACAAGAAAGGCAATGCCTGGCTCGAGCCAAGCGGCAGTCACGGCTGGGAGGAAGTGCCGTACTGGCTCCGAGGCTATGCCAACCTCGCCTACATCCTGAATGACAAGGCGATGCTCGACGAGACGAAGTTCTGGATAGAAGGCATCCTGCGCAGCAGTCAGGCGGACGGTTTCCTCGGCCCCGTCAACGAGAACAAGGATGGCCGACGCGAGCTCTGGGCCAACATGCTTGCGCTGCAAATCCTGCAGGACTACTACGAATGGTGCGGCGACGAGCGCGTCCTGCCCGTCCTCACCGCCTACTACAAGTGGCAGCTCCAGTACCCCGACGAGAAATTCCTGCGCGACTATTGGGAGAACTCGCGTGGCGGCGACAACTTGCTCTCCGTCATCTGGCTCTATAACCGCACGGGCGAGCCCTTCCTGCTTGAACTTGCCGCAAAGATACACCGCTGCACGGCCAACTGGATGCAGGAGAGCGGACTGCCCAACTGGCATAACGTCAACGTGGCAGAGTGCTTCCGCGAGCCCGCAACATGGTACCTGGTGAGCGGCGACAAGGCTGCCCTCAAGTCCACGTACAACGACTACTGGCTTATCCGTCGTATCTACGGGCAGGTGCCGGGCGGCATGTTCGGCTCGGACGAGAACTGTCGGCACGGCTACATCGACCCGCGTCAGGGCACCGAGACCTGTGGCTTCGTGGAGCAGATGCTCTCCGACGAGATACTGATGGCGCAGACCGGCGACCTCCTATGGATGGAGAACCTCGAGGACGTGGCCTTCAACGACTACCCCGCAGCCCTGACCGAGGACATGCGGGCCCTGCGCTACCTGACCTGCCCCAATCAGGTGCAGGCCGACTCCAACAACCATAACCCCGGCGTGGATAACGGCGGCCCGTTCTTCTGCATGAACCCCTTCAGCTCGCGCTGCTGCCAGCACAACCACTCGATGGGCTGGCCCTACTATGCCGAGAACCTTGTCCTGGCCAGTGCCGACGGCGGAGCTGCCCTGCTCATCTACGGCGACTGTACGGCTCGGCTCAAGGTGGCCGACGGCAAGGAAGTCGTGCTCGACGAACAGACGCACTACCCCTTCAGCGAGGACATCAAAGTCAGCGTCTCGGGCCTTGGCAAGAAGCGTACCGCCACCTTCCCGCTCTACTTGCGCATCCCGACATGGACCGAGGGGGCGCACGTGACTGTCAACGGCGAAACCGTTGACCACAAGGTGAGCTGCGGCCTGCTTCGCATCAGCCGCGAGTGGGCAGACGGCGACGTGGTATGCCTGCACTTCCCGATGCGCCTGACGAAGCGCGTCTGGGCCCTCAACAAGAACAGCGTCTCGGTGAACTACGGCCCGCTCACGTTGAGCCTCAAAATAAAGGAGCGCTACGAAGAGAAGGACAGCCGCAAGACCGCCATCGGCGACTCGCATTGGCAGGCAACCGCCGACCCGAGCAAGTGGCCGACTTATGAAATCTATGCCGACTCGCCCTGGAACTATGCCGTGGCCGACAACCTGAAGCACATGAAGCTTGAGTTCAAGCCCTGGCCCGAGAACAACTACCCCTGGAGTCACGAAGGCACTCCCCTCACGGTGAAAGCCCGCGGAGCTCGTGTCGAGGGCTGGGGCATGGACGCCACGGGCCTCTGCCAGATACTGCCCGACCCCGACCAGCGCCGCGGCAAGATGGAGGAGATTACACTCATCCCGATGGGCGCTGCAAGGCTCCGCATCTCGGCCTTCCCGCCAATGAGATAAAGGATTCCAAGTAATCGGAGTACTCCAAATAATCAGAGTAATCAGAGTACTCCGAGTAATCAGAATAATCAGAATAATCAGGTAACACTAAACAATAATTCAAATGAGAAAAACATTCCTTTCTGCGCTTGTCGCAGTAGCTGCCTTGGCAAGTGCCCAGACAGCCGACCTCTTCAAGCCCTATGCGGCGACAGACCTGCGTCTGCCCTCCGTGCCTCTGATTGTCAACGACCCCTACTTCTCCATCTGGAGCCCTTACGACAAGCTCACCGACGGCACGACGCGTCACTGGACCAACGACGAGAAGCCCCTGCTCGGCCTGCTCCGCGTGGATGGCACCACCTACCGCTTCATGGGCGCACAGCAGGAGTACATCCTCTCCTCCATTGCCCCCATGTCCGACGAAGAAGCCTGGGAAGGCAAGGTCAGCCGCGACAAGCAAAGCGGCGAAGGCTGGACAAAACCCTCTTTCGACGACAGCAGCTGGAAGACGGAGAAGGCCGCCTGGGGCAGCGAAGGCGAGAACATCAACAGCCGCTGGGGACGTCAGGGCAGCGACATCTACATTCGTCGCAACGTCAACCTGAGCGACTTCGACCTGCAGGAAGACCTCTATCTGAAGTATAGCCACGACGATGTATTCGAGCTCTACGTCAACGGCACCAAGGTGGCCGATACGGGCGAGACATGGGTCAACGGCGTAGTGCTCCATGCCGACGGCGACATCAAGAAGCTCCTGCACTCGGGCAGCAACACCATCGCCGCTCACTGCCACAACACGACGGGCGGCGCCTATGCTGACTTCGGACTCTACAAGAACATCAAGCCCCAAGGTCAGGACATCAAGCTGGCCGAGCAGAAGAGCATCGACGTGCTTGCCACCAACACCTACTACACCTTCTCGTGCGGCCCCGTTGAGCTCGACCTCGTCTTCACCGCACCCATGCTCATCGACGACTACGACCTGATTTCCATGCCCATCAACTACATCTCCTATCAGGTAAGGGCAACCGACGGGAAGAAGCACGACGTGCAGATATTCTTCGGCGCCTCTCCCCTGCTGGCCGTCAATAAGGACACGCAGGCCACCATCACCACGCTGGGCAACGAGGAAGGCGTGCGCTACGTCCGCACCGGCACCATCGAACAGCCCATCCTCGCCAAGACGGGCGACGGCATCTGCATCGACTGGGGCTACTTCTACATGCCCGCCATCAACGGTGAAGTCATGATGGGCGCAACAACCGAAATCGAAAACGCCTTCACGCAGCACGGAAACATCTTCCCGCAGCGCAGACAGCAAGGCGGACGCAGCCAAGGCGGACGCAGCCAAGGCGGACGCGGCGGCTTCGGATGGAACCGCGGCATTACGTCGCGCAAGGCTGCCGACATGCCCACACTGGCCTACACACACAACTTCGGCTCCGTAGAGACAGCCACCAGCTTCATGATGATGGGCTACGACGAGATAGAGGACATCGAGTACTTCTACAACCGCTACAAAGGCTACTGGGCTCACGGCGGAAGCGTCAGCATCTTCCAGGCATTCAAGTCGATGCAGAGCCGCTACGCCGGCATCATGCAGCGCTGCCGCCAGTTCGACAAGATGATCTACGACGACGGCCTCAAGGCAGGCGGCAAGAAGTATGCCGAAATCCTCTCAGGCTCCTACCGCCACATGATGGCAGCCCACAAGCTCTTTGAAGACAAGGACGGCAACCTGCTCTGGTTCTCGAAGGAGAACAACTCCAACGGCTGCGTCAACACCGTTGACTTGACTTACCCCGAAGCACCCATCTTCCTGGCCTACAACCCCGAGCTGCAGAAGGCCATGATGACCTCCATCTTCGATTACAGCCTCTCGGGTCGCTGGACCAAGCCCTTCGCAGCCCACGACCTCGGCCAGTACCCCCGTGCCAACGGTCAGGTCTATGGCGGCGACATGCCCCTGGAGGAAGCAGGCAACATGATTACCCTGGCTGCCACCATTTGCATGCTCGACGGCAACACGTCCTACGTCCAAAAGTATTTCGACACGATGACCACCTGGGCCGACTACCTCGTGGAGAACGGCCTCCATCCCGCCAACCAGCTCTGCACCGACGACTTCGCAGGCCACTGGGCCGGCAACTGCAACCTTGCTATCAAGGCCATCATGGGCGTGGCAGGCTATGCCGAGATTGCCAGGATGATGGGCAAGGACGACATCTACAGCCGCTACAATGCCAAAGCCAAGGAGATGGCTGCCGCATGGGAAAAGGAAACCAAGGTGAAGGACCACTACGAACTGGCCTACGGCGCAGGCGAAAAGACTTGGAGCCAGAAGTACAACATGGTTTGGGACAAGCTCTGGAAGACAAACATCATTCCCAATGGCGCCATGCAGACCGAGGTGAAGTACTACCTGAAGAAGCAGAACAAGTACGGTCTGCCGCTCGACGTCCGCAAGGACTACACGAAGAGCGACTGGATCATGTGGAGCGCTGCGATGGCCGACAACGACAAGGACTTCCAAGCCTTCGTCGAGCCTCTCTACAAGTATATCAACGAGACGAAGAGCCGCGTGCCCATCTCCGACTGGCACGACACGAAGACCGGCAACATGGTCGGCTTCAAGGCCCGCAGCGTCATCGGCGGCTACTGGATGAAAGTCCTGGCCGACAAGATGAAGTAAAAGCCTCCCCTCCTTAATTTCCCCTTAGGAAAACAAAAAGCAATGGCGGCGAGTTTGCATCAAAGCAAATCCGCCGCCATTCGTTTGTCAGGAGAATAGGCACATCCTCTTTTTATATCCCTCCGCAGGGCTCATGATAAACCTGCGAAGGACACGTCGGAAAGTTATTTTCAAAGTTTGAAAATTAATTTTCATGACGTGAAAATAGTTTTATGTCACGTTGCCTGAGGTTTTCTTACACGTCGGTAAGTGCTTGGACTAAGCAAAAAACGGCAGGAAGGAAGAAAAAACATCGTCCAATGGTCGAAGTTCTACGTTCTTTTTGCTATCTTTGCAAGGAAAAAGAGAAGAAAATCATCATGGGAAATACTGAATCGACAGCAAACTCGGGCTTTTGTCGCCTTTCCTGGCTCACGCGTATCGGCTTCGGGGCCGGCGACTTGGCTCAGAACCTCATCTTCCAGACGACATGCATGTACCTGCTGTTCTTCTACACCGACATCTACGGCCTGGATGCCGTCGATGTCTCTGTAATGTTCACGGTGGGCAACATCGCCAACGTCATCTGGGACCCCGTAGTGGGGGCACTCATCGACAAGCACAACCCAAGGCTCGGCAAGTACCGCTCCTACCTTGTGTATGTAGGCATTCCGCTGACGGGTTTCGCCATCCTCTGCTTCTGGAACGGCTTTGCTCCCTCCCTGCTCTATGCCTACGTCACGTACATAGCCATGACGCTGCTCTATACATTTATCAATGTGCCCTACGGAGCTTTGAACTCATCCCTGTCCCGCGACACGGACGAGATAACCATCCTCACCTCCGTGCGCATGTTCATGGCAAACTGCGGCGGTCTGGCCGTCGGCTCGGGCCTGCCCTTGCTGATAGCACATTTCACCAACGAGCCTGCAGAAGGGCTCCCCAAGGACCCTGCCGCCTGGTTCACCACGATGACTATCTATGCCCTCGTGGGGCTGGCCCTGCTGTTTTTCTGCTTCAGCCAGTGCAAGGAGCGCGTCGTAATGGACGAAAGCGAGGCGGCCAACGTGAAAGTCAGCGACCTCTGGATGGAGTTCTTCCACAACCGTCCGCTGCGTGTCATTGCCTTCTTCTTCATCACCGCCTTCGCCATGATGTCCATCGGCAATGCGGCTGGTGCCTACTTCATCAACAGCAACATGCACGGCTCGCCCGACCAGCTCTCCATCTTCATGGGGCTGGGTTCCGCGCCATCGTTCATCTTCATGCCGCTGGTGCCCATCATCAAGAAGCTGGTCGGCAAGAAGAACATGTTCTACATCTTCCTCAGCATCGCCATCATCGGCATGGTCTTCCTCTATGTCGTAGCCAAGATGGACGAACCCAGCATGCAGCTTGTCTATGTGGCCCAATTCGTGAAATCAACAGGTGTCATTGTGGCAACGGGCTACATGTGGGCCCTGGTGCCGGAAGTCATCTCGTATGGCGAATGGAAGAGCGGTAAGCGCATCGCGGGCATCGTGAATGCTCTGACCGGCATCTTCTTCAAGGCCGGTATGACCCTGGGCAGCGTCGTGGCCCCGGCCATCCTTGCCTACGTCACCTATAATCCCAGCAGCATTCAGCAGACACCCGAAGCCGAGGAAGGCATCCTCTGGCTTGTGTGCATCATCCCCGCCGCATTGCTCCTCATCGCCATGTTCATCATCTCCAAATATGAACTGACAGACGAGAAGATAGACCTCATCAATAAGGAAATAGAAGCAAGAAACAACTAACAACACATAAAGCATGACCCGATACCTGTTCCCCGACGACTACATGGCCGACCCTTCGGTCCATGTGTTTGGCAACCGCCTCTACATCTATCCTTCCCACGACCGCGAGACGGGAGCGGCCTTCGACGACGACGGCGGCCACTTCCAGATGCGCGACTACCACGTGCTTTCCCTCTCGGGCAATCCCCTCGAAGCACCCGTGACCGACCACGGCATCATCCTGGACGTTGACCAGGTGCCTTGGGCCGAGAAACAGATGTGGGACAACGACGTCGTAGAGAAGAACGGACGCTACTACCTCATCTTCTCGGCAAAGGACTACAATGGAGTCTTCCATCTGGGCGTAGCCATCAGCGACCGTCCCGAAGGCCCCTTCATCCCCCAGACACACCCCATCCGCGGTTCGTTCAGCATAGACCCGTGCGCCTTCAAGGACGATGACGGCGAAGTTTACTGCTACTTCGGCGGACTATGGGGCGGACAATTGCAATGGTATCAGTCGCCGCAAAAGCTCACGAAGGGTGGTATTGACCTCGGCCCTGCTCCCGACAGGAAGACACAACTCTTCTGTCCTCCTGACGCACCGGCCCTGCCCTCCTATGTGGCACGCATGAGCGACGACGTCCTGCAATTTGCCGAGGCACCGCGACCCGTTGTCATCCTCGATGCCGACGGAGAGCCCCTCAAGGCAGGCGACCCGCACCGCTTCTTCGAAGCCTCGTGGATGCACAAGGCCGGTGGGCGCTACTACTTCTCCTACTCTACGGGCGACAGCCATCTGCTCTGCCTCTCCGTGGGCGACAATCCCTACGGACCCTTCCGCTTCCAGTGCGAGCTGCTGCAGCCCGTGGTCGGCTGGACCACTCACCACAGCATAATACAATACGAGGGCCGCTGGTGGCTTTTTCACCACGACAGCGAGCCCTCGAACGGAATCACGCACTTGCGAAGCCTAAAGGTAATGCCCTTGGACGACAAGCTGTTTGAATAGCAGCACTTCGTCCTCCTGCTCCTTCTCAGAAGTCTAAGCTTACGCCGCCCATGAAGGTAGCCTTGGGCATGAAGTAGCCCTCGTAGGTCTGGTATTTCTCAGCCAGCAGGTTCTCCCCCTTGGCAAAAACGGACAGCCAGCGAAGCACCTTGTAGCTGACAGAAGCATTCAGCAGGGTGAAGTTCTCCTTCTGCGGATTGTCTCCCGCTGCGATGTAGAGGCCACTGATGTTCTGCAGGCCAGCCGTGACAGTCCACTTCCTGTCCTGGTACTTGCCGCCTATGTAGAGCTTGCCCTCGGGAGCGCCGGTAATCGGTGTCCTCATGCGCAGGAAGGAGTAATTGCCGTTCAAGCTCCAACGGCTGTTGATAGCATAGTCGGCAGAAAGCTCCAAGCCCCAGTTCTCGAAGTCGCCGGTGTTCACGTTGCGCGGACGTCCACCTACACGGACCGTGTTGATGAGGTTCTCTCCCTTGATGTAGAAGAGGTTCACCCCGACGTGAGCTTTCCCCGCAATGCGTTGCGTGTAGGCCAGCTCGTAGTTCATCATGCGCTCGGGCTTGAGGTCGGTGGTGGCAGGCGGGAACATGTACATATCGCGGATGACGGGGTTGCGGAAGCCCTTGCTCACGAGTGCCTTGATGTCGGCATCGCGGGTCAGGTGGAAGGAGAGGCCGCCTTGAGGCACAAGTTCTGTGCCTACGACAGAATGCCAATCGACACGCAGGCCGGCATCGACGGTGAGCCACTTCCATATATCCTGACGGAAATCGACATACGTCCCCACCTCGTCGGCATGCTGGCTCTCTACAATGTTGCCCTCAGCATCCTTGACAAGGTATGTCTTCTGGCCGGTCTGCTTGTCAGCATTCCAGGCACTGCCGCCAAAGTGCTGCCAGTCAAGGCCGACAGTCACGGTATTGCCCTTGAAGAAATGGGCGCTCTGATACCACGAGATGCCGGCAATGTAGTCGTCGTGCTTGTAGAGTGCTGTCCTTGGCGTGCCGCCGATGTTGTAGCCGTCGTCGATACGATGATGTCCCCAGTCGATGTAGGCACGCAGCGTACCGCTCGTATTCCGGTAGTTGTTGCTCAGGCTGACACTTGCCAGGCCGCGCGTTATTCGGGAATCGTTGTCGAGCAAGGGAGCTGCGACAGGGCCGGGGTTGCTGGCATTGAAATGGGTCACATTGGCATCGAAGACGGCTTTCCAGTTGTCGGAGAACTCGTAGCCCACCTTGGCATAGCCGCCGAACTGCTCGAAGGCGCTGTTGGGCCTGTGTCC
Organism: uncultured Bacteroidales bacterium; assembly: GCA_902763865.1. Taxonomy (GTDB): domain Bacteria; phylum Bacteroidota; class Bacteroidia; order Bacteroidales; family Bacteroidaceae; genus Physcousia. Next base: position 62,838 of record CACWTR010000009.1, on the reverse strand, counting down.
GTCGGTGCGCTGGTATTGGGCTCCCACGATGCTGCTGAACCGGCCCATGCGGTAGCGGTTCACGCCGTCGGCCTGAAAGGTTCCGTAGCTGCCGCCCTGCAAGCGGACGTTGGTCCGGATGCCGTCTTGCTCCATCTGGTGCGTAATGATGTTCACCACTCCGCCCATAGCATTGCTGCCGTACAGCAGGCTGGCTGGTCCGCGAACCACCTCCACCCTCTCGGCCATCATGGTCTGATAGATATCAGGAATAGGATGTCCCATGAGGCCGGCATATTGCGGCTGCCCGTCTATCAGGACAAGCAACTGAGCGCCACTGCCCACGCCACGCACCATCATGTTTCCGGCTGCGCCGGTGCTGACACCGTAGCCCAGCACGCCCCGGCTCGTAGCAAAGAGGCCCGGCGTCTGCTCTACGACCGTCGGAATGACGGAGCTGCGATAATTCTCGTTGAGTGTCTCGTTTGTGATACTGGTCACGGTCAGGGGCAAATAGCGTACGTCGGTAGCATCGCGTGTGCCGGTAACGACCACTTCGTCCATTCGCGTCGTGTCGCGAAGCGTTTCTTCTGCATGAATAGAGAGAGCAGCGGCGCCGGCTCCCACAAACAATAATGTACGAATTCTCATAACTCTGCAATCCATTTTCTGTGTTAATAATCGCGCTGCAAAGTTATGAATAATGTTTGTATGCACACGAACCCAGATTTCGCAGAGTGTTACCTGTTTTTCCTTTATCTGCTGATATAGCGACTGAAATGCGAGACGCTGTCAAAGTTCATCTTCCCTGCCACCTCCTTTGCCGTGAGCTTGCCGTGCATCATCAAGTGTCTGATTTCCATCATAGTGAACTGTCTGATCCAATAGCTTGGCGTACGACCGCTCACCTGCGTCGAGATTTTGTGAAGATGCTTGGGAGTCACGCAAAGTTCCTGTGCATAATAAGCAACTGTTCTGTGCTTGCGGTAGCTGCCGCCCTCGAGCATTTGGATGAAGCGCGACATGATGTCGGCAGCCCGCTGCGACACTTCTTCGTGCTCAAAGAGAGCGGCATGGGCGTTCATAGCATCGAGGTAGAGTATGCGCATACTTTGCAGGACGGCTTCCTGACGATAAGCCTCCGGCGTATGAGCAGAGCGGAAAGCCACGTCCTCGAAGTCGCGCCGAAGGATGGCAAGTGCATCGCCGTCCAACTGGAAGATGGGGTGCATGAACAGATGCAACCAACCGCAAGTGCCGTAACTGCTGTGGGGCATACAGTCCACCTGCAGCTCGGCAGGCAGAAGGAGCTGGCAGAGCTGACAGTCCTCCGAAGGCTCGATGCGCCCCACGTGACTTGCCATCGCTATCATGCAACAGCCAGGCGTGAGTGTATGCTCGCGTCCAGAGAAATGTAGCCGGCACGTTCCGGCTGTGCAAAGGAGGTGCAGAATCTGTTGTTGCATGAAGATATAAGGGTGAAAAGGTAAATGGTGAATATTCCCGCTGCAAAAGTACGAAGAAAATGTGAGAAAAGAAAAGTGAAAAGTGAAAAATATTTCCACAACTTCAAACCTAATAACCAAAACCATTAATCAATAACCAACTAAAACAAAACAAACACCAGAAAAAGATAAGAAAAAACACACTGAATCCTTTTGGCAGTATCGTGGGAAAAGCGTACCTTTGCCCGCAGATTAGTGCAAACGAAATGAAAATATGGGGAAAAAGACTTTCGCCAATTTACCGACGCAGAGTTTAAAGCCGCATTACGGGCAACCTTAAATCTCAAGCGAGAATGGATGTCCACCGTAGATAAACGCGAAAAGAAGTTTGGCTTACGATAGGCGTGCAAATACCATTTACAGTGTTCAACCAAAGTAAATAGTCTTAACTGCCCCACAAATTTATAATTTAATATCTTATCCACCGCCGAACTCCAACAACAGGAAATCCGGCGGTTAGCGTTCTCCTCACGCAGGGTGGAGAGCCGAACATGAAATGTATTGGGGTTTGTTCGGCTGAGGGACTTTATTCTGTTCTTCGGCTAAAGCCTCAGGCGCAGACGGAAGTTGCTAAAGCATCAAGGAACACGCACAGGCCGGACACTTAGGCCACAGGGGCGGTCGAAGCGGCCCGTGTCGAAATTACTGGAATCGAAGTACAGTTGGTGTCCGTCGTCGGAGCAGATCGTACGGAGTGAACGCGACCAATAGCCGCCGAAGGAGCCAGCGTGGTAGAGTGACGTACCGGCGCAATAGCCCGCAGCAGGCAAGAAAATGGAATTACCATTGCTTTTGCTGGTTATCTTACGGCCGTAGACACCGTTTTGTGTGGTCCATGTTGTGGTGGTATAATTGCTGTTGATCAGTTCTTGTTGTTGAGCCTTGCTCGGCATCTGCCAGCTAGTTCCCCAGTTAGCAGTTGCGGCATCGTCGGCAGGTTCAAGTTCTGTCTTGTTATCTACTATACCGTAATCACTGCTTGTGCAGTATTTAGTCATATTGTTATTAGATTCGTTGCAGTATTTGTAGGTGCTCTTGTTGTATTTACTCTTAGGCTGCGTCTCACCCCAAGCAAAATAGTCACCGTACTCCTCTGGCTTATTGGCACCAACATTACAGGTTGCCCATAATGTTCCACTTGGCAAACCAAGATCAACCCATTCGTAACCATTAGTAATGCCATGGGTAACTTCAACACTCTTCACCACGCCATAGTGAGGAATACCATCAATAAGAATATAAGAGCGGTAATAGATGGTACCAAATCCGGGGGATATCAATTGAACCATATAATTGTTGTCATCGTCAACCTCGTTGGTAGTGACAGTCATATCATTGATAGTTGGAATCTCTGTCTTAGCATAACATACGCCAAGGACAAGAGAACTATAAGCTCCACCGCCAATGGTAAGGTGTGAAGTAACGGTAAGTGTTTTTTTATCGATATTTCCAGTCTCTACCACATTGTCATCAAGTGTGCGGAAGGTGCGTACTGTACCATAACGTGTCTGACCGTCCACAATGGCATAAGGGCGATAGTAATAGGATGTACCGCCTGTCAGCTTACGCAGCTGCAGGGTAAAACTATTAGTGGAAGCAGACATCGTATTGTCGCTTGTAGTAGGCTCTATGCCTGTGCCATAACAAATACCGTATGAAAGGCTTGAGTAAGAGAACTGTACTGCCACGCTGCCCGACACTTTGGCGCTGAAACAGGTGATGGCAGTTGCTTCACCGGTCGTAAAACTCACTTCGATACCTTTTGTCGTAAAGGATTTTACCTTACCATAAAACCAGATACCGCTCTGATAGACAAATGAGCGATAGTAATATGTGGCGTCGGACTGAAGATTGGCGATTGTCTTAGTATACCGGCCATCTTCTGCAACATTGGTAGTAGCCACATCAACCTGCGTACCATTGCTTTTGTTAGGCGTGCCTTCGAGACAATAGATGAAGCCGACGCGAAGGTCTGTAGAAAGATTGTCGCGAATACTGGTAGCATAGCCCACAAGGGTTGCAGACTTATTGGTAATGTTGATGGCATCACCCGTCACCGAAGGGTCGGTGCCTGGGTCAGTGCCCGGATTGTCAACGTCAACGAACGTGATGCTGTCCAACTGCATGGCATCGAACTCGATAGTTTGGTTGCTCGTCATGTGAACCACCATCTTCTGTGCCCCTGCCACCAACGAGAACAGTAACAGAGCAAGAGAAATGAATCGTTTTCGCATAATATTAGGTTTATTGAAGTATTATCGAGGGCAAAGGTACGAAAAACCTCCCTTACCTGCAAGAGATGGTGGGAAATTCTCATATTCCTCTCATATTCCCCTCATATTTCTATCATCTTCTGCTCAAATATAACTCCAAAGCCTCGCATGACCCCCTCTGTAGTTGCTCCAATTTCTGTTCGGTACTTGTTCGGTATCTGTTCGGTACTTGTTCGGTGTTTGACCGAACAAGTACCGAATAAGTACCGAAGAAACACCGAATAAGTATTGGAGAGGCTATAGAGCGGGAAGGTAGAAAGATTAGAGGGGAAGATGAGAAGTAATAGAGAGGGATATGAGAAGAATTAGAAATCCTTTTACCTTTGACATGAACACCAACGGAGCGCAAGAAAGTACTTCCGCTCGACAATAAAAAGAAAAACTTTGGTTCTTCTTTTGTATTGTGCTCGCTTATTCGTACCTTTGCACGCGAATTTGTAATGGTAAATAATAAATCGTCAAATAGTAAATATTGTTATGCCACAGATTTCCGTACGAGGTGTAGAGATGCCGGAGTCGCCTATTCGCAAGCTGGCTCCGCTGGCTTATGCAGCGAAGGACAGGGGAATTCATGTCTATCACCTGAATATCGGTCAGCCCGACCTGCCTACGCCCAAGGCGGCCATCGACGCCATCAGGAACATCGACCGCACCATCCTCGAGTACAGCCCCAGCCAAGGCTACCTGAGCTATCGCAAGAAGCTGGTGGGCTACTACCAAAAGTATAACATCAACCTCACGCCTGACGACATCATCATCACCAGCGGCGGCAGCGAGGCCGTGCTCTTCTCCTTCCTGGCCTGCCTGAACCCGGGCGACGAAATCATCGTGCCCGAACCTGCCTATGCCAACTACATGGCGTTTGCCATCTCCGCCGGTGCCGTCATACGCACCATCACGACAACCATCGACGAGGGTTTCTCGTTGCCCAAGGTAGAAAAGTTCGAGGAACTCATCAACGAGCGGACACGTGCCATCCTCATCTGCAACCCCAACAACCCGACAGGTTATCTCTACACGCGCCGCGAAATGAATCAGATACGTGACCTCGTCAAGAAATACGACCTCTACCTCTTCAGCGACGAAGTCTATCGCGAGTTCATCTATACGGGCAGCCCCTACATCAGTGCCTGTCACCTCGAGGGCATCGAGAACAACGTAGTGCTCATCGACAGTGTCAGCAAGCGCTACAGCGAATGCGGCATCCGCATCGGCGCGCTCATCACCAAGAACCCGGAAGTCAGGAAGGCCGTCATGAAGTTCTGTCAGGCACGTCTCAGTCCGCCACTCATCGGCCAGATTGCAGCCGAAGCCAGCCTCGACGAGCCCGAAGAGTACGGCAGGGAAGTCTATGACGAATACGTAGAACGGCGCAAGTGCCTCATCGACGGGCTGAACCGCATCCCCGGCGTCTATAGTCCCATCCCGATGGGTGCGTTCTATACTGTGGCAAAGCTTCCGGTCGATGATGCAGAAAAGTTCTGTGCATGGTGCCTGAGTGACTTCAACTACGAGGGCGAGACCGTCATGCTCGCCCCTGCTGCCGGCTTCTACACCACTCCCGGCATAGGCAAGAACGAAGTCCGCCTGGCCTACGTTCTGAAGAAGGAAGACCTCAACCGCGCCTTGTTTGTCTTAAGAAAGGCACTCGAGGCTTATCCCGGAAAGACCGAAGGGGTAGAGGTTAAGAGTTAGAGGTTAGAGGATACATAAGCCCAAGCCAACATTCCACGCATTCCTCTGACCACTAACCTCCAACCACTAACCACCAAAGACAGAAAAGATGTTCTCCTGGTTTGTAGCTAAACGCCTTTTTGCCCAAGGCGGCAACAGCGGACGCGCCTCACGTCTCGCCACAGGCATTGCCACCGCCGGTGTTGCCATTGGCTTGGCCGTAATGCTGGTCAGCATAGCCATCGTGCTGGGCTTCCAGCGCGAGGTACAGAACAAGGTGCTGGGCTTCGGCGCACACATCAAGGTACTCAACTACAAAAGCCTCGGCCAGCAGGAATATAGTCCCATTGTCATCGACGACTCCCTCACGGCACGCCTCTCGGCCATCCCTGGTGTCGCGTCAGTAGCCCGCTTCTGCATCAAGCCCGGCATGCTGAAGACCGATGCCAACTTCCGAGGCATTGCCATTCAAGGCATCGGCCAGGACTACGACCAAAGCTTCATCAGCAGCCACCTCGTGAAGGGCGAGATGCCACAGTTCACCGATTCGGTCAGCTCGGGACGGATTGTCATATCGCAATCTACGGCTCGCGAGATGCAGGTTGACGTCGGACAGACCATCTACGCCTATTTCTTCGAACAGACGGTCAGGGCAAGGAAGTTCACCATAGCAGGCATCTACAGCACGAACCTTACCGACTTCGACAATCACTTTGCCTACACAGACATCTTCACCATCCACCGCCTTATGGGGTGGGATGCCAAGCAATACGCCGGTGCGGAGATAAGATTGCAAGACTTCGAGCGCCTCGACGAGACGTTGCTTGACGTCGTGAACGAAGTCAACCACAAGCAGGATGCCTATGGCGAATACTATTCCAGCATGAGCATCAAGATGGAGCATCCGCAGATATTCGGCTGGCTCAAGCTTCTCGACATGGACATCGTCGTCATTCTCATCTTGATGATATCCATCTCGGTCTTCACGGCTGTCAGCGGACTGCTCATCATCATACTAGAGCGCACCAACTTCATCGGCATCATGAAAGCCTTGGGCGCACCCAACAGGCAGGTGCGTCGCATCTTTCTGGGACTTGCCTCGTTGATTATCATTCGGGGCATCGTGCTGGGCAATGTGCTGGCCTTCGCCCTCATTCTCTTGCAGAAGTACACCGGCCTCATTACGCTCGACCCGGAAGTTTACTATGTCGAAGCCGTGCCTGTCCTGGTGAACTGGTGGTGGGTGGCAGCCATCGATGTGGGTACACTCATTGTCAGTTCGCTTTCGATGATTGTGCCGAGTTTTGTAGTGTCACACATTACGCCCGCCAGAAGCATCCGCTTCGAATAGGAGCATTGCCCACTCCCCTTCGCTTTCTGTTTCAGTCAGGGAAAAGCCTTGCTGTGCTGCTGCCTGCTTCAAGACAGGGACATCGGCGAGATAGAATCCGCTCAGTATCATCTTGCCGCCCGGCCTGACGGCCAAGGCAAAGCGCGACATGTCGGCAAGCAGAATGTTGCGGTTGATGTTTGCAATCAGCAAGTCTGCCTGTTCTCTATCCTTCAGGACGGAACTGTCGCCAGCCTGCACCTCGACTACATTATTATATATATGGTTTAGCAAAAGGTTGTCGCGCGTGTTCTCCACGCTCCACTGGTCGATGTCGTAGGCGAGGACATGGGCTGCGCCGCGCTTCACGGCCATGATTGCCAGGATGCCCGTACCTGTTCCGGCATCGATGACGTTCCTGCCCTCCAGGTCCATGCGTGCAAGGGTACGGAGGATGAGCCGTGTCGTCTCGTGGCTGCCGGTGCCGAAGGCCATGCGGGGCGATATAAGGATGTCGTAGGATGCCGGCGGAACGTCTGTATGCTTCACGTCGTGAACGACAATCATCTTCCCTCCTTCGGACGGGTCAAGGGGAAGGCAGATAGGTTGGAACCCTTCTTCCTCCCAGACCTGGTTCCAGTCCTCGTCGGGAGCTTCGGAACAGGTGTAGCTGATACTGACATCGGGCATGAAGAAGCCACCGACGGCCTCTTGCATTCTTTCCTCGTCCCACTCGCCTTGCTGTATGTATGCCGTCAGGCCGTCCTCGGTTTGGGTGAAAGCCTCGAACCCAATCGCGGAAAGCGAGGCCGAGAGGACATCGGCGGCATTCTGGCTGAACGGTTGCAGCCTGCATTTTACCTCATAGTACTTCATACGGTATTCTATATTATAATATGTGCAAAAGTACTTCTTTTTCTCCACATGGGGAAATTTCCCCCGCAAAATAGGCGTTTCCCTTTTGGATATTGCATAAATTGCCGTAACTTTGCAGCAACAATTAAACAGATACGACTATGAAAGCTAACATCTTTACCCTCCTGCTGCTCTCGGCACTCTGCCTTAATGCATACGCACAGGACGACGACATGTACTTCATGTCCTCCAAGAAGAAAGCCCAGAAGAATACCATAACGGTAACCTCCAAGCCTGCCCGCACGTCTGTCAGCGACGAGGAAGAAGCCGACTATCACACCGGCCAGCTTCGCGACGTGGACGAGTACAACCGTCGCTACTCCACCTCCTCGGAAACAGACGCGCCGTCCTACCATCTGGAGGGCGACACGCTCTACGTCTCCTCGGCTCCGTCGAAGGATGAGGTCATCAGCTACAACGAAGGCTACAACGACGGTTACTCCGACGGCTTCTACGATGGTGACTTCACCTACACGACGCGCCTGGCACGCTATCGCGGTTTCTGCCTGAGCGATCCCTTCTATTGGGACTACTACGGCTGGTACGACCCCTGGTGGCACAGGCCCTACTACTACGTCGGCTGGAACGGTTGGAGCATAAGCTGGGGCTGGGGCTATCCCCATTACCACACTAGTTGGTACTACGGCTGGCACCACCCGCACCATCACTACTACGGAGGTGTTTATCATGGTGGATACGGAACACGCAATCGTTCTATTACCAGCATTAACAGCGGACGTCGCTCTGCAAGCAACGGGGCATACACAGGTGGCGGCAGACAGCCCGGCAGACGTGTAGGTTCAACACGGATTGGAACAGCAACCGGGGCTCGCGGCGGCACCAGAAGCGATGGCGTAAGGATGCAGACCGAGGGTTCACGCAGCGGATACCAGATGACTACAAGAAGAAGCAGCAATGCCTCAACTCGCAGCAACAACGCTACTACTTCCCGTGGCAACATCTCCAATAATGGCAGCATGAGAAGAAGCAGCAGTACCTACAACAACAGTTCTACCAGAAGCAGTAGCACCTACAGCAACGGTGGTTCTCGCGGATACAGCGGCAGCAGCTATGGAGGAGGTCGCAGTAGCGGCAGCTTCGGCGGTGGCGGAGGCTTCAGCGGTGGCGGTGGTCGCAGCAGTGGCTTCGGCGGTGGCGGTGGCTTCAGCGGTGGCGGAGGTCGCAGCAGTGGCGGAGGGGGTGGCCGCAGATAAATGACCCTCAGCCCCTGCGTTACTAAAAGCAATTGGTAAATGACTTAAATAGTATATTACACGATGAAACGTTATATCTTAATTCCCACCATGCTCCTTGCACCCTGCTTCCTTCCCCTTTTGCAGGCACAGGACACTTACATGAACGAGCGCCTCACCAATAACTCATCCGATGTCATCGGTACGGCACGCTACGTGGGCATGGGCGGTGCACTCGGCGCACTCGGCGCAGACATCAGCGTCATCAGCTGGAACCCGGCAGGCATCGGCCTTATCCGCAAGAACGACGTTGCCTTCACCTTCGGCGGTGTGTGGGGAAAGTCGAGCATCAAGGAAGCCAGTCGAGGAAAGGCTACCAGTGACCAAGCTGGTTTCGTCATTAACATGAAGACAGGCAGCGAAAGCGTTCCCTACATCAACTTTTCCTTCAACTTTCAGAAGAAGATTAACTTCTTCCATAACTTCTACGCCTCAAACGACAAGCTGGGTGGCCTCAGCCAGATGGACCAGGTGGCAGAGCTTACATACTGGGATAGCGGTACGGAGAACTTAGCTGGCCTTGCCATCGACAAAGAGTATCTGAACTCTGCCATCGACAGCGAGGGAAAGAAGTATTATTATAACTACTATGCTTCGTACGGCAACAAATACACTCACCGTAGCGAAGGCTCCGCGCAGTCTTTCGACTTCAACCTCAGTACGAACATCAACAATTGTGCTTTCCTTGGACTTACGGTCGGAGTGGACAACATGAACTTCAATGAGTTGACATGCTACGAAGAATTTGGCGATGCAGACTATGCCTTAAGCCGAAACTGCGAGGTCAGGGGAACCGGCGTCAATGTCAAGCTGGGCACCATCATACGTCCCATCAAAGACAATCCTTTCCGCTTTGGCCTTGCTGTAGAGACTCCGACGTGGTACCGCCTGCGCAACTCCACTTGGTTTGACTTCGGTTACGATATCAGAGAGGATGCTGCATTGAGAAGCTACCTGAAGTTCAACGTCCGGACGCCCTGGAAGGTACGTGCCAGCATTGGCAGCACCGTCGGTTCTGTCTTTGCATGGGACATCGACTATGAGTTTGCAGCATACGCAAGCACCAGCCAAGGCTATCCCAGCACTGAATACGCGGACGGTTCCACTTCTGGCAACGTGAAGGATGTGGATATGAACGACCTCACCAGCAACATCCTCCGCGGCACACACACACTGCGTGTTGGCATGGAAGGCAATGCCACCAAGAACCTTTCCTTCCGCCTGGGCTATAACCTGAGTACTTCGGCCTACGAGAAGAATGTCAGCTTCGACCAGTTCAACATTGATAGCCGCGCCATGATGTATGCGACAGGTACCAACTATATGCGCTTGGGTGCAACCAACATCCTGACGCTTGGCATGGGCTATCACATCAAGAACTTCCACATTGACCTTGCCTACAAGCTCCGCAACCAGTTTGGCGATTTCTACGCATTCGACACGAGGTTTACGAATGAAACAACTGGTGACCCTGTATTCCTGAATAATGCGCCGCCTGAGCTCACCAATGCCACCATCGACCCTGTGGAGGTGAACCTGACGCGGCATGCCATTACGTGCACACTGGGCTGCAAGTTCTGAGCCGCTTTGCTACAAAAGAGAAGGGAATATATCAAAATACGATCAACACTTTTAACCACGAATTACACGAATTACACGAATTTATAATCAGCTGACAACCTGCAGTTGAACGGTTCGTGAAATTCGTGGAATTCGTGGTTAAATCATAAAAAAGAATCTGTTCTTTTATTTTATTCCTCGGGAAAGAGGCCGTAGAGCTTGGCGTCGATTTGCTCCGTGATGCGTTGCAGGTCGGCGGTGTTGGACTCGAACTTCAGCGTGTCGCCATCGACGATGAGTAGCTTGCCGGGGTAGTCTTTTATCCAGGCTTCGTAGCGCTCGTTTAGGCCAGTGAGGTAGTCGATGCGTATGCTTTGCTCGTAGTCGCGTCCGCGCTTGCTGATTTGTGCGATGAGGTTGGGGATGGTGCTGCGAATGTAGATGAGCAGGTCGGGCAGTGCGACGAGCGACATCATCAGGTCGAAGAGTTCGCTGTAGTTCCGGAAGTCGCGGTCGCTCATGTAGCCTTGTGCGTGCAGGTTCGGGGCGAAGATGCGTGCGTCCTCGAAGATGGTGCGGTCCTGGATGATGGTGTCCTGGCTGCGTGCTATCTCTACGACATCGCGGAAGCGCTTGTTGAGGAAGTATATCTGGAGGTTGAAGCTCCAGCGGTTCATGTCCTGATAGAAGTCGTCGAGGTAGGGGTTTGTATCGACTGGCTCGAAGCGGGGTGTCCATCCGTAGCGCTTGGCGAGCAACTTGGTCAGGGTGGTCTTGCCGCACCCTATGTTTCCTGCTACTGCGATATGCATGATTCTTATTTACTATTTGACGATTTACTATTTACTTGTTTATTTGCAACGGGAATGGTTTACGATTCATCATCCTAAGCTAAGGGCGGTATCAGATTCTTCATTCTTCACTCTTCGTTTAAGAGAGCGGGAACATGCCGAAAAGCAGTCCGTCTATCTTGTCGGTGATGTCCTTGAAGTCGCGTGGGTTGTGCTGATAGTCGATGTCATCGACCTCTACGGTGAGCACGCGGCCCTTGTAGCGGTTGTAGATGAAGTCCTCGTAGAGGTCGTTCAGCCCTTTGAGGTACTCGATTTGTATGGTCTGCTCGCAGTCGCGTCCGCGTTTCTGTATGTTGGCCACGAGGTGCGGGACGCTGGCGCGCAGGTAAATCATGAGGTCGGGGTAGCGGACGATGTCGGTCATGTGCGAGAAGAGTTCCATGTAGGTCTCGAAGTCGCGGTCGCTGAGGTTGCCCATCTGCTTGTTGTTGGTAGCGAAGACATAGACGCCTTCGTAGATGGTGCGGTCCTGAATGGTGTCGCGCCCGCTCTTCTGCATCTCCATGATGTCGCGCAGGCGTTCCTTGAGGAAATAGACTTCCATAGGGAACGACCATCGCTTGATGTCGCTGTAGTAATCGTCCAGATAGGGGTTGTAGGTCACTTGCTCGTACCTTGGCTCCCATTGGTAATGGCGTGCGAGCATCTCGGTCAGCGTGGTCTTGCCGCTGCCTATGTTTCCGGCTATGGCTATGTGCATGTCATTTCTTGTTTAGGAGGATGTCGGCCAGTGTGTAGCGGTCGAGGAAGACGCTGCGATCTACGTGGCCTTTGATGCCTTCGACTTCCTCTGTGCAGCTGTACTGCCAGATGAGGATGGGCACGTCGTCGCACAGTCCGGGGAATTCCTCGGCGTAGCGGGCCACCATGAAGCGGTACTGCGTGAAGCGGCCTGCGAGGTACTTGGCGTAGAAGTTGACTCCGGTGTAGATGATGGGCTTCGTGCCGAACATGCGCTCCACGCCGTCGAGGAAGGCTTTCAGCCTGTGCTGGAACTGCGAGAGGGAGCCTTTGCCGCGCTTCTCGACATCGACGATGGGGATGAGGTCCTGCTGCCGGGGGTCCACGTTGCTGCGGAAGTTCTCCAGCTGCGTCAGGGCACTGGCGTTGGGCCTGAAGAAATGATAGACTCCTACGGGGATGCCTACGCGCTTAGCTCCATAGAGATTGCGCAGGTAGAACTCATCCACGAAGCCGGAGGACTCGGTTGCCTTGACATAGACGAACTGTATGTCCTTGTTGAGGGCCACCTGTTCCCAGTCGATGCGTCCCTGATAGTGCGATACGTCGATGCCCTGCTGCCGGGTTGCCGTGTGGCGGAGGATGGGGTGCAGCTCGCCGATTGCCGGCAGGGGCGGGTCCGGCACAGGCGCTGCGGGCAGCACGTCGGGCATGGGCAGGGCGTAGATTGGCTCTGTCTGCGATGTTTTCTTTTTGTCGGCAAGGGCTGTGCCTGCCAGCAGGAAGAGCTGCAGCAACACGACAACCCATCCTCTCCGGCTGGTCGGGAATGGGATGCCTTTGGCATAAATGCTCGGATGCAAAACCATACGATTCGGTCCCCCTCCTGAGGGGGAAAGGAGGTCAACTTATTCCCCCAGGAAGCTGTACTCGAAGTTCTGGCTCTTGATGCTGGGGAACTGGCTTCGGGGGTCGATGTCCTGACGGCTACGCAGGTGCGAGACGACCTTGTCGTAGCAGTCCTGGATGCTGCCGGCCTTGACTTTGCAGACAAAGGGAGTATCCACGTAATGCGACTTCTGCGTGTCGGGCATGAGGATGACGCGCTTGAAGAGTATCTTGGCCTGATACCATCCGGACTGCGGCTTGCCGTACTGCGCCAAGGCTTCCTTCTGCGCGTTCTTCTCCGCCTTGCCCTGTCCTGCACCCTTTGCCTTGAATTCCTCCATCGTGGCGGCTGTCGTCTTGATGGCGATAAAGAAGGAGCGGGCCCGCACCTTGATGTGCTTGGGGTACATGGCGCTGCTGCTCATGAATTTCTCCAGTTCTGCAGCCATCTCACCATCGACTTCCACGTCGTCGAGGGAAGACAGGAAATTCAGTGCCTCTGCCACGTTGTGCACGAGCGTCTCGTCGTCGAAATATCTGATATAAAGATTCATGTGTTTCAGCCTTGTGTTTCTTGTTATTTGCTTCTGCAAAAGTACGACTTATTTCCAACATACACAATCATTTGCCCAACTTTTTCTTTTCCATTGCCGATTTACGCAGGCAGAGGCTCGGGTTTGCCCTGTTGCAGAAAGGTCATCCGCCGCCTCGGGAAACATTCCGCACCGCGAAGGAAAACCCCGGAGAACGCGTCGAAAAGTTATTTTCATGACGTGAAAATTAATTTTCACGCTTTGAAAATTGATTTTCATGATTTGAAAATTGATTTTCACGTCATGAAAATAGTTTTTTCCTCGCGTCGCGGAGAACTTCCCCGTGCGTCCGCCGGAACTTTACTCCCTGCTCTCCGGAAAGACAACTTGAAAACTTTTTGCAAAAAAATCGGGGGTTTTCTTGGCAAAATGCAGGAATTGTCATACCTTTGCACCGTAAAAACAAAGTACGCATGACATATCACAGCAACTTCTTCGACTTTTACTATTACTTTTACTTTAGCAAATGAAGTGAAGCGGGTCGGCGTATATATATAATAAGGTATAAGAGAGAACAGATATAGAAACACATCCCGCTCACAACAGTGAAGCGGGATTTTTTTTGCACTGAAAGATGAAAAGGATAGCAATACAGGGCATCGAAGGCAGTTTCCACGACATTGCCGCACATCGCTTCTTCGAGGGCGAGGAGGTGGAGCTGGAGTGCTGCGACACCTTCGAAGAGATGTTTGCCCGCCTCAAGGGGAGACCCGACATGCTGGGGCTCATGGCCATCGAGAACACCATAGCCGGCAGCCTGCTCCACAACTACGAGCTGCTGCGCGACAGCGGCATGACCATCGTAGGCGAACACAAGCTGCGCATCAGCCACAGCATCATGTGTCTGCCCGGCGAGAGCTGGGACGACATCCGCGAGGTCAACTCCCACCCCGTCGCACTGATGCAGTGCCGCAAGTTCCTCTCGCAGCACCCGGGGCTGAAGGTGGTGGAGGTGTCCGACACGGCAGGTGCCGCCGCCGACATCAGCCGCGAGCGACGGCACGGACACGCCGCCATCTGCCATCGCGACGCTGCCGACATCTACGGCATGAAGATACTGCAAGAAGGCATCGAGACGAACAAGCACAACTTCACGCGCTTCCTCGTGCTGGCACAGCCCGAGGCGGCAACCGCCGTCCGCAGCACCCGACACATCGACAAGGCCAGCCTCGTCTTCACCCTCCCACACGAGGAAGGCAGCCTCAGCGCCATCCTCTCCGTGCTCTCCTTCTACAAGCTCAACCTCACAAAAATACAGTCACTGCCCATCATCGGACAGGAGTGGCAATACATGTTCTACATCGACCTTTCCTTCAACGACGAGAGGCGCTACCATCAGGCACTCGGTGCCATCACGCCTCTGACGCGGGAACTCAAACAACTTGGTGTCTATGAAAGCGGAAAACAAAGCATTTAGCATCGCTCCGGCAGACAGGCTTGCCGAAGTCAGCGAGTATTATTTCAGCCGCAAGCTCAAGGAAGTTGCAGCCATGAACGCCAAGGGCATGGACGTCATCAGCCTCGCCATCGGCAGCCCCGACATGCCCCCATCGCCCGAAACCATCGAGACGCTCTGCCAGGAAGCACGCAAGCCTACGGCCCACGGCTATCAGCCCACCGTAGGCATCCCCGAGCTGCGGCAGGCCATGGCCGGCTTCTACCGCAGGTGGTACGGCGTAGAACTCGACCCGGGGAGCGAGATACAGCCCCTCATCGGAAGCAAGGAAGGCATCCTGCACGTCACCCTCGCCTTCGTCAACCCGGGCGACGAAGTGCTCGTGCCCAACCCGGGCTACCCCACCTACACCAGCCTCTCCAAACTGCTCGGCGCAAAGGTGGTGAACTACGACCTGCTGCCCCAGAACCAGTGGCAGCCCGACTTCGACGCACTGGAACGGATGGACCTGAGCCGCGTCAAGCTCCTCTGGACCAACTATCCCAACATGCCCACCGGCGCAAAGGCACGGCGCGAGACCTACGAGCAACTCGTGGATTTCGCCCTCAGGCACGGCATCGTCGTGGTCAACGACAACCCCTACAGCTTCATCCTCAACGAGGGGGAACGCCTCTCCATCCTGCAAGTGCCGCGGGCCAAGGAGTGCTGCATCGAGTTCAACTCCATGTCGAAGAGCCACAACATGCCCGGCTGGCGCGTAGGCATGCTTGCCACCAACCCGCAGTTCGTGCAGTGGATACTGAAGGTAAAGTCGAACATCGACAGCGGCACCTTCCGCGCCCTGCAGCTCGCAGCGGCAACGGCCTACGACAACACCGACCTCTGGCACCGCCAGTCCAACATCGAGACCTACGCCCGCCGGCGCCGCTACGCCGAGGAAATCATGCAAGTGCTCGGCTGCCACTACGACCCCGAGCAGACAGGCATGTTCCTCTGGGGCCGCATACCCGACATATATAATAATGTAGAAGAGCTCACCGAGCGCGTCCTCCACGAAGCCCGCGTCTTCATCACCCCAGGCTTCATCTTCGGCACCGGCGGCAACCGCTACATACGCATCAGCCTCTGCCAGAAGGACGACAAGTTCGCCGAAGCACTCCGAAGAATAAGGGGATTTAAGGATTTGAGGATTTAAGGATTTGTCGTGATAACGTAATAACGATATAACGTTATAACGAAGAATAAGATAACGAACCAACGAAAAAACTCACTATAATGGAACTTCAATTACAACCCCTGAACCTGCCAAGCGACCAGGAACGTGCCTTCATCATCGCCGGCCCGTGCAGCGCTGAGACAGAAGAACAAGTGATGACAACAGCCAAGCAGCTGGCCGGAAAAGGCTGCCACATCTTCCGCGCAGGAGTATGGAAGCCGCGCACCAAGCCCGGAGGATTCGAGGGACACGGCGAACCCGCACTGCCCTGGATGGCAAAAGTCAAGAAGGAAACCGGCATGCTCGTCGCCACAGAAGTGGCAACGCCCAAGCACGTGGAGCTGGCCTTGAAGTACGGCATCGACATCCTATGGGTCGGCGCACGCACCACGGCCAACCCCTTTGCCGTTCAGGAACTGGCCGACGCCCTGAAAGGCACCGACGCCACCGTGCTCGTCAAGAACCCCGTCAACCCCGACATCGAACTGTGGATAGGCGCACTGGAACGCATCAACGGCGCCGGCATACAGAAGATGGGAGCCATCCACCGTGGCTTCAGCAGCTACGAAAAGAAACTCTACCGCAACGAACCCATGTGGCAGATACCCATCGAACTGAAGCGGCGGCTGCCGGAACTCCCCATCGTGTGCGACCCCAGCCACATCAGCGGACGCCGCGACCTGATTGCCTCCCTCTGCCAGCAGGCTATGGACCTTGGCTTTGACGGACTCATCGTGGAAAGCCACTGCGACCCCGACAAAGCATGGAGCGACGCGTCGCAGCAGGTGACGCCCGAAGTGCTCGACTTCATCGTCTCGCGCCTCATCTTCCGCGACACATCGGAGCACACGGACCGCCTCAAGGACCTCCGTCAGGAGATTGACGAGCTCGACAACGAACTCATCGACCTGCTGGCCAAGCGCATGAAGGTCTGCCGCAGCATCGGCGAGTACAAGAAGGAAAGCGGCATGACCATCGTGCAGACACGTCGCTACAGCGAAATCCTCGACAAGCGCGGCGCACAAGGCTCCCTGCTCGGCATCGACACGCAGTGCATCAAGAACATCTTCGAGCACATCCACGAAGAAAGCGTCCGCCAACAAATGGAGATAATCAACAAGTAATGACATTTACCATTTCGCCATTTACCATTTCGCGGTAGCTGGATGCAAGTCCCGCCCTGGCGAAATGGTAATAAATGGTAAATGGTAAATGATTAAATGGTAAATGCGAGTTGGTTAAATGGTAAATGGTAAATGATTAAATGGTAAATGCGAGATGAGAATACTTATCCTTGGCGCAGGCAAGATGGGCTCGTTCTTCACCGACGTGCTCTCCTTCGACCACGAATGCGCCGTCTATGAAATCGACGCACGGCGGATGCGCTTCCTCTACAACACGCAGCGCTTCACGTCGCTCGACGAGGTTCGCGACTTCCGCCCCGAACTCGTCATCAATGCCGTTACGCTGAAATACACCACCGATGTCTTCCGCCAAGTCATCCCCTGCCTGCCCGACGACTGCATCATCTCGGACATCGCATCGGTCAAGACAGGGCTGAAGGACTTCTACGAGGAAACAGGCCGACGCTACGTCTCGACCCACCCGATGTTCGGCCCCACCTTTGCCAACCTCGGAGCGCTCTCCTCGGAGAACGCCATCGTCATCAACGAGGGCGACTACATGGGACGCATCTTCTTCCTCGACCTCTACCGCAGACTCGGGCTGAACGTCCACGAATACAGCTTCGACGAGCACGACGAAGCAATGGCCTACAGCCTGTCGGTGCCCTTCGTCAGCACCTTCGTCTTCTCAGCCGTCATGAAGCATCAGGATGCTCCGGGCACGACATTCAAGCGGCACCTGAAGATAGCACGCGGCGTCCTGGGCGAGGACGACACACTCCTGCGCGAGATACTCTTCAACCCGCGCACCAAGGCACACGTCGAAGGCATACGCTCCGAACTGAAGGACTTGATTCAGATTATCGACAATCACGACGAAGAAGCCCTGGGAGCATACCTCGCTAAAATCCGCGCCAACATCAGGTGATAACCGTCAACGGCTAAATGGTAAATGGTCAACGGCTAAATGGCTAAATGGGTAAATGGTAAATGGCTAAATGGTAAATGTCCCTACCTCCACTCCGAGATGCCTGTGCCGCTCCTGTGGACAAGCTCTATGCGAAGGCGGAAGAGCAGCGTGCTGTAGGCAGGTATGGCATCGGAGGCAGTCTCCTTGTAGGCCAGCTGCTGCGGGATATAGACCAGCCAGTCGTCGCCCTTCACCATGTACTGCACGGCTGTCATGAATCCCTCGACGGTGCTGGTGACAGGCATAGCGATAGGGGCAGCGGTCGTCTCGTTGAAATCGCCGTAGTAAGTCTGGCTGAAGACGGTCATGTTGTCCTTGCTGTCCGGATAGCCATTGTCCATAATCCAGCCTCGGTAGTAGAGGCGGACGCTGTCGGTATAAGCAGCACTCCATAGGTCGTCGTAAGGGAAGCGGTCCTCGCCGCGCTCGTTGATTTTGCAGACGATATGGTCCGTGGCCGCACCCGGCACGTCCTGGCTCTTCAGCAGAGTCTTGTAGATGCGCCAGTCGCAGTGCTGCTCCCATTCGTTGCCGTCGGGGTACTGTGCCTTTGCCTGGGCAATAGCCTCTGCCGCGGTATCGTACACCTCGGCAAACCATAGAGCGTTGCGTGCCTCCCAGTCGGGACGCGGGTCCTCCACCTCACTGCTCGTGCACGAGGCAAGGAGAAGCAGCGAAACGGGGAATATGACTTTCAATAATCCTTTCATTCTATCTGTCTGTTTCCCTCCCCCGGGGAGGGGGAGGGGCTTATGGGACTTGAGGAGAGTGACTTCCTTTAGAGCAGTTTCTTGAGCAGAGAGGTGATGCTCACCTTGTCCTCGATAATGGAGCGCAGGTCGCTGATGTTGACGCGACGCTGTTCCATCGTGTCACGGTCGCGAAGGGTGACGGTATTGTCCTCGAGGGTCTGCGGGTCAACGGTGACACAATAGGGGCACCCGATGGCGTCCATGCGGCGGTAGCGCTTGCCTATCTGGTCCTTCTCCTCGTACTTGCAGTTGAAGTGGAAGCGCAGGTCGTTGATAATCTCCTGTGCCTTCTCGGGCATGCCGTCCTTCTTCGTCAGAGGGAAGACGGCAAGCTTGACCGGCGCAAGGGCGGCAGGCAGGTGGAGCACGGTGCGCGACTGTCCGTCGGGCAACTGCTGCTCCTCGTAGCTGTGGCACATGATGGAGAGGAACATGCGATCTACGCCGATGGAGGTCTCGATGACGTAGGGCGTATAGCTCTCGTTACGCTCGGGGTCGAAGTATTCTATCTTCTTGCCGCTGTACTTGGCATGCTGGGAGAGGTCGAAGTTCGTGCGGCTGTGGATGCCTTCCACCTCTTTGAATCCGAAGGGCATGCGGAACTCGATGTCGGTGGCAGCATTGGCGTAGTGGGCCAGCTTGTCGTGGTCGTGGAAGCGATAGTTCTCGGCTCCGAAGCCCAGGTTCAGGTGCCACTTCATGCGGGTCTCCTTCCACTTGGCGAACCAGTCAAGCTCCGTGCCGGGCTGGATGAAGAATTGCATCTCCATCTGCTCGAACTCGCGCATACGGAAGATGAACTGACGCGCAACTATCTCGTTGCGGAAAGCCTTGCCTATCTGGGCAATGCCGAAGGGAAGCTTCATGCGGCCCGTCTTCTGCACGTTCAGGTAGTTGACGAAGATGCCTTGTGCCGTCTCTGGGCGCAGATAGATGATCGATGCGCCGTCGGCAGTACTGCCCATCTCCGTCTTGAACATGAGGTTGAACTGGCGCACATCGGTCCAGTTGCGCGTACCGCTGATGGGGCAGACGATGCCTTCGTCGAGGATAATCTGCTTGAGGCCGTCGAGGTCGATGCCTCCTTCAGCGTTCATGGCCTCCTGGTAGCGGCGATGCAGCGCATCGTACTTGGCCTGATGCTCCTGGACATGCTCGCTGGTGGCACGGAACTTCGCCTCGTCGAAGCTGTCGCCGAAGCGCTTGCGGGCCTTTTCGATTTCCTTCTGTATCTTGTCCTCGTACTTCGCCATCTGCTCTTCTATGAGCACGTCGGCACGGTAGCGCTTCTTTGAGTCGCGGTTGTCGATGAGGGGGTCGTTGAAGGCATCCACGTGTCCGCTGGCCTTCCACGTCATCGGGTGCATGAAGATGGCAGCGTCGATGCCCACGATGTTCTCGTGCAGCAGCACCATGCTCTGCCACCAGTATTGCTTTATGTTGTTCTTCAGTTCCACGCCGTTCTGACCGTAGTCATAGACGGCACCCAGTCCGTCGTAGATATCACTTGAAGGGAAGACGAAGCCGTACTCTTTGCAGTGCGACACGATTTTCTTGAAAACATCTTCTTGTTGTGCCATTTCTTATACCTTGTTTATATACTTGTTTATATAAATGAATAATTTTGGCTGCAAAGATAGCGAAAAAAGATGAAACAGGAAGCATTTTCAACATATTTCTTCATAATTTGGCAGGTGTCGCAAAATAGTTCGGAGTTTTCTTGGCAGGATTCAAAAGAAGTCGTAATTTTGTCCTTCAAAGAACAAAACACACGACACAGACATGAGAAAAATCCTTTCCACCATCATTTTGGTATCAGCGGCTATGTTGCCGACGGGCTGCGGCTCATCGCAGACAGATGACGCAGAGAACAGTGGTGCAGAGACAGAAGACAGCATCATGCCAGACGACGATCTGGAAATAACAGAGCTCGACAAAGTCCCACTTCCATGCACCAAGGAAGCACTCTCGGCAGCATGGAAACAGATAGGCACCGTCGATATAAAGAAGGGAAAGTCACTTGACTACAAGCAAAACACGCCCTCCCTCTTCATCTCGACCGACCTGGACGATGACAAGCGTCCCGAGATTCTGCTGCGCGGCGAACAGCCCTATGCCGCCATCTTCACCTTCGTCAAGGACTCGCTGCACCTCATCACCTTCGTCGATTATCCGCAAACCGGCATCAGCATCACGCAGGACGGCGTCATCGTACGAAGCGGGAGCAATCGCGACGGTTCATTCATCTCGCAGTTCATCCGCCTGAAGAACAGCCGGACTGCCGCCACGGGAGCAACCGTCGAAACCTTCACCATCAAGAACAATGAAGTCGTCTCCGAAGGCATAGAGTACATGCTGCAGAACGATTCGACGATAACCAAAGTCAGCAAGGAAGAGTATCAGAAGGTGGCTCCCACACAGACCGGTACCTACATCGAAGACATCGATGGCTGGGAGGACTTCCGCAAACCATAGTCAAGCCTCACGACGTCTAAGGCTTTGCCTCGTGAGGAAAACGGTTTTTCCTCACGAGGCAAACGCTTGTTCCTCGCGTGGCAAAAATCGATGCGAAGCATGGCGTCCCCTCTTCCCTCATTTTGGCACGTCCTTTTCTTTGCTGCAACACCACTGCGCGTTTGCCGACTCTTCGTGCTGTGCAAGTCACAGCACAATGCCGCATTTGCCGGCTTGTTCCCGCCTCCTGCCCTGCCTGATTGAGAAGAAAAATGAATGTTTGAAAAAATTATGCCCTGCCTGACACAATAAACCGGCAACCCACATCGTTATTAAGCATAGGATGAAAAGACTGCTCTGGATAGGTATGTTCATCGTGTCCCTCTGCGCAAGGGCACAGTTCGACGCGGCGTTTACCAACACCTGGGCACTCCAGTCCTACTACAACCCCGCAGCGGCAGGGCTCGACAGCAAGCTTAATGTACAGGGTGCCTACAGCATGCAGATGGTGGGGTTCGAGGGAGCACCGAAGACGATGCTCATCAATGCCGACATGCCCCTCTTCTTCATCGGACCGAAGCACGGCGTAGGCGCAGCTTTCCTCAACGACGCCATCGGAGCCTTCTCGAACAAGAAGATACAGATTCAGTATGCCTTCCACCCGAAGCTCTTCGGCGGGCGGATGAGCATCGGCGTGCGTCCGGCACTGCTCATGGTGGGCTTCAACGGTTCGGAGCTCGACCTGAGAGACTCCGGCGACCCGGCCTTCGCCTCCAACGACATCAAGGGCAACGCCTTTGACCTCGACGTCGGCCTGCGCTACACCTACAAGAAGCTCTGGTACGTCGGCGTGAGTGCAGTCCACCTGCTCGGGCCGACCGTCAGGCTGGGCGATGACAAGACACACGAGGTAAGCATCGACCCGACGGTACTCGTTCAGGGTGGATACACCCTGACCTTCCGCCATCCGCGCTACAAGCTGGCAATGGACGCAATGGTACGCTCCGACCTCCAGTTCTGGCGAGGCGACATCAACGCCCGCCTCCTCTATGACGGCAACAAGCACAAAATATACGGCGGCCTCATGTACAGCCCCACCATCAGCGCCGGTCTGCTACTGGGCTTCGACTTCCACGGCATCAACATAGGATACTCCTACGAGCTCTATACCGGCGGAGTCGGTGCACTGAACGGCACACACGAGATACTCGTCGGCTACCAGCACGACCTCGACCTCACCAAGAAAGGCAAGAACCTGCACAAGGCCGTCAGACTGCTATAATAGGACAAGATAGAACATACAGGACTCATAAGACATATAGGACACATAAGACCCATAAGACATATACACATTTATATTATATGAAGACAAGAAGTCTGCTATTAGTAGGTGCAGCCATTGGCTGCATGGTTCTGGCCTCCTGCCTCGGCTCCAGTTCATCGGCCAATGCCGTGGGAGGCGAAGTGACAGGTGTCAGGGGGGCCTCCTTCACGGAACCCACTCCTTTCGGAATGGTCCCCATACACAAGGGCTCACTTAAAATCGGCCTTGAGAAGAACGACACGCTATGGGGTACAGAGTTCCCCTTGCGCGACATCAGCGTTGACGGGTTCTGGATGGACCAGCACGAGATAAGCAACGCCAAGTATCGCCAGTTCGTCAACTGGGTGCGCGACAGCATCATCCGCGAGCGCCTGGCCGACCCTGCCTACGGAGGCGACGAGACCTACAAAATTGAGGAGGACAAGGAGGGTAACCCCATCACGCCTCACCTCGACTGGAGCAAGCCCATCCCCTGGCGCAAAGCCAACGAGGACGAGGACCGCGCCATACAGAGCGTCTATGTCATCCATCCCATCGACGGCACGAAGATGCTCGATGCCAGCCAGATGAACTACCGCTACGAAGTCTATGACTACGTGACGGCTGCACAGCGCAAGTACCGTCTGAACCCCGAGGAACGCGACCTCAACACTGACCACGCCGTCAGCAACGAAGACGTAATCATCAGCAAGGACACCGCCTGGATCGACGACGACGGCAAGATAGTGCGCCAGACCATCACACGTCCGCTCTCCGGACCGTGGGACTTCCTGAACACATACATTGTTAATATATATCCCGACACGACCTGCTGGGTCAACGACTTCCAAAATGCCAACAACGAGCGCTACATGAAGCTCTACTTCTCCAACCCTGCCTACAACGACTACCCCGTAGTGGGTGTCACCTGGGAGCAGGCCAATGCCTTCTGCGCCTGGCGTACCGACTTCCTGATGAAGGGACTTGGCGGATATGCCAAACAGATACAGCGCTACCGCCTGCCGAGCGAGGTGGAATGGGAGTTCGCCGCCCGAGGCAAGGAGGGGAACCCCTTCCCCTGGGAAAGCCTCGACGTCAAGAGCGACAAGGGCTGCTTCTATGCCAACTTCAAGCCCGACCGCGGCAACTACACAAAGGACGGCTCGCTCATCACCAGCAAGTGCGGCATCTTCTCTGCCAACAGCAACGGACTCTACGACATGGCGGGCAACGTGGCCGAGTGGACCAGCACCGTCTATACCGAGGCAGGCGTGGAGAGCATGGCCGACATGAACCCCGAACTCTCCTACAATGCGGCAAAGGAAGACCCCTACCGCCTGAAGAAGAAATCCGTCAGGGGCGGCTCGTGGAAGGACCCCGAGAGCATGATTCGCAGCGCCTGGCGCTCCTACGAATACCAGAACCAGCCGCGCAGCTTCGTCGGCTTCCGCTGTGTCCGCACGATGGTGACCGACAGGTCGGGCTCCACGAAGGTCAGCGGCAGCTCCGGCAAGAGCGCCAAGAGCAGCAAGAGCTCGAAGTCTTCCTCATCCGGACAGCCGCTGAGCACACGCAAGACACGTCGCTAACAAACTATTTCCCTTCAGCATAACCAAACACATTGAAAATACAATAAAGCAATGAATCCCATAGCAAAATTGCAGAAATGGATGGACTCTCCATCCGGACAAGTATTCATGAACTACGCCTACAGCTGGGGTGCAGCCGTCGTGGTCCTGGGTGCGCTGTTCAAGCTTACACACATCCCCGGAGCCAATGAGATACTGTTCGTCAGCATGATGACGGAGGTACTGGTCTTCTTCATCTCCGGTTTCGAGAAGACTTATGAGAAGACACCCTCTTCGGAGGGCGAAGGCACGGTAGCAGGCGGACAGGCTATCGTCGTGGCCGGCGGCACTCCGCTCCCCGAAGGAGCTGAGGTGCCGGAAGGCCCCATCGTCATTGGCGGAGGCGGACCAGCCGTGATAGGCGGAGCAGTCAGCAACGGCCCGATTGACCCCGATGCACTGGCAGCAGGCACGGGCCTGAGCGCAGCAGCAGCCAACCTTGCTGCAGCTGGCCAGGCTGCGGCACAGGCTCAGCTCGCCCTCGAGCAGATACAGAACGGCGGCACAAGCATCGACCCCAACCAGATCAAGGCTACCGACCCGGCTGCCATCGAGGAAGCCGTCAAGAGCTATGCCGAAGAGCTGACAGAGCTCACCGAGGTGCTGTCACGCGTCAGAAAGCAGGCAGAGCGCATGACCACCGACAGCGAGGAGATGGAGAACCTGAACCGCTCCCTCACCGGCATTGCAACCGTCTATGAACTTCAGCTCCGCAACATCAGCAAGCAGGTGGGTACCATCGAGCAAATCGACGAGCAGACACGCCGCATGGCACAGCAGATCGAGGAACTCAACAACGTCTATGCCCGCATGATAGGAGCGCTCACCATCAACATGGGCACCGTGCCCCCCGCAGCACAAAACGAGAAATAACAGTATCTGAAGAGTCGGAATACTCTGACTAATCAGATTACTCTGAATACTCTGATTGCTCTGATTACTCTGAATACTAAGAAAGCAATAAAGCAATGCCTATAAAGAAGAAAAGGATATCCCCACGTCAGAAGATGATCAACCTGATGTACCTGGTCCTCCTGGCCATGCTGGCACTGAACGTGTCGAGCGACGTACTGAACGGTTTCTCGCTTGTGGCCGACGGATTGAAGAAGAGTACCGAGAATGCCTCCAAGGTGAACCAGGGCATCTACAGCACCTTCGACCAGCAGATGAAGGACAATCCTGCCAAGGTGAAGGAATGGTACGAGAAGGCACAATACGTGCGCGGCATGAGTGACTCGCTCTACAATCTGGCCGAGGAACTCAAGGAGGCCATCGTCCGCAAGAGCGACGGCAAGGATGCCGACGTCAACAACATCCACAACCGCGAAGACCTGGAGGCCAGCACGCAGGTGATGCTTGCTCCCGGCACGGGACGCGGCAAGGAACTCTACAACGCCATCAATGCCTACCGCGACCGCATCGTGCGCATGGTGACGGACAAGGAGAAGAAGGAAATCATCACCAGCAACCTCGACACCGAGGTGCCGGCTCAGGCTAAGGTCCTCGGCAAGAACTGGCAGGAGTACTCCTTCGAGAACATGCCTACGGCTGCTGCCGTGACGCTCCTGACCAAGCTGCAGAACGACGTGCGCTATGCCGAGGGCGAGGTGCTGCACAACCTCATCAGCAACGTCGATGTGAAGGACATCCGCGTGAACCAGCTCAATGCCTACGTCATCCCTAACGCCCAGACCGTGGTGCAGGGCGGACGTTTCAGCGCCCAAATCATCATGGCAGCTGTCGATACCACACGCCGTCCCACCATCTACATCGGCGGCAAGCAGATACAGAGCGACAAGGGTTTCTACGAGACCATCTGCTCGAAGACGGGCGACTTCACCTTCAGCGGCTACATCGAGATGCTGAACGGCTCGGGCGAAAAGGTGCGGCGCGACTTCTCGCAGAAGTACAGCGTCGTGGCACCCAGCGCAACGGTCAGTGCCGACATCATGAACGTGCTCTACGCAGGCTACGACAACCCGATGAGCGTCTCCGTGCCCGGCGTGCCAAGCTCAAAGCTGCGCGTCAGCATGACGGGCGGCAACCTTGAGCAGAAGGGCGAAGGCAAGTACATTGCCCGCCCCACTACTCCCGACACCGAGGCCGTCTTCACCGTCGCTGCCGAAAGCGAGGGCCGCATGCAGGAGATGGGCAAGTTCACCTTCCGCGTCCGCAAGCTGCCCGACCCGACGGCCTACATCGCATACGCGGCTGAGGGCGGCGGCGAGAACCGATTCCGCGGCGGAGGCCTCACAAAGCAAGTGCTCATGAGCACAAACGGCATCGGAGCTGCCATCGACGACGGACTGCTCAACATCGCCTTCCGCGTGAACAGCTTCCAGACCGTCTTCTACGATGCTATGGGCAACGCCGTACCTTACCAAAGCAACGGAGCCAACTTCTCCGACCAGCAAAAGGCACAGATGCGCGGCCTGGCCCGAAACAAACGATTCTACGTCACAGACATACATGCCACAGGCCCCGACGGTATAGAACGTACCCTGAACGGCGTCATGGAGGTCATCATCAAATAAGAAGTTCCTCCCCGAGGAGGAGGGGAAAAGAATTATGAATTAAGAATTAAGAATTACTAATTATATGAAGCGCATACTCTCTTTCATAACGGTCACACTCCTTGCAGCAAGTGCTGCACAGGCTCAGCCCGCCAAGCGCCGCGCAGTAGCAAATGCGGCAGCGACCGAACAGGCAGCGGCAAAGTCCGCCACAGCAAGCGACCGTGCATCGCTCATGTTTCCACAGGCGGCAAACATGCCGGACGACGTCGTCTGGAAGCGCGACATCTACCGGCAGCTCGACCTCACCAAGGACAAAAACGCACCGATGTACTACCCCGTGGAACCTATGGGCCGGCAGGTGAACCTCTTCACCTACCTCTTCCGCCTCATCCTCACGGGACGCATCAATGCCTATTCCTATAAGCTGGACGGCAACGAGTCCTTCGACGAAAAGGACAAGCTCCCCGTCAAGGAAATGCTGGAGCGCTACGGCATCTACTACGAGGAGCAAGGCGGCAGACTCAACGTGGCCGACAGCGATGTGCCCAGCGCAGAAGCAACGCGCTACTACATCAAGGAAAGCATCTACATGGACCAGCGCACCGGCACCTTCACCACCAAGGTGACAGCCATCTGCCCCATCCTTATGCGCGGCGCCGACGAATTCAGCAGCGATGCCACACCCTACCCCCTCTTCTGGGTCAAGTACGACGACGTGGCTCCCTGGCTCGCCAAGCTCCCCATGATGCCAAGCAACCTGAACAACGTCACCAACATGACGGCAGACGACTTCTTCACCATGAATCGCTACGAAGGCACCATCTACAAGACCAACAACATGCAAGGCAAGGTGCTGGCCAACTACTGCCCGACGGACAGCGACATGGTGGCCGAGCAGACACGCATCGAAAAGCAGATTGACGACTTCAAGAAGAACGTCTGGGGCAACGGCTTCCTGCCCGACACGACAAAGAAGGACAGCATCGATGCCGAGATGGAGGCCAAGGAGGAAAAGCCCTCCAAGGGTCTGTTCCGCAGCAAGAGCTCAAGGGCGAGAAGCAGCCAAAACGCTTCAGAAAAGAGCAGCGCTGCAACAAAGAAGGAGAAGAGCGAAGCTCCCGCACCCGCCTCTCGCGTCAGCGCCCGTCGCCAAAGAAGATAAACCTCGGGGGCCGCAACGGTCCCTCAAGCCCACATACAACAAAGAAGAGGCTGTGTCAGAATGAATGGCACAGCCCCTTTTTTTTGCTTTAACCACGAATTGCACAAATTACACGAATTATTCAACTGCTGTTTGTCAGCTAATTATAAATTCGTGTAATTCGTGCAATTCGTGGTTTGGAAATTTTTTCATTGTTTTGACACATCCTCTTCTTGTATAAGATAATCTCGGACGACGCGTCATAAGACCTCGCTCATCGGGGAACAAAAGTTATTTTCATGACGTGAAAATATATTTTCAAAGTTTGAAAATATATTTTCACGTCATGAAAATAGTTTTATGAACACGTTGTTCAGGGTTTCCTCTGCTGTTATTCGGGATTATGGTAAAGGATGGCTTTGCCTTTGGACTTGCCTGCTTTGATGTAGATGCCGCGAGGCAGGCGCGAGGCAGACTGGATGCGCCGACCGCTGAGGTCGTAGAGGACCTCGGTGTCGTCGGGTTGGGTTTCGCCGGAGACTGCATCGATGCCTGTCTGGTCGTCAATGGCGTGATAGTAGAGTACGAAGTCCGTGGCGCACCACCAGCCTTCGCGGTTGTCGGTGGTGGCTGTGGCGTTGCCGAAGGAATGCCAGTTGCCCGTGGCTCCCTTCTTGGAGCTGACGAAGCCGAGCGTAAGCGAACCGCCTTGCTCTACGTAGAGGGGCGCGGTGGTGAGCGTTTCCCAGACATCGGCAACGGGCAGGTCGAAGTAGTCCTTGCTCAGGATTGGTGTCACGGCCTCTTCGCTGCCACTGCGCAGGTAGCCATGCTGGTCGGTGATGCAGAAATGCTGTGTCGTGGCCTTGCACTCCATGCGGTAGTAGCCTTCGGGCATGTTGGTGAGCGTCTGGCAGATTTCCAAGGTGGCATTCTGGTCCGTGGTGCTCCACCAAGCGTTCCAGCATGTCTTGCCGAACTTGGTGGCTGTCCGCTGGTCCCCGCCCTTGAAGGTTCCCTGCTTCACCTGCCATCCGTCGGACTTCTCATCGGTGAACGACGGAGTACGGGGCTGCCTGCTGGCACGTTTGAAGGCGAGGTTTTCCTCCATGAGCGACTGCAGCCTGGCTGCCAGTGTCAGTACGTTCCTGGCTGACGTTGCGTCTTTGATGCCAGTCATCAGGGTGAGCATCGTGTCGTAGTCAGGGCAGGGTTTCTGTGCTACAGCCTGAAGCGAAGCCTCCATGAAAGCGGTTTCTGCCAGCATCTTCTGTGCAGCGAGATGGTCGGACAGGGCTTGTTCTGCCTGGCTCACAGCTTCTGCATCCGAGGAAGCGATGGCATCCATGCGGCTACGCAAGTCTTCGTTCAGGAAGGGAAAGGCGGTGTTGTGGGCTATCTGGGCTTCTGCCCTGAGCCGTGCCGTCTTCATGCCGTCGCTGAAAGCTTCTTCGCGCGAGGGGAAGAGGCGCAGCAGTTGCACGGCGTCAATCTGGGCCTTGGCTGTCAGGCCATAGAAGGAGAGGATGACGTAGGAGTAGGAGCCGCTGCTGAAGAAGAAGGTCTCGGCGTTCCAGTCGTCGCCGTTTGTGGCTTTGTCCACCTGCTGCGAGATGTTCTTGCCATCGGACGAGAGGCCGAGGCGGACGTTGTTGCCGCCGTTGCGAGTAGCGATTCGGAGCACGTAGTGTTGTCCGGGGACTACCTCAACGACCTTTCTGACAGATGCTGCGGCGCTGGCCCCGCCCGTCATGTGCGATTGCAGGTAGGGTCCGCCCTTGTATCCGCCGTCGCCGACAATCTGGAACTGAGGCTCGCCAAGTGGCTGTCCGGTGCCGCTCTGCCAGTCGGTGAAGCCCAGGTCGAACTGTCCGTTTGCCAACATGTTGCCGCCGGCATAGAGGAGCTGGCCGTCCGTCTCGAAGGCATCGCCAAGGGAGATTTCGTCGGACGTGAAGTATTCCTTGCCGTTCAGGTCAATCAGGTGGAGGCGGTAGAGGATGCTCTCGTCGCTGCTGTCGATGGTGTAGGAGTAGTTGGAAGCTGCTTCCTTCTGCGCTATGGTGTCGAGTACCACCCACTGGCCGGAGGCATCCTTCATCTGCACCTCCATCAGGCGGTTGAACTCGCCGTTGGAGTCGTGCCAGGACAGGCGTGTCTTGCCCGAGGCAAGCACCTGCTGTGTGAAGTTCGAGGGTCCATACTGCGGAGGCGTCGTCGGCACGAAGTCGTACTTGCCGTTGTAGCCCGGGCCCGAGTTGATGCTGGCATAGTATTGTCCGGCCTCTGTCAGCTTGCCGTTCTTGTAGAGTTTCGAGGGGTCGCGCTCGCCGTTCCAATAGTAGTAGCGCTCGATGCAGTCATTGTTGTTCATGACGGGGCAGATGCGCTTCAGGGCCTCGGCATTCTGGCTTTCGGTCACGCCGCTGGCGAAGGCTCCATTATTGTTCCACGAAGCGCCCCACACCCATTCCGATATCCAGACGGGCCGCCCCGTGGAGGTCGTCCAGTTCTTGATGGTTCCGAAGTTGCCTTCCGGCCAGTAGCAGTGCAGGTCGATGATGTCGCAGCGCCAGCCACGGGCGTCGATGCTGTCGATGAAGCGCTTGATGTAGCCCGTGCCGTTGGTGTAGTCGCTGCCGTCCCACGACGAGGGGGAGCACAGCCGCATGCCCGTTGCCATCAGGTCCTCCCAGTTGGCCAGCACAGCATCCACTTCCTCGGTCTTGCCCTTAGGGTCGTCGGCGGTGTTCATAGGCTCGTTGTTGGTCTTCATGTGAGGTGAGGTTGTGCAGGCTCCAAGGCTGGCCGGCGAGGGATAGTTCTCGTAGATATGGTGAGGGACATTCTCCACGTCGGGCGACATGCTGCTTGTCGTTCCCCACGTGTAGGTGCTCGTCACGTTGAGGGCTGCGCAGGCTTCGGTGTTGCCGCCTGCTGCTGCAAGCTGGGCCTTGCCGGTGTCGTACCACCTGAAAATGCGGTAGGAGGAAATCTTCCCGTCGAGGACAGGCGGCAGGGTCGGCATCTCGATGTCCTTGTCTGCAGCGATGAAGCAGCGGCTATAGCCCCGACCGGAAGCACGCGTTGAAAACGTCACCATGTAGCCACGCTTCAGCTTGAAGGAGCGGATGCGGTTGTTCAGCTTCTTCTCCGTCAGGGTGTTCATGAAGCCATTGGAGTTCTCGGTGCCGAATTCGCTGCACGACTCGCCCTCGTATCGCTGTTCGGAGAAGACGGTGAGCGGCTTGTAGTTGCCCGGATGCGGCAGGATGATGCAGCCGCGGTTGTATATCTTCACCTGACAATTGCCGTTGTTGACGGCTTTCTGTCCGTTTATCTGTACCTTCGAGAGCCATGTGCTGATGGCTGCGGAAGGCTTCACAGCCGCCAGGATGAGCACGGCGTGTTCTGTATTGACGATGTTCACCAGTCCGTCATCGCCAAAGGGAGTGGGGCTGGTGACTTGATAATCGACGTTGTCGGTAAGTGTCACTTCGGAAGAGACTCGTGTGACGGTGGTTTTCCTGTTGGCAGCTGCTGCCAGGAGCGAAATGCCAAGCACGAGGAGCATAGAGATTATGCGCTGTCTGTTCATACAATGATTGGGTAATGTTGTTAGTTTTATGTTATTCGTCTGCAAAGATACGGGTTTTATGTCAAACGGCAAAATAGTTCAGATAAAAAAGAAACCGCTTCGTCCATTGCGGTCGAAGCGGCTCCTGCTTCTCCCCTCTTCTGAAAGAGGGAATCGGGGCATTGCCTTCTATTTTACATCATGCCTCCCATGCCGGGTGCGCCTCCCATAGGCATCTCGGGCTTTTCTTCCTTAGCCTCGCAGATGACACATTCGGTGGTGAGGAACATGCCGGCGATGCTGGCAGCGTTCTCCAGGGCGACACGGGCCACCTTGGCAGGGTCGATGATACCGGCCTTGCGCAGGTCCTCGTAGCGGTCGGCACGGGCATTGTAACCGTAGTCACCCTTTTCGTTCTTCACGTTGTTCACGACGACGCTTCCTTCCAGGCCGGCATTCTCCACAATCTGCCGCAGGGGTTCCTCAATGGCACGCTCCACGATGCGGATACCTGTCGTCTCGTCGGCGTTCTCGCCCTTCATGCCGTCGAGAGCCTTCGTAGCGCGGATGTAGGCTACACCGCCGCCGGGGATGATGCCTTCCTCGATGGCTGCACGTGTGGCGCACAGGGCGTCGTCAACGCGATCCTTCTTCTCCTTCATCTCGACCTCGCTGGGAGCGCCTACGTAGAGGACTGCCACACCGCCGCTCAGCTTAGCCAGACGCTCCTGCAGCTTCTCCTTGTCGTAGTCGCTGGTGGAGTTGGAGATTTCGTTCTTTATCTGGTTGATGCGATCCTGGATCAGTTCCTTCTGGCCGCGACCATTGACGATGGTGGTGTTGTCCTTGCTGACGGTCACCTTGTCGCACGAGCCGAGCATGTCGATGGTGGCCTGCTCGAGCTTCAGGCCGGTGTCCTCGCTGATGACGATACCGCCGGTCAGTGTGGCAATATCCTGCAGCATGGCTTTGCGACGGTCACCGAAGCCGGGAGCCTTGACAGCACAAATCTTGAGCTGGGTGCGCAGGCGGTTCACGACGAGGGTTGTGAGTGCCTCGCTGTCAACGTCCTCTGCAATGACGAGCAGGGGACGTCCGCTCTGCACGGCAGGCTCCAGGATGGGCAGGAAGTCCTTCAGATTCGAGATCTTCTTGTCGTAGATGAGGATGTAGGGGTTCTCCATGACGCACTCCATCTTCTCCGTGTCGGTGACGAAGTAGGAGCTGAGGTAGCCGCGGTCAAACTGCATGCCCTCGACAACGCCGATGGTGGTGTCGCGGCCCTTAGCCTCTTCGATGGTGATAACGCCGTCCTTGCTGACTTTCTGCATGGCGTCGGCCAGGAGCTTGCCAATCTCGGGGTCGTTGTTTGCGCTGACGGTGGCAACCTGCTCTATCTTCTGGTAGTCGGCAGCCACGGGTTCAGACTGCTGCTTGATGCAATCCACTACGGTGGCAACGGCCTTGTCGATGCCGCGCTTCAGGTCCATGGGGTTGGCACCTGCTGCCACGTTCTTCAAGCCTTCGCGCACGATGGCC
The DNA here is from genome assembly GCA_902763865.1 of uncultured Bacteroidales bacterium. Taxonomy (GTDB): domain Bacteria; phylum Bacteroidota; class Bacteroidia; order Bacteroidales; family Bacteroidaceae; genus Physcousia. The sequence continues at coordinate 29,717 of CACWTR010000009.1, read as the reverse complement.
TGTGCCAGCACGGTGGCTGTCGTTGTGCCGTCGCCGGCATCGTCGCCGGTCTTGCTGGCAACGCTCTTCACGAGCTGTGCACCTGCGTTCTGGAAGGGGTCAGCAAGCTCCACTTCCTTTGCTACCGTGACACCGTCCTTCGTGATTTGAGGTGCACCGAACTTCTTCTCGAGGATGACGTTGCGACCCTTCGGGCCAAGTGTCACCTTCACTGCATTTGCCAACTGGTCCACGCCCTGCTTCATCTGCTCGCGGGCATCGAGATTGAATTTAATATCTTTTGCCATAACTTTATTTACGTTTTAATCATTTACCATTTACGATTCTTGTCAGCCGAGTACTGCAACCACGTCGCTCTGACGCATGATGAGATACTTGACACCCTCTATTTCCAGCTCCGTGCCGGCATACTTGCCATAGAGGACCTGGTCACCTGTCTTGAGGACCATTTCTTCGTCCTTCGTGCCTTTACCTACGGCCACTACTGTACCCTTCAGGGGTTTCTCCTTGGCGGTGTCGGGGATGATGATGCCGCCTACTGTCTTTGTCTCTGCAGGAGCGGGCTCGATGAGCACGCGGTCTGCCAATGGTTTTACGTTCATTTCTTTATTTAGTTAATTGGTTAAACATTCCACCCTCTTATATACAAAGTGCGTGCCAAACCGGATTGGCACGCACTTTTGTCTGACATGAATGGCAGGATTTCTGACACGGCAGTCTTCGGCAGCAGACACGACACCTGAGACAGGACGGTTTGTGCCTCGTGAGCTTCCGGGCAAAGCCTCGTGAGCTTCGGAGCAAAACCTCGTGAGCTTCGGAGCAAAACCTCGCGAGCTTCGGGGCAAAACCTCGTGAGCTTCCGGGCAAAACCTCGTGAGCTTATTTTTATGATTATCCTGGGTCGTACCACCATTCATTAGTTTCGGAACAGCCCTGAAAGGGCAGTAAGCCCATAGCCCAGGGCATCGCCGAACAGCCCTGAAAGGGCAGTAAGCCCATAGCCCAGGGCATCGCCCTGGGTGGTCTATGTGACATAAGGCACGCCCTGAAAGGGCAAAAGACTTTCCTGAATTATTCTTTTGCCCCTTCAGGGCGAAGGATGATATACGCTTTGCCCCAGGGCGATGCCCTGGGCTGACAGCTTACTGCCCTTTCAGGGCGCTGGTGGTACGACCCAGGATAATCATATATTTTTTTTGCTGACTGCTATTCCTGTTGTCGCCTCCTGCGGATGCTGACTGCAAGCAGGATGATGAGCATGAGTCCCAGCACGGCAAGGGCGGCATAGGCAATGGCTTCCGTGACATGGACCGTCTGCGGGTCGAAGGTCATGACGACTTCGTGCTCGCCTGCCGGCACGTTGACAGCTCGCAGCACATAATTGGCCCTGACGATAGGAGTCGGATTGCCGTCGATGGTACAGGTCCAGCCGGGATAGTAAATCTCGCTGAAGACGACCACCCCACCCTCTTGGCTCCTGACTTTATAGGCCAGGCGGTTGGCTTCGTAGGCGGTCAGCTCGACGGAAGAACTCTCAGAAGACCCTTCCAAACCTCCCCTTAAAGGGGAGGCTTCCTTTGCTGAGTCTTCGCCCAGGTTCTCCCCCTTTAAGGGGAAGTTAGAGGGGGTCTGGGGGGAGTCAGAGAGGGTCCTTTCGTTCACCACGGCCACTTTCCGGAGGTCAGTCTCGTGCAGGGCTGCTATCTCGGCATCGGCATCGGGCACGTACCTGACCTGCTCCACGAACCATCCGTTGCCCTGCGCCCAAGGATTCCGGACGGGCAGCGTCCTGCCTTCCTTCAGGGGAACGATGGCATACTTCATGTTGAGCATATTGAGCACGGGGAAGAGGCTGTCGCCCGGACACTCCTCAAGGTGGCCCGCCGTCTCCATGACAGCTTTGCTGAGGCGACTCATCTCGCCCGACAGGTGCTCCTCGATGAGTTCCTGATAGCGACGCAGCTTGGCGGGATGATAGCCGCCGATGCTCTTGTGGTGGAACGAGGTGGTGTTGTCGTTGAATGTGCTCACGCTGAGGTTCAGCACGCGATAGTAGAGGTCGGGGTCCTGACAGATGAGGCGGTCGGCATCCGTCTGGGGGAAAGCCTGTTCGTTGGACTTGGGGCGGGAGAACATGCCGTCGTTCAGGTAGCGCTTGTTCACGGCCCACATATCCACGAGGCACAGCACGATGATGCCAGCCACCATCGGCGTCGCTTTCAGCTTTCCAAAGCGGAAGGCCAGCAGCAGCACAGTGCCCAAGGTCACGACGACAAAGCTGCGGAAAGCGTCCTGCGTGAACATTGCACGGCGCATCTCGCTCATGTTGTCCAGTATCTGGCCCGCCAGCTCCTGCGGAATGTAGCCCGCAGATACATACTGCTGCATGTAGGCCTGGTCAGAGCTGGAGACGTAGTTGCCGAAGAAGAGGTCCGGCATAAGCCAGAAGAGCAAGGCCACGCCGCCGGTCAGGGCAAAGCTGATAGTAATATAATGTACGCGCGAGAGGTGGGCCTCCCTTCCGCGGAGGCAGTCCGGTTCCTCCACAACCTTCTTCAGGGCAAGCATCGCAAGCAGGGGAATCGTGAACTCCGCAATGACGAGGATGCTGGCCACGGTGCGGAACTTGTCGTACATGGGCACATAGTCCAGGAAGAAGTCAGTAAAGCCCATGAAGTTCTTACCCCAAGAAAGCAGGATGCTCAGGGCGGTTGCTGCCAGCAGGCACCACTTCATGGGGCCCTTCACGATGAAGAAGCCGAGCCAGAACAGCATCAGGACAAAGGCTCCGACATACACGGGACCGCTCGTGCCGGGCTGTTCTCCCCAGTACTGCGTGAAGCCGCGATAGATGGGAGCAAACTCCGGATTGGCATGCTTCATGGCAGTCTTGTTGTCGGCCAACAGCTGACTGGCACCGCCCTTCGTGTTAGGCACGAGCAGGGTCCAAGTCTCCCCGATGCCGTAAGACCACATCGTGATGTAGCTGCGCTCGAGGCCGCTGGTCGTCTGGTCGGCAGGGTCCTTCGTCTTCTGTGTCAGCTCGCTCTTGCTGCGCATGCTCTCCTTGCTGTACTCCCACGTGTGGTAGAGGTTGCTCAGATTGATGGCAACGCCGAGGATTCCGCCTATGGCAAAGCAAAGCGTTGCCTTCAGCCAGCCGGCAAAAGCCTTCTGGCGAATGGCATCGATAAGGAATGCCAGGGCCATCAGTCCGATGACGAACAGGAAATAGTAGCTCATCTGGACATGGTTGCTGTGCACCTGCATCGCCGTGAAAAAGCCCGTCACCACAATGCCGAGCAGATATCTGCCGCGATAGCAAAGCACCATGCCGCCAATGGTAGGCGGAATGAAACTCAAGGTCAGGAGCTTCCAGATGTGACCGGCTCCAATGATGATGAAATAGTAGCTGCTGAAAGCCCAGAGCACAGCGCCGAGGGCTGCCATCCAGACACGGAAGTCGAAAGCTCGCAGCATGATATAGAAGCCCAACAGCATCATGAACACATAGGCTGCGTATGCCGAGAGGCCGGGCAAGCCGAGCTGATAGACGCGTTCCAGCGAGCTGAGGGTGTCCGTACTGTCATAGCTCGGACTCATCTGATAGGTCGGCATTCCCGAGAAGAGCGTATTGGTCCATCGGGTCCGCTCCCCGCCATGAGCCTTTCTGTACTGCTCCATCTCCACTCCGCTGCCTACGCCGCCCGTATGGTCATGGCCGGTCAGGACAAGCCCGTCGCGAATAGGCACAAGGAAATACACTACGCTGACGGCCACGAAGAAGAGCACGGCCAGCACATCAGGAAGAAACTTTTTCCAATTCATAATTCGCAATTCATAATTCTTAATAGTTCTTTCATAATGCGCAACTCGTCATTCTGAATTACCACCCACGTCAAAACGTGCGGCCAAACTGATTACGAATTGCGGATTATGAACTTAAAGAAGAAGAAAGGCTGCATTGCCCTGTCGGGAAATGCAGCCTTGTTCTTTGTTCCAACGGAGCTGCGCAGTTACTTACGCAGGCCGAGGGCTTTAACAATTGCACGATAGCGATTGATGTCGCGAGCTTTCAGGTAGTTGAGCAGGGCACGACGCTTGCCGACCAGACCTGTCAGGGCACGCTCGGTGCTGTGGTCCTTGCGGTTCTGCTTCATGTGCTCGGTCAGGTGCTTGATGCGGTAGCTGAACAGAGCAATCTGGCTCTCGGCGCTGCCGGTATCGGCCTTGCCTTGACCATACTGACTGAAAATCTCTTCTTTCTTAGCTGAATCTAAGTACATAATGTAAATCTGTTATGTGTTGAACTTGTTTGTCGAGCAGCACCACTCGTCGGCACTGCTTCGCAAATGCGGATGCAAAGGTACGAAGAAATAAATGTACCCGCAAATAAATGCCGCACTTTTTTCCTTTACGGGGACAAAACGGGGTTTTCTTTAGCTCATTTACGATATTTTAACAAAAGAAACAGGAATATCTCACTTCCCTTGCACGTTTCTCGCGAAAAAAGAGTAACTTTGTGCTGTGATAGCAACACATTATTTATAATATAATGGAGAAGAAGGAGAACAGGCCACTGATTGTGGTCGTCGGCAGCAGCAACACGGATATGGTCATCAAGGTGGATTACTTGCCTCGTCCGGGAGAGACAATCATCGGACACGACTTCATGACGAACCAGGGGGGCAAGGGAGCAAACCAGGCCGTGGCCGTGAGCAGGTTGGGCGGACACGTGGCATTCGTTGCCAGAGTGGGAGACGACAGCTTCGGCCATCAAGCCATCGGCATGATGCAGCAGGAAGGCATAGACACCACTTTCGTGCTCCCGACGAAGGATGCGGCTACGGGCGTGGCACTCATACCCGTCGATAGCAAGGGAGAGAACAGCATCATCGTGGCAAGCGGCGCCAATGCCTTGCTCAGCGAGCACGACATCGAGGCAGCACGTCCGCTCATCGCAAAGGCCGACATCGTGCTGATGCAGCTCGAGACACCCGTCGAGACGCTTGTCAAGGCTGCCCGCATAGCATACGAAGCCGGCGCAAAAGTCGTGCTCAATCCCGCACCCTTCCCGAAGGAACCGCTGCCCGACGAGTTGCTCCGCTGCCTGACACTCATCACGCCCAACGAAACCGAAGCATCGATGATGTCGGGCCTCCAGGTGACCGACGAAGAGACAGCCCTGCAAGCCATCCGATGCATTCAGGCAAAAGGCGTAAGGAACGTCATCATAACTGCCGGAGCCAAGGGAGCATATACGGCAGACGGCAACGGGCTCGTCTGCATTCCGCCCACAAGAGTGGAGGCCGTTGACACGACAGCAGCGGGCGACACCTTCTGCGGTGCCCTGTGCGTCGCACTCAGCGAGGGGCAGGCACTTGGCGAAGCTATATGCTTTGCCAACAAAGCCGCCGCCCTCAGCGTGACACGCATGGGAGCCTGGCGTAGCATTCCATACAGAAAAGAACTAACCTAACCATAAATTACAGTTACACTATGTTTATCGTCAACAGTTACTTCCTGGCAGTCGTGCTTTGCGTGGTCACGATGATATGCTGGGGTTCATGGGGCAACACGCAGAAGCTTGCAGCCAAGAGCTGGCGCTACGAACTCTTCTATTGGGACTATGTCATCGGCCTCGTTCTCCTTGCCCTGATTGTCGGCTTCACGCTGGGCAGCACGGGAGAAGAAGGACGCAGCTTCACCGCCGACCTGATGCAAGTGTCGGGTGCTGCCGTACTGAGTGCCCTGGTCGGAGGCATCATCTTCAACGCCTCCAACATTCTTCTCTCCGCCAGTGTCTCGCTGGCCGGCATGTCCGTCGCTTTCCCCGTGGGAGTAGGCATCGCACTGGTACTCGGTGTGATACTGAACTACATCGGGCAACCTAAGGGCGACCCCACCCTGCTCTTTGGCGGCGTAGCACTCATCATGGTGGCTATCATCGTGAACGGCATTGCATCGGGACGCATGCAGAAAGGGACAAGGACGGGAAGCAAAGGCATCGTGCTGGCAGTCATAGCGGGTGTACTGATGTCGTGCTTCTACCGTTTCGTGGCAGCAGCAATGGACCTGGACAACTTCCAGGCTCCGGAGCCCGGCAAGGCCACGCCCTACACCGCCTTCTTCATCTTCACGATAGGCATCTTCATAAGCAACTTCCTCTGGGGAACGCTGGCCATGAAGTATCCCGTACAGGGCGAGCCGGTCAGCTACAAGACGTACTTCAAGGGAGCCTTCGGCACTCATCTCGTCGGCGTGCTCGGCGGACTGGTATGGGGCCTGGGCACCGTGCTCAGCTACATCGTGGCTGGCAAGGCCGGTGCTGCCATCTCGTATGCCCTCGGGCAGGGAGCGCCCATGATAGCCGCGCTGTGGGGCGTGTTCGTATGGCACGAGTTCAAGGGAGCTGACAGCAAGACAAGGCTACTGGTTGGCCTGATGTTCGTCTTCTTCCTCACGGGTCTGAGCCTCATCGTGATGGCAGGAGAGTAACGCTTCGTCCTCCCCGAGGATTTCCCTGAGGGGAATCATCACGAAGTCGCGCTCCAGCATCAGGGGGTGCGGCAGAGTAAGCTCGGGGGTGGATAAATGGACGTTGCCGTAGAGCAGGAGGTCGATGTCAATGGGACGGTCGTGATAAATGCCGTCCCTTGACTTCGTCTGCCGTCCGAGTTCGCGCTCTATCTGCTGCGTCGCCTCAAGGCACTGCATGGGAGAGAGCTTTGTCAGCACCTTGCAGGCTGCATTCAGGAAGGGATGCTCGCTCCGGAATCCCCAGGGTTCGGTCTCGATAAACGACGAGACGCGCTGCACCGTGCCGATGCGTTCCCCTATGAGCGCAATGGCGCAGCGCAGTAAGCGTTCCCTGTCGCCAAGATTGGAACCGAGAGAAAGATAGAGCGCGGCCCCCTCCCCCTGTAGGGGGAAATCTTTACTTGCTTTGGATTCCGGCATCATGTCATTACTGTCTGTTGGGGGTGTTTCGAGAAAGACGACGTGACGTAACGCGCCACGACTCACGACGTGTGCGGCTCCGACTCGTGAGGTAAACGGCTTTGACTCGTGAGGCAAACGGCTTTGACTCGTGAGATAAAAACGGGCGCAAAGCGTCGGCTTTCTCCTTCCTTCATTTTGACTCGTCCCTCTGAGGGGAGTCTTCAGTCGTTCAGGATCAGCATGGCATCGCCGTAGGTGCCGAAGCGATAGCGCTTGTCGGGGTCGTTCTCGTTGTAGCGGAGCGCTTCCTTATAGGCTTTCATGATGAGGTCGTAGCCGCCGAAGGCACAGGTGAGCATGAGCAGGGTGCTGTAAGGCAGATAGAAGTTGGCTATCATGGCGTCGGCCAGATGGAATTCGTAGGGCGGAAAGATGAAGCGGTTCGTCCATCCGTGATACTCCTTGAGCTGTCCGTCGGTGGAGACAGCCGTCTCCAGTACGCGCTGCACCGTTGTGCCGACGGCCACGATTTTGCGATGCTCGGCACGTGCGCGGTTGATGATGTCGCAAGCTTCTGGCTCGACGTGCATCTCCTCGCTGTCCATCTTGTGCTTGGTCAAGTCCTCCACGTCTATCTCACGGAAGTTGCTGAGGCCGCAATGCAGGGTGACGAAGGCAAATTCAACGCCCTTGATCTCCATCATCTTCATGAGCTGCGGAGAGAAGTGCAGGCCCGCCGTGGGAGCCGTTACGGCTCCTTCCTTCTCGGCAAAGATGGTCTGGAAGTTCTCGACATCTTCGGGCAGGACGTCGCGCCGGAGTATTTGCTTCGGGATAGGCGGCTCGCCCAGGGCAAAGAGGGCACGCTTGAACTCTTCGTGTGTGCCGTCGTAGAGGAAACGAAGTGTGCGGCCTCGGCTCGTGGTGTTGTCGATGACTTCTGCCACCATCGACTCGTCTTCTCCGAAATATAGCTTGTTGCCGATACGTATCTTGCGTGCAGGATCGACCAGTACGTCCCAAAGGCGCATCTCTCTGTTGAGCTCGCGCAGCAGGAAGACCTCTATCTTGGCACCCGTCTTCTCTTTGTTGCCATAGAGACGGGCTGGAAAGACTTTTGTGTCGTTGAAGACGAAGACATCCTTCTCGTCGAAGTAGTTCAACACATCGCGGAACGAGTCGTGATGCTCTATGATGCCACGTTTGGCATGAATGACCATGAGCCTGCAATCGTCACGGAAGGGGGTAGGTTCCTGTGCTATGCGGTCTTCGGGAAGCTTGTACTTGAATTGTTGTAGTTTCATGTTCTTGTTTGGTCGTTTAGGCGTTTAGACATTTATGTATTTACGCTATGGCATTCTGGACTATGTCTTGCTTGTCGAGCCATGCCGGGAAGTCCTCCACCTTCATGCAGTCCTCCACATGGACGTTGCCGACGCGGGTCCGTCGCAGGCTGATGAGGTGGGCTCCGCTCTCGAGCGCTATGCCGATGTCGCGTGCCAAGGCACGGATGTATGTCCCCTTGCTGCAGACGACACGGATGGAGGCTTGCATCGCCTCCTGATTGAAGTCGAGAAGCTCTATCTCGTCAATGACCAGCAGCTTGGGCTTGAGTTCCACCTCGCGACCCTTTCGGGCGAGGTCGTAGGCACGATGTCCGTCCACCTTGCAGGCGGAAAAGACAGGAGGCACCTGTTCGATGTGTCCGATGAAGCGCGTCAGCGCCTCGCGGACGAGGGTTTCGGTGATATGCTCCGTCGGGTAGGTGCAGTCGATGGGCTTCTCAAGGTCGAAGCAGGGCGTGGTGGCACCGAGCTGAAGGGTTGCCACATACTCCTTGACATGGGCTTGCAGCTCGTCGATGCGCTTCGTGGCACGTCCCGTACAGACCACCATGACTCCCGTAGCCAAGGGGTCGAGCGTGCCGGCATGACCCACCTTGAGCCGCTTCACCCCAAGCCGGCGGCAGAGATGTCCGCGTATCTTGCTCACGACGTTGAAGCTCGTCCAGTGCAACGGCTTGTCGAAGCAGAGTATTTCACCTTCCAGGAAATCCATCAGTCAACCATTACGAGTGAGTGTCCGGACCAGAGGAGGCCCAGGATGATGATGCCCACGACAATGCGATAGACACCGAAGGCTTTGAATCCATACTTGGTGAGGAAGCCGACGAACCACTTCATGGCGAGCAAAGCCACCACGAATGCTACCACACATCCCAGCAGGAGCATCATGAGGTTGTCGCTCGTGGCCCAGCTCGCATCGGCCTCGTCACCGAAGAACAGCTGCAGCACGTCCAGAGCCGTGGCAGCGGCCATCGTGGGTACGGCCAGGAAGAACGAGAACTCGGCTGCCGCACGACGTGTCAGCTTTTGTGCCATGCCGCCTACGATGGTTGCCATCGAGCGCGACACGCCCGGTATCATGGCAATGCACTGGAACAGGCCGATGCGGAAAGCTTTGGCCTCGGTGAGCTCGGTCTGTTCGCTGCCCTTATTGAAGAGTCGGTCGCAGAAGAGCATGAAGATGCCGCCCGCAACCAGCATCACGGCCACTACCTCCACGTTCTCCAGGAAGCGGTCAATCAGGCCGGACATCTTTCCGATGAAGCCGATGACGATGGCCGGCACGAAGGCCACAAGCAGTTTCCAGTAGAAATCCCACTTGTGCAGGAAGGCTTGCAGGGGCGTACTGCCTGCGGGAGCAGGCGAGTTGTTCAGGCGGAAGAAGCGCTTCCAATAAAGGCACACGACGGAAAGGATAGCACCAAACTGGATGATGATGGTGAAGGCCTTGACGAAAGGTGTACTCTCCACGCCCAGCAGGTTCTGAGTGATAATCATGTGTCCTGTCGATGAAACGGGCAGGAACTCTGTGAGTCCCTCCACGATGGCAATGATGATAGTCTCGAATGCTGTCATGCTTGTCTCTGTTTATTGTTCAAGTTTGTTCGTCTTGGGCCTGTACATGATGGCGAACATGATGAAGACAAAGCCAAAGAGACTGACGAGGGGTGCCACCTTGATGCGGCGTGCGCTGAAGATGTCGGGATTGAATACTCCCTCCGAGCTGCCTTCGCCGGACATGAGTATCAACCCGATGATGACGATGGCCATTCCGATGGCCAGCAGGATGTAGTTCTTTTTACTGAATGCCATGTTTATTTACGATTTGACAATTTACTGTTTACTATTTATCTACTATTTAATCATTTTATGATTTATCCCCCCAAGGGGGTTGGGGGTTAATACAGCTCCGAGCCACGCATCTTCAGGCACTGCGTCACGGAGATATAGGTGCAGACAACGGTCAGGACGAGGCCGATACCGAGCACCGAAACGCCCGTGATGAGCATGTTCCGGAGGGTGACGTAGTGAAGGATGCTGCTGTCGTAACGTGAAGCCCAGTATATGCCGCCAAGGATGACAGCGTCGGCAATGAGGGCTGAGACGATGCCAAGCCAGAAGCCTTTGGCAAGGAAGGGACGGCGGATGAAGCTCCACTTTGCTCCGACAAGCTTCATGGTATGGAGCACGAAACGGTGATTGAAGACGGTGAGGCGAACCGTGTTGTTGATGAGACTCAGCGAAATAATCACCAGGAGCAGGGCAATGGCAAGCAGGAAGAGCGAGGCACGGTACAGGTTGCGGTTAAGGCTCTCCACCAAATCCTTTTGGTACATGACGTCGGCCACGTTCTTGATGCCACGCAACTCGTTGCTGATCCATTGCAGGCTGTCGCCGTATGAGTATTCGGGCTTCACCTTTATCTCCATTGAAATGGAGAAGGGGTTGGCTCCGAGGAAGTCAGTAGGGTCAATGCCCATGTTCTCTATCTGCTCCTGCAGGGCCTGTTCGCGACTGATGTAGTCGATGTCGCGGACATAGCACTTGCCGGAGAGCTCGCTCTGCACCTGCTCTGCTTCCGCTGTCTGTACGCCGTCCTCGAGCACGACGGTGACGGTCAGATTCTCCTTTATGCTGTCGGCCACGACACGTGCCGTAAGCGAGAACAGCACGACAAGCCCGAGCAGGATGAGCAGCAGGCTGGTGCTGATGACGCTTGTAATGCCCTGAATAATCCAGGATTGTTTTTGTTTCTTTCTACGTTTCACTATCTTTTCTCCAAAGAATTTACCATGAAGTTTTATCCCTGCAAAGCAGCCAAGAACCAAGAACTAAGAGCCGCGAACCGCCCCCTTGAGCGTTGCGCTGCTGCTTTCCGTGATGACTGCCGAGACGACCTGACCGATGTGGAGGCCTTCACGCGGCAGGATGACCACTTTGTTCTGCCCTGTACGTCCAAAGAGCTCGTCGCGGCTTCGCTTGCTGACGCCTTCGATGAGGACCTCGTACTCTTTGCCGATACAGCGCCGGTTGGCCTCGGCGGAGAGTTCGTTCTGCAAGGCGATGATTTCGTTCAGGCGGCGTATCTTCACTTCCTCGGGCACATCGTCGGGCAAGTGTTTGCTGGCGTATGTGCCGGGGCGCTCGCTGTATTTGAACATGAAGGCACTGTCGTAGCCCACCTCCCGCATGAGGGAGAGGCTCTGCTGATGGTCCTCTTCCGTCTCGCCGCTATAGCCGACGAAGATGTCAGTCGAGATGGCACAGTCAGGGATGATGCGGCGAATGGCAGCGACGCGCTCCATGTACCATTCCCGTGTATATTTACGGTTCATGCGCTCCAGGATGCGGTTGCTGCCGCTCTGGACGGGCAGATGTATGTGGTGACAGATGTTCGCTTCTTCGCTGATGACGCGGAGTGTCTCGTCGCTCATGTCCTTGGGATGCGATGTCGTGAAGCGCACCCTCATCTGCGGCACTTCGCGGGCCACGAGGCGAAGCAACTCGGGAAATGTGCAGCCATTCTTGTAGCTGTTCACGTTCTGCCCCAGCAGGGTCACTTCCTTATAGCCTCGCTGCTGCAGGTCGCGGCACTCGCGCAAGATGCTTTCCACGTCGCGGCTGCGTTCACGGCCCCTCGTGTAGGGCACAATGCAGTAGTGGCAGAAGTTGTTGCAGCCTCGCATAATGCTGACGAATCCGCTGATGTGCGGCCCGCAGATGCGCTGCGGCACGATGTCGCGGTAGGTCTCCGTCGTGGAGAGCTCGACGTTGATGGCTTTCTGTCCGCACTCCACCTGTGCGATGAGGTCCGGCAAGGAGAGATATGCATCGGGACCTGCCACGAGGTCGGCATGATGCGCCTCGATGAGCTCCTCGCGCACACGTTCTGCCATGCATCCCAGCACACCGACGATGATGCGTCGGCCCGTCTTGCGTTGCAGACTGTGGTAAAACTCAAGCCGCGAGAGAATCTTCTGCTCTGCATTGTCGCGCACGGAACACGTGTTCAGGAAGACGGCATCCGCCTCGTCTGCACTTTCCGTCACCTCATAGCCGGCCATTCCCATGACGCTTGCCACCACTTCGCTGTCGGCCACGTTCATCTGGCATCCGTATGTCTCTATCAGCAGTTTCTTCATCATTATCCGGAAGGGAAGAGGGCATACCTCTCCATTTTCGCCGCAAAGATAATACATTTTTGTGAGATATACGATTTTTTGCCGACAAAATGTGTCTATATGCCACAATAGAACAGAAAAAGAGAATCTTTGCACTCTCCGAGAAGAAAAAAATTGTAACTTTACCAGCAGAAAACACATAAATAGATATGTATAGACGATTTTTTCTTCTCCTCACGGCTGTCCTTTCCTTCATTGCAGCAAGGGCAGACCAGATGCCATTTGGCAAGGGAACGCTTCGGGTAACGCCCATGACGCACAATGCAGTGAGAATACAGTATATGGAGCAGGAAACGGCTGACTCTCTTCCGGAATGGCTCTACGTCAAGTCGGGAGGAAAGCACGGCAAGGACCTGACCGTAAGGGTCGATAGAGTGAAGCAGACCGTCAGCATCTGCAACAGGAGAGGTGAGGTCGTCTTCACGGCTACGCTCCATCGCATGCAAGGCCGCGAGGCAACGCTGGCCTTCAGTTCTCCGCAGGACGAGCGTCTCTACGGCCTCGGACAGTTTCAGGACGGCTACAGCAACGTGAGGGGGCTGTCCCGGCGCCTGACACAGGTGAACACGCAAATCAGCATCCCCATGCTCCTGTCGAGCAAAGGCTATGGTGTGCTGTGGAACAACTATGGGCTGGTGGATTTCAATCCCTGTGACCGGCAGGTGACAATGAAACTGACAGACGAAGCAGGAGGGACGGAGGTCGTGAACGTCACCTCGACGGAAGGGGGCAAGCAGGAGACGCGTCAACGCCACATCTACGAGGGCACCATCGACTTGGACGAGGAGGGCGACTACTCGCTTCTGCTCGATGTAGGCCAGAAGATGGCACGACGCCACAACCTGTCTATCGACGGGCGCAACGTCATCGAGATGCAGAACATGTGGTTGCCTCCGACGGCCTCTGCCATCGTGCACCTCGGGGCAGGACGCCACACCCTGAAGGCAGAACTGTCGAGAGGCGACGCTCCCGTGCTCCACTACAGCCGCGTGAAGGACGAGACGGTGTTCCGCTCTCCTGCAGCTGATGCCGTCGATTACACGGTGTTCGTCGGTTCTGCCGACGAAATCATTGCCTCCTATCGCGAGTTGACAGGCCAGGCACCCCTCATGCCGCGTTGGGCACTGGGCTACATTCATTGCCGCGAGCGCTTCCATTCGTCCGACGAAATTCTACAGACGGCCCGCCGCTTCCGCAGCGAGCAACTGCCCGTTAGCGTGCTCGTCCAGGACTGGCAATACTGGGGCAAGTATGGATGGAACGCCATGCGGTTCGACGAAAGCTTCTATCCCGACCCCAAGGCCCTGACTGACAGTCTCCATGCAATGGGCATGCGGCTAATGCTCAGCGTATGGTCGAAGATAGACAAGAACTCGGAGGTAGGGCGGCAGATGAATGCCGACGGCTACTACATCCCGGGCACCGACTGGATAGACTTCTTCAACCCCGATGCCGCTGCTGCCTATTGGCGGAACTTCTCCGAGAGTCTGGTGCCGCTTGGCATCGATGCCTGGTGGCAGGATGCCACAGAGCCCGAGAACGACGACCTCGACGGACGGCGCGTGGCGGGCGGCAAATGGTCGGGCCAGGACGTGCGTAACGTCTATCCTCTGCTCGTGAACAAGACGGTCTATGAAGGCCTCACCGCCGGACGTTCATCGCGTGACCTGCACCTCGTGAAGCGGCCTATGATTCTGACCCGCTGCGGATTTCCCGGCATCCAGCGCTACGGCTCGGCCATGTGGAGCGGCGACGTAGGCAACGATTGGGAGACGTTCCGACGGCAGCTGACAGCAGGCCTGGGCATGCAGGCGGCAGGCATCCCCTGGTGGACCTACGATGCCGGCGGCTTCTTCCGACCTGGCAACCAATACAGCGACCCGGCCTACATCGAGCGCATGCTGCGATGGATAGAGACGAGTGTCTTCCTGCCCCTGATGCGCGTACACGGTTACATGAGCAACACCGAGCCTTGGAACTATGGTGCGGAGGCACAGGCCATCATTGCCAAGTGCCTGCGCGAGCGCTACCGACTGCTACCTTATATATATAGTATGGCAGCAGCCATCTCGTTCCAAGGCAGCACCCTGATGCGTCCGCTCGTCTTCGACTTTCCCGATGACGAGAAGGCACTGGACCGGAAGTATGAATACATGTTCGGTCCGGCACTGCTCGTCAGCCCCGTGACGGAACCCGGCGTCGCCTCATGGGAGACCTACCTGCCCCGGACGCAAGGCGGATGGTATGACTACCACACAGGTCGCCACTACGATGGCGGGCAGACAGTCAGGACGGCAACAGACAAGGCCGGCATCCCTGTCTTCGTCCGCGCCGGCAGCATCATCCCCGTCAGCGGAGACGAGGTGCTGGTCTATGCCGGAGCCGACGGCAGCTTCACACTCTATGAGGACGACGGAACCACGTTGGCCTATGAGCAAGGGGAATACTCCCGCATCACCTTCCAGTGGAATGAAAAGAAAGGCAAGCTGAAAGTCAGCCACAGCAAGGGACGTCAATTCAAAACAACCATTCATAACATAAAGCAATGAAAACACACTTGATTTCCGCAGTCGCGCTTGTACTCGCAGCCCTGACTGCAAAGGCTCAGAACCCATTTGTCCAAACCTGGTACACCAGCGACCCGGCCCCGATGGTCCACGACGGACGCCTGTACGTCTATACCGGTCACGACGAGGACCACGCCGACTTCTTCTGGATGCAGGAGTGGCGCGTCTATTCCACCGACGACATGGTGAACTGGACCGACCACGGTTCGCCGCTGGCCCTGGAGAGCTTCTCGTGGGCCGACGACAGGGCCTGGGCAGCACAGACCGTCGAGCGCGGCGGCAAGTTCTACTGGTACATCTGTGCCCACAGCAAGCTCTCGGACGGCATGGCTATCGGCGTGGCCGTCGGCGACTCGCCAACGGGTCCCTTCCGCGATGCCATCGGCAAGCCGCTCTTCGAGAACGGTTCGTGGGACCACATCGACCCCACCGTGCTCATCGACGACGACGGGCAGGCATGGCTCATGTGGGGCAATCCGCAGTGCTACTACCTGAAGCTGAACCCCGACATGGTCAGCTACAGCGGCGGACTCGGCCTTCTCGACATGACGGAGGAAGCCTTCGGAGGCCCGATGATGAACAAGCGCGAGAAGGGAAAGGAATACAAGGACTCGTATGTGGAAGGCCCCTGGCTCATGAAGAGGAATGGCCTGTACTACCTGCTCTATGCCGCTGGCGGCGTACCCGAGCACATCAGCTACAGCACCGCACCGTCGCCCACCGGCCCCTGGACCTACAAAGGTCCCATCATGCCCCTCTGCGACACGAAATCGTTCACGAACCATTGCGGCGTGGCCGACTACAAGGGCCACTCCTATTTCTTCTACCATACAGGCAAGCTGCCGGGCGGCGGTGGTTTCGGGCGCAGCGTGGCCGTCGAGGAGTTCCGCTATAACGACGACGGCAGCTTCCCCACCATCATGCCTACCGACGAAGGCGTGAAGCCCCTCGAAGCCTTCAACCCCTACCGGAAGGTCGAGGCCGAGACGATGGCTTTCTCGCGCGGCATCAAGACCGAGCAGAACGACGAGGTGGGCGTCTATGTCACCGACGTACACAACGGCGACTACATCAAGCTCCAGAACGTGAAGCTCGGCGGGAACCTGCCCAAGCAGTTCACGGCTCGCGTGGCAAGCGGCTTGCGCGGCGGACGGATTGAACTGCGACTTGACAGCCTCGGCGGGGAACTTCTCGGCTCGCTGGACGTCCCCGGCACCGGCGGATGGGAGAAGTGGCAGACGCTCACTGCCGACCTCAACACAATCACTGCTCAACAGGCAATGCGCAATGGGCAATGCCGCGACCTCTACCTCGCCTTCAAGGGCCGCAAGGGACCGAAGCTCTTCAACTTCGACTGGTGGGAAATCCAGGGTCTGAAGTCGCTTGTGGTTGAAGACGGCGGCACGGGCCCCTACAAGGCCGTCATGAAGGAGGAAGCCACCCTGGAGGCCCACACCGTCTTCGTACCGCAGGACCTCTCGGCCTTCAGCAAGAAGAATCCCCTGCCCGTGCTCGTCTGGGGCAACGGTGCCTGCACCAACTCGCCCTGGGAGCACTTCAAGTTCCTCAACGAAATAGCTTCCCACGGCTACCTCGTGCTCTCTACGGGCTACATCCCAATAGAAGAGAAACCCTACCAAGGCCCCATGTCAACCACCGAACAACAGATAGAGTCCATCGACTGGGCAATTCACGAGAATGCCGACCCCGCGTCGCCGTACTACAACAAAATTGACGTAAGGAACATCTGCCTGTCCGGCATGTCGTGCGGAGGACTGCAATCGCTCTACAACTGTGCCGACCCGCGCATCACGTCGCTCATGATTTGCAACAGCGGCCTCTTCAAGACCAGCAACCGCAGCCAGGCAAAAGGCGGAATGCCCATGCCCGAGAAGGCAAAGCTGAAGGAGATTCACACGCCCGTCATCTACATCCTGGGCGGCAAGGAGGACATCGCCTACGAGAACGGCATGGACGACTTCCACCTCATCGACCACGTACCTGCCTGCGCAGCGAACTATCCCGTGGGTCACGGCGGCACCTACCGCCAGCCGCATGGCGGGGAGTTCTCGGTAGTGGCACTTGCATGGCTCGACTGGCAGCTGAAGGGCAGCAAGCAGGCCGCCAAGATGTTCACGGGCCGCAACTGTCTGCTTTCCCGTCGCGAAGGATGGACCATCGAAAAGAACCAAAAGATGAAATAATTCAACTATCAGAAGTTAAAGGGAGTTAAGGGAAGTTAGGGGGAAGTTAAAGGGAGTTAAGGGAAGTTAGCTCGCTACGCTCGCCTGGGGAAGTTAAAGGACAATAGCTTATAGGCAGTATTTCAAGGCAAGAAGACACACCACATCCAAGATGTATCGTCCCTTAACTTCCCTTAACTCCCCCTTAACTCCCCCTAACTTCCCCCTAAAAAAAGACAACTTCCGAAACTAAAGTAAGTAAATATGATATATAATGAATTAGGCAAGACCGGCCTTCGGCTTTCAAACCTGAGCTTCGGGGCATCGTCGCTGGGAGGCGTGTTCCACAGCGTGCGGGAGGAAGAAGCCATTCGCGCCGTACACACCGCCATCGAGGGCGGCATCAACTTCATCGACGTGTCGCCCTACTACGGCCACTACAAGGCCGAGACCGTGCTGGGCAAGGCACTGCGCGAGATTCTGCGCGACAAGTACTACCTCTCGACAAAGGTGGGACGCTACGGCAAGGATGGCGTGAACACCTGGGACTACTCAGCCAAGCGAGCCACGGAGAGCGTCTTCGAGAGCATGAAGCGGCTGAACGTTGATTACATCGACCTCATCAACGTGCACGACATCGAGTTCCAGGCTGCGATGGACGGAGGACTGCAGAAGGTGGTCGATGAGACATTGCCGGCTCTGGTCCGCTTGCGCGAGAAGGGCGTCGTGGGGCATGTGGGCATCACCGACCTGCAGCCCGAGAACCTCAAGTGGGTGGTAGAGCATTCCGAGCCTGGAATGGTGGAGAGCATACTCAACTTTTGCCACTACAGCCTCAACGACACCTTGCTCACCGACTACCTCGACTTCTTCGAGGAACACGGTGTGGGCGTCATCAACGCCTCGCCGCTCTCGATGGGTCTGCTCTCCGGACGCGGTGCCCCCGACTGGCATCCCGCACCCGCCTCGCTGAAGGAGGCGTGCGCCCGTGCCGCCGCCTATTGCAGTGAGCAGGGATACCCCATCGAGAAGCTGGCCGTTCAGTTCTCCACGAGCCTGAACCCGCGCATTGCCACTACCCTCTTCAGCAGTGCCAACCCCGCCAATGTGCAGCGGAACATCGGCTATATGGACGAACCCTTGGACGAAAGGCTGGCCGCCGAGGTGCAGGCCATCATCGGCAACCAGATGTCCGTGCGTTGGAAAAACAGTTAGCTGCCGCCATGTTAATCATCGACACTCACAGCCATCTCTGGCTGCGGCAGGACACGACCTGGAACGGACAGGTCATCCGCACCACCCGGAACGGTCGCTCCCTCTTCCTCGGCCAGGAGGTGCAGATGCTGCCGCCCTTCATGCTCGACGGACAGAACACTGCCGAGGTATTCCTCTCCAACATGGACTATGCGCAAGTAGCTGCAGCGGTGGTCGTGCAGGAGTTCATCGACGGACCGCAGAACAGCTACCTCGCCGAGGTGAGCCGCAAGCATCCCCACCGCTTCTTCGTCTGCGGCATGGCCGACTACCTGAGCGACAACTTCATCCGTCAGGCACGCGAGCTCATCGGGCAGGGATTCCGCGGCATGGCCATTCCCGGCCACCGGCTGCTGGACAGGCGACTGACCGACGACGAGATGATGCAGATGTTCCGCCTGATGGAGGAGCGGGACGTCATTCTCTCCATCACCCTGGCCGACGGCAACCGTCAGGTGGGCGAGCTGCGCGAGGTCATAGAGGAATGCCCGCGCCTGAAAATTGCCATCGGACACCTTGGCATGGCCTCTCCCCCCGCCTCCCCGCCGTGGGAGAATCCCTGCTGGCAGGCACAAATCCTGCTGGCACGGCACCCTAACGTCATGCTCGAAACGGGCGGCATCACCTGGCTCTACAATTCGGAGTTCTATCCCTTCCCCTCGGCAGTACGCGCCATTCGCGAGGCAGCCGCACTGGTCGGGATGGAGAAGCTGATGTGGGGCAGCGACTACCCCCGCACCGTCACCGCCATCACCTACCGCATGACCTACGACTTCCTGCTGAAGTCCCCACACCTCTCCGACCGTGACAGGCAGCTGCTGCTCGGGGAGAACGCCCGTCGCTTCTATGGCTTCGGGCAGCTGCCAAACCTTCCTTACATAAAAAACATGAGCGAATGAAAGCAATACAAATCAGTGCCGAAAGGCAAATGGGAGTCATAGATATTCCCCAGACAGAACTGAAGGCCGGCGAAGTGCTGCTGCGCCTTGAATACGTAGGCTTCTGCGGCAGCGACCTCAACACATGGCTTGGGCGCAATCCGATGGTCAGGATGCCCGTCGTGCCCGGTCACGAAGTGGGAGCCGTCATAGTGAAAGCCGGTGCCGGCGTACCCGAAGAGCTCAAGCCGGGCACGACGGTGACGGTCAATCCATACACCAACTGCGGCCAGTGCGCCTCCTGCCGCAACGGCAGGGTGAATGCCTGTGAGCACAACGAGACACTCGGCGTGCAGCGGTGGGGAGCCATGCGCGAAAGCATCGCCCTGCCGTGGGAGAAAATCATCCCCGCCGGAAAACTTGCAACCCGCACCTGTGCCCTGATTGAGCCAATGAGCGTGGGCTTCCACGCCGTGAGCCGCGGACAGGTGACGGACTCCGACACGGTGCTCGTCATCGGCTGCGGCATGGTGGGTCTGGGGGCCGTGGTGCGCTCTGCGCTGCGCGGGGCGACGGTCGTGGCAGCCGACATCGACGACGGCAAGCTGGCACTGGCCCGCCGGATGGGAGCCACCCATACCCTCAACTCGCGCACCGAGGACGTACACGCCCGGCTTCAGGAGCTGACAGCAGGCTTCGGGCCCGACGTGGTCATCGAGGCCGTGGGAAGCGTCCCCACCTATCAGATGGCCGTCAGCGAAGCAGCCTTCACCGGACGCGTCGTCTGTATCGGTTATGCCAAGGCCGACGTGTCGTTCCAGACGAAGCTGTTCGTGCAGAAGGAGCTCGACATCCGCGGTTCCCGCAACGCCCTGCCTGCAGACTTCCGCGCCGTCATCCGCTATCTGGAGCGCGGCACATGTCCGGTGGATGCACTCGTCAGCAAGGTTGTCAGCCCCGAGGACGCCCCCGCTGCCATGCAGCAATGGGCAGACGAACCCGGAAAGGTGTTCCGCATCCTGGTCCGGTTCTGAAGCGATGAATATATCTGTAACTCAGATTCCTGAAGTAGTTATGTAGTCAATAGCTAACGTGAATCCGACGAAATAAACTAAATGCAATTACATGGTAATTCGTGTTTTGTCTCTAATATATAATTACCAGCAATAATCCATTAATTATCATAAATTATATGCCTTAACCCCTATGCCAAAAAGAAACTATACCACCCTGCCTGCAGACTACACCGTCTGCCTGCACGCTGACTGCCCGATGGCAGCAACCTGTCTGCACCAGACAGCCTTTTCCGCCCTGCAAGAAAGCGAGGCCTGTCTGAATCTCATCAATCCGAAGAACTGCACGAAAGGCAGCGACTGCAAGTTCTACCGCGACTCGAAGCCCGTCAGGTACGCCTACGGCTTCACCGGCTTCCAGAAGAAGATGTTTCCGGAACAGTACCGGACTTTCATGACCCTGCTCATCCGGGAGTTCGGACGGAACGAGTATTTCGCCCGCCGTCGCGGAGAACTGTCCCTCTCGCCCAAGGAACAGGAGACCGTCATCTCAGCCCTTCGCGAAGCAGGAATCGCAGAGCCATTGCCCTTCGACCGCTACGAAGAGCAAATCAACTACTGTGACTAAGCCAGTACCACCGCGGGAAAACTCCAGTACCACCGCGAGAGTACTGGAGTTTTCCCGCGGTGGTACTGCAAATGGCACGTGAAGCATGTTGCGCATGGAGGAATGTCCTCCCTCAGCGACGCACGTTGATGTCTATCTCCTATTATTGCTATCCGAAGACAAGCACCAAAGGTGCGAAAGAACACGATTAGGCTTTTTTACTCTTTTTTGCCAAACAAATACACTTCTTTTTTGCCTTATGCGTTGTTTTAAGTCCTTTTCGCACCATTTCGCTTGCCTATGTCCGTGTTTCTTCGTACCTTTGTACACAAAATATAATTATACTTTTAACCATCATGAAAAGAAGATTCTTCCCCACGCTGCTTGCCGCACTGTGCGTAAGCACCTGGTCAATGTTCAATGCCCAGTGTTCAATGGCTTTCGCCCAGGACTTTGAACCCGGTCAAGGCTACCGCCTCGAGATAGGCGACGGACTGGCCCTCGACAACATGAACGGCACCATCACCTTCTCGCCCGTCAACAAGAAAGCACAGACCCAGGTGTGGCGCATCCAGAAGAGCGACCGCCAGGGATACTGGTGCCTCTACAGCCCAAGCTCAGACGTCGCACTCGACAACGGCAACCACGGCGCTCAGGAAGGCGAAGTGCTCACCTGGCAGCTCGAACCCGGAAACCCCAACCAGCAATGGCTCATCGAGAAAACAGGAGCCGAGACCTGCGTCCTGACATCCGCCGCAGGGGGACTGAAGCTCGGCTACAACGACAACTGTCAGCCCGGCGGACACGTCTGGCAGATGAAAGCCACCAACCAAAGTGACTACGTGCAGTGGCGACTCGTGAAGACCAACCTCAAGGTGGAGACACAGGGGCAAAAGGCCAAGAGCAAGAACGATTGGGAGAACGAAGCCATCTTCGGCATCAACAAGGAGCCCGGACGCGCCACGATGCTGCTCTATGCCAGCGAGAAGGAGATGAAGCGCGACGAAGCCTACGAGAAGCCCTGGCTCCATCCCAACAGCTCGCTCCGGCTCCTGCTCAACGGGCAGTGGCAGTTCAACTGGGTGCCTAAGCCCGAGGACCGCCCCACCGACTTCTATAAGCCCACATTCGACGCCTCCGCCTGGAAGACCATCCCCGTGCCTTCCTGCTGGGAAATGCAGGGCTACGGCACCCCCATCTACACCAACGTCACCTATCCCTTCAAGAACCAGCCCCCCTTCATCAAGGGGCAGGAAGGCTACACCGTGGTGAACGAGCCCAATGCCGTAGGCAGCTACCGGCGCACCGTCAGCGTGCCCGCTTCGTGGGCCGGCAGGGAAATCTACCTACACTTCAACGGCATCTACAGCGCCGCCTACGTCTGGGTCAACGGACAGAAGGTGGGCTACACGCAAGGCCCGAACAACGACAGCGAGTTCGACGTGACACGCTACCTCCGTCCCGGCCAGGAGAACCTCGTCTGCGTAGAAGTCTATCGCTGGAGCGACGGCTCGTACCTTGAGGACCAGGACATGTTCCGCATGAGCGGCATACATCGCGACGTCTATCTCGAAGCCCGCCAGAAACTGCACGTTCAGGACGTCCGACTCCGCTCGATGATAAGAGGGGCAAGGGGCAAGGAGCAAGGAGCAAGAGAAAGCCGTGCCTTCCTCGGCATCGACATCGCCCTGCAGAACATCGACAAGAAAGCTGCCGACGCACGCATCGACGTGGAGCTGGTCAATCCTTCGGGCCAGACCATACAGACAGCCATCCTGCAGGTGACCGGCGCAGAGAAAGGCATCACGCCTGCACAGCTCCACCTCGAAGTGCCGAATCCAGAGCTCTGGACAGCCGAAACACCCAATCTCTACACCGTCAACATCAGCGTCGGCGGCGACGTCTATACCCAGAAGTACGGCTTCCGCAAGATAGAGAACCGCGGCGGGCAAGTGTTCATCAACGGCAAACGCGTCATGTTCAAGGGCGCTGACCGCCACGACACGCACCCCGTCTATGGCAAGGCCGTACCCGTGGAAAGCATGATAGAGGACATCCTGCTCATGAAGCGCTACAACCTCAACACCGTCCGCACCAGCCACTACCCCAACGACCCGCGCATGTATGCCCTCTACGACTACTACGGACTCTACATCATGGACGAGGCCGACGTGGAGTGCCACGGCAACCACAGCCTCTCGAAGAACTCAATGTGGAAGGCTCAGTACGTGGACCGCCAGCAGCGCATGGTGCTGCGTGACCGCAACCACCCCTGCGTCATCTTCTGGAGCATGGGCAACGAATGCGGCGGCGGCGAGAACTTCGTGGCCTGCAAGAAAGCCATTCAGGAACTGGATGACCGACTCATCCACTACGAAGGCATGAACCAAGTGGCCGACATGGACAGCCGCATGTATCCCAACCTGCCGCACATGATAAGCCTCGACCGCGACGAGAAGCTGCAGGACCGTCCCTTCTTCCTCTGCGAGTACGCCCACGCTATGGGCAACGCCATCGGCAACCTGCAAGAGTACTGGGACTACATCGAGTTCGAGAGCCAGCGCATGATAGGCGGCTGCATCTGGGACTGGGTCGATCAGAGCCTCTGCAAGTGGGGCGAGCCCAAGACCAACATGTACTACGGCGGCGGCTTCGGCGACTACCCCAACGACAACGACTTCTGCTGCAACGGCATCATTACAGCCGACCGCCACGTCACGCCCAAACTCCTCGAGGTGAAGAAAGTCTATCAGTACGTTGACTTCAAGCTCACCGACGACAAGAAGATACGCATCCGCAACCGCTACTGCTTCACGCCCCTCAGCCAGTTCACCTTCCACTGGAGCCTGCTTCGCGACGGACGCATGATAAAGAGCGGAACCACGGCGCTGCCCGAAGTGCAGCCCGGCGACAGCTGCTTCATCGACCTGCCCTGCGAAATGCCGACAGGCGAGGGACTCTATCACCTCAACGTCTCCCTCAAGCTCAAGCAGGCAACCATTTGGGCAGAGGCCGGACACGAGGTGGCCTGCGAACAGCTTTGCCTGAAGTATGGCGAGCCAACGCTCATGGCTGCTGCCACGAAGACATCGGCACTGTCGGTTGAATTCAAGGACGGACTTGTCAAAGTAACCGGCGACAACTTCGTCTTTGCCGTCAGCAAGCAGACAGGCGCCGTAACCGAGCTGTCGTATAACGGCAAACCTATCATCGCGACGGGCAGCAAGGTGCCCTTCGGCAACCTGACCTTCAACGGCTATCGCAGCATCAGCAACGACCGCAAGGGCAACCAGAATAGCGTCATCGAAACTCCGAAGGTGACCTTTGAACAGGATGATGACGTCATCATCCGCGTCAGCTATAATGTCAAGGCCGGTCGCAATGGTCAAACCAACGTGCCGGTTGAGACAATCTATACAGTCTATAATGACGGCTGCATCGGCGTCAAGAGCAATTTCGGCAACGAGAGCAACAAGGACTTCAGCCGCCTGGGCCTCATCGCAGCCCTCGACCCGCGCCTCGAAAACGTCGAGTGGCTCGGTCGCGGCCCTCATGAGAACTACCCTGACCGCAAGACATCGGCATTCATGGGTGTATGGGACCAGACCGTAGAGAGCATGACCGAGGAATACGAGAAGCCCCAAAGCATGGGCGAGCGTTGCGACGTGAAGTGGGTGACGTTCACCGACGATAAGGGCGAAGGTGTCCGTTTCAGCACAGGAGGCACTTTCCACTTCAGCGCCCTCCACTACACGGACGAAGAGCTGTGGCAGACAAAATACAAGCATGAGCTGCAGAAGATTCACCGCCCCGAGATTATCCTTCATCTCGATGCCGCCATGCGCGGCCTCGGCAACGCCAGCTGCGGCCCCGGCCCGCTGCAAAAGTATGAGCTGCGTGAGAAGAACTACAGCTACGGCTTCGTCATCGAACCTGTGAAGTAAGAATCAGAATAATCAGACCACTCAGACTACTCAGAAGCCCAATGAAGCAGGAAGAACTTTCCCTCGAAGAACAGGTGGAACGCATCCGCAGGAAGCGGGCAGGCCGGCCTGACAACGCGAAAGCCAGGATGGTGCTCAACACACTCTTCCTTGTCCTCGCTGCCATCGGCCTGATCATGTACTTCTTCGCGGAGGATAATCACACGACGGCACTCATCGTCATTGCCGTCGGCATGGTGTTCAAGGTTGTAGAATTCATCCTGCGCCTGCTCTGACAACATGAAACAAAGGCTACACATACAACTCTTCCTGACACTTGTCCTGTGGTCTGTGGCCGGCGGACAATGGTCGAAGGCTCTGGCCCAGGTGCGCCGCGTCAACCAGGACGGCAGCAACGCCGCACTCTACGACAGCGGCGACACCTACATCGTGGACTCCCAAAGCGGCACCTACATAGACGGTGCAGGCAACCGCACCACATGGGGACGCGACACGACACGGGCCGGCTCGGAAAAGAAGATACCCATCGGACAGTTCCAGTGGGTGCTGGAGCCAAGGCTCGGCACCGTGATTGATGCCGAGAACAACGACACCGTCGTCCATGACTTCCAGAAATGGAATGCCACCGACGGATACATGGGCGACTACAACTACCTGGGCAACATCGGGTCGCCCCGACTGAGCCGTCTCTACTTCAACCGCGAGACGTCCGATGAGTTTCTTTTCCTCCAACCCTTCAGCTTCTTCCGAGGCTCGCTGCAAGACTTCCGCTTCACCAACACGAAGAGCCCCATCACCAACCTGGCCTACCATACGTGCGGCAACAGGCAGACAGGCGAGGACCGCGTCCGGGGCTACTTCGCCACAAACATCAACAAGCTGGCAGGCCTGGGCTTCAAGATTGACTACAACTATGGCACAGGCTACTACCCGGCCCAGCCCAACAGCATGTTCGGCAGCACCTTCTACGGCTACTACCGAGGTGAGCGCTACAACATACATGCCTACCTCTGCATCAACCACTTGAAGATGGGTGAAAACGGAGGAGTCGAGGATGACCGCTACATCGAGGACCCGCTGAGCGTAGGGCAGACAAAGTCCGACATCGTGCCGACAATGCTCGACCAGACCTGGAACCGCAACCACGAGCAACACGCCTACCTGTCTCATCGCTACAATCTGGGATTCACCAGGCTCATTGAGGTGCCCGACTCGCTGAAGCCCGTTCCGCCCTCAGCCTCCGAACTGCTCTTCGAACTGCCCGACAGCGTGCAGACCGTACTTCGCGAAGACTCCGTGGCACGCAAGCAGGCGGTAGATTCGCTCCTGCAAGCCTGGCACGACAAGCAGGAAGTGCCCAAGGAGTTCATCCCCGTGACAAGCATTATTCACACCTTCGAGCTGAGCAACCTCAAGCACGAATACCTTTCGCACGACACACGCAGAAACTACTACACCAACAACTTCTACGGCGACGGCATCAACATGGCGGACGAGACACGTGCCCTCGCCATCCGCAACACCTTTGGCGTTGCCCTTCGCGAAGGCTTCAACAAGTGGGCACAAATGGGCATCACGCTCTTCGGCACCCACAAGCTGCGTTCCTACAAGCTCATGGACGGGCAGGGCGGCACTACGCCCTACAACGAGAACGACGTCTCGGTAGGTGCCGAGCTGGCCCGCACCCAGGGGTCCCGCTTCCACTTCAATGCGACAGGCGAGGTGTGGCTCATCGGCGAGCATGTGGGCGACGTGAACGTGGATGGCAAAACCGACCTGCAGCTGCGCCTGGGCCGACTCGACACCCTTATGACCGACCTGCACGTAGGGGTGAGGCACAACAAGCCATCCTTCTTCTTCCGCCACTACCATTCGCAGAACACATGGTGGGACAACAGCGACCTGAGCCGCGAGGTGCGCCTGAAGATTGAAGGCACTCTGCGCCTCAAGAAGCTTGGCACTCGCTTGCACATCGGATTCGAGAACATATCGAACTACACCTACTTCGGCATGCAGAACACCCTGCACGAGGGGGCAAAGGAAGGCAGCATCCTGCCAACCGACTACAGCCACGACGTCGGCGTCATGCAGGCGAAAAGCGTACAAGTCTTCGGTGCCACGCTTACCCAGGACCTCAGCTGGAAATTCATCCATTGGGACAACCAGCTGAGCTTCCAGACGAGCTCGGACCAGGATGCCATGCCGCTGCCCAAGCTCAACATCTACACTAACCTCTACCTGCTCTTCCGCATCGGCATAGCCAAGGTACTGCGCGTACAGGCAGGTGCCGACATGCGCTTCTTCACCTCCTACTATGCTCCCGACTACAGTCCGGCCATCCAGCAGTTTGCCGTGCAGGACTCACGCTTCGAGCGGACCAAGATAGGCGGCTATCCCATCGTGGGAGCCTACGTCAACATGCACCTCAAGCACTGTCGCATCTACGTATCGTTCCGCCACGTCAATGCCGGTTCCGGCCACTCCTTCCTCGTGCCGCACTATCCTATCAACCCTATGACCATCAACCTCGGACTCAGCTGGAACTTCTTTAATTAAAAGGATTAGGGATTATGAATTGTGAATTATGAATTACACTAAGGAAATCCGCTGGGGCTTCATCGGATGCGGTGAGGTCACAGAAAAGAAGAGCGGACCGGCCTTCAACCTCGTGGCAGGTTCGAAGATACAAGCCGTGATGAGTCGCAGCAAGGAGAAAGCCAGTTCCTATGCCGAGCGGCACAATATCCCGCGCTGGTACACCGATGCCCAGCAACTCATCAGCGACCCGGAGGTGAACGCCATCTACATCGCCACGCCGCCATCATCTCATGCCACCTACGCCATCATGGCCATGAAGGCGGGCAAGCCTGTCTATGTGGAGAAGCCCTTGGCAAGCAGCTATCTCGACTGCCAGCGCATCAACCGCATCAGCGAGCAGACGCACGTTCCCTGCTTCGTGGCCTACTACCGGCGCAACCTGCCTTACTTCCAGAAGGTGAAGGAGCTGGTGGAACATGGAGCCATCGGCAAGGTCACGTCCGTACAGATACGTTTTGCCTGTCCGCCCCGCCTGCTCGACTACAACAGCACGGCCTTGCCCTGGCGCGTGCAGCGCGACATTGCTGGCGGCGGCTACTTCTACGACCTTGCGCCTCACCAGATCGACCTCCTGCAGGAGATTTTCGGTCCCATCGTCAAGGCAAGCGGCTTCAGCAGCAACCGCGGCGGACTCTACGAGACGGAGGACACCGTCAGCGCTGCCTTCCAGTTTGCCGACGGACTGCCCGGCAGCGGCTCTTGGTGCTTTGTCAGCCACGAGAGTGCACGCACCGACCGCATAGAGCTGATTGGCAACCGCGGCCAACTGCATTTCTCCGTCTTCACCTACGAACCTATCGTCTTGCGCAACGAGGGTGGACGGCAAGAGTTCATCATCGAGAACCCCGAACACGTACAGTTGCCGCTCATTCGGAGCGTCGTGGAGCACCTGCAGCAGAGCGGCACCTGCACTGCCGACAGCATCAGCGCCACGAGTGTCAACTGGGTGATGGACCGCATCCTGGGGAAGATATAGCCACTCTTCACCTTTTCACCTCTCCAATTTTTCACCTTTTATACTTTTCACCTTTTCACTTTTTTTGCGATTGGGGGTATTTGATTTGCCTGTTCGATGGTCTTATAGATGTAACAAGGCCAAAAAGACATGATGGATTACAGTAAACAACAATTCGAGCAGCTCTTCAAGGAAAGCTATCCGCACATGTATCGCTTGGCGTTTTCCTTGGTAGAGAATGCCGACGATGCCAAGGATGCCGTGCATCAGGTGTTTGTCCAGATGTGGAGAGGCAAGCCTGAAATAGCCACGGCAAGCATCCGAGGCTATCTGCTCTCTGCCACGAGGAACCAATGCCTGCACATCCTGCGCGACCGTGGGCTGCAAAGGCAGCTGAAGGAAGAACTTCAGAAAGAAACAGTCTGGCAGAAGGACGAGGAGCGCGAAGAACTGCTGAAGCAACTTCAGCAAGTCATCGATGACAACCTCACAGAACAAGACCGCCGCGTGCTCCAGCTTCACTACGAAGAGGAGATGACCTACGCGGAAACTGCCTCCGTGCTCGGCATCAGCTCGTCGGCCGTCAACAAGCACATCACGCGCTCTTTGGCCAGAATCAGAGAAACCCTTAAAATTGCAAAGTAACATGAAGACTGAAGACATCGACAAGAGAATCGGCATGCCCGACGTGGACAAGGAGTGGGCACGCTTCGAGCAGGAAGTCATCGGCAAGGAGACAAAGAGACACTCTGCACTCGCTTGGGCTTTGGGCATCGGCATCGCAGCATCCGTGGCGCTACTCATTATATATAATATAGGAAAGGAACAGATAGAGCAGCCTTTAGTAGCGCAAGTACGACCAGCACAGCCCGAGCATGCGTCCGAGCCTGCAAGAGTGCCTGCAAAGGAAGTGGTTGCAGAAGTCTCAAAGCCCGTCGCTACTCCTCGCAAAGAACTGGCTTTAGCGAAAGCTGATGCCCCGGCCACTACGGGACTTGATATTCCTGCCCATGAATATACGGGCGCTGTTCAGAAGCCCAAGGAAGACGGCCTGGGCTCAGGCATCACTATGCGACTTCGGGGAATAGGAGATAGCGTCATCGACCAGATTGGCAAAACGGATTCATTTCACGTGGTGGTCAACGGCAAGACTCTGTTTGACTCACATGGCATGACATCAGAAGAAATCGACAGACGTATTGAAGAGTACCTCAAAGAGCAAGGTCTTTTGCAAGACATAAAGATACCT
>CACWTR010000008.1 GCA_902763865.1 uncultured Bacteroidales bacterium | reverse complement strand
TATCTCTCTTCCCGTGAATCTACACGGGACTGTCTGACTTTTGCAAGAAGAGCACGCACCTGAACTCCTTCTCTTTTCTTAATCTCTATCCTCTAAAAAAGGATATTGACGGTTCGCTTTTTCTTGTACTACAATTTCTGTCTATGTAAATCTTTCAAAGAACTTGGCTCCGCTCAGGAGCGCATCCAAGCTACTACCGCCCCGGAAGAGGCGGCGTCCTCTCGTTTGCGGGTGCAAAGGTACAACAATTCTGAATAATGGCAAAGCATTAGGCATTTTTTTTCATCTTTTTCTTCATTTATTCTCCCTACACATTATTATATATTACACGCGCGCGAAAGAGAGGGGAAGGAAGGCGCAGGAAAAGCATGCTGAATGGCTCTCCTGTCCGGAAGTCCTTTAAGATGATTATCCGCAATCGTATCACCATTCATTAGTCTTGAATCAGCACGGAAAGGGCTGCAAGCCCATAGCCCAGGGCATCGCCCCAGATGCCCAGTGTGACAGGAAGCAGGACGCTGGCGGCACGATTGCGGATAATCATAAAGGAAAACTTCCGGTGCAACGGGAAATTAATTTTCATGACGTGAAAATTGATTTTCACGTCATGAAAATAGTTTTGGGACCGTGTGCTTCGGAGTTTTTATGCCTGCGGGCAGGCTTTTGTGCCGGCGGACTGCTCGTTTTTCTGCCGTTTTGTTTGGGGGTTCGGGGATTATTTCGTATTTTTGCACTTGCTGTGAGATGATACTCCGTTGAGACGGGTAACTGAGACATGGGTTAACGTAACAGAATCTGCACGTTGGTGGAAGACTTACGCGAGAAGGCGATTACCTACCTGCCGGGCATTGGTCCGCAGAGGGCGAAGGTGCTGGAGTCGGAGCTGGGTATCCGGAGCTGGCACGACTTGCTGTACACGTTTCCGTACAAGCACATTGACCGTAGCCGCCTCTACAAGATTCGTGAGCTGACTACGGAGATGCCATTCGTCCAGGTGCTGGGTCAGTTCATGAGCTTCGAGGAAGCCGGTCAGGGGCGCAAGCATCGGCTGACGGGCCATTTCTGGGACGGCGAGATGTTTCTGGACGTCACATGGTTTCAGGGCATCAGCTACATCAAGAAGAGCATCAAGGTGCGCAAGGACTACATCCTTTTCGGTCGTCCCGGCGTATATGGCGGCAGGTTGAGCGTAATCCATCCCGACTTGGACGATCCGGAATCGACGGTTCTCAGCAAGATGAGCATGCAGCCCTTCTACAGCACGACGGAGCGCATGAAGAAGGCCGGGATGACGTCGCGCTCGATGGAACGCTTCACGAGTGCTTTGTTCAACAAGATTACCTGGACGCTGCCCGAGACGTTGCCTTCCTACCTGACGGAGCGCCTGCACCTGATGTCGTTGGACAAGGCGCTTCGTGCGGCCCACTACCCTACCACTGCCGAGGAACTGGCTGCTGCCAACATGCGCCTTAAGTTCGAGGAGCTGTTTTTCATCCAGCTCATCATCATGAGCTATGCGCGTAAGCGACAGCAACAGCGCAAGGGCCTGCGCTTTGCTCGCGTAGGCAATGCTTTCAACACTTTCTTCCACCAGCACTTGCCGTTCCCGCTCACCGAGGCTCAGAAGCGCGTCATCCGCGAGATGCATGCCGACATGAAGAGCGGCAGGCAGATGAATCGTCTGCTTCAAGGGGACGTTGGCAGTGGCAAGACGCTTGTTGCCCTGATGGTGATGCTCATTGCCATCGACAACGGGTGCCAGGCCTGCATTATGGCCCCGACCGAAATCCTGGCCGAACAGCACCTGCAGACGTTCCGCTCGTTCCTGAAGGACATGCCCATCCGCGTTGAGCTGCTGACGGGTAACGTCAAGGGGAAGAAGCGCAGCGCCATTGAGACGGGTCTGCAAGACGGGAGCATCGACATCCTAATCGGCACTCATGCCGTCATCGAGGACAACGTGCAGTTCAGGAACCTTGGGCTTGTGATTATCGACGAACAGCACCGCTTCGGCGTGGCGCAAAGAGCGAAGCTGTGGGAAAAGGCGGGGGCTGTCCCTCACGTACTGGTGATGACCGCCACTCCCATCCCCCGCACGCTGGCGATGACACTCTACGGCGACCTGGACGTCTCCGTCATCGACGAACTGCCGCCTGGCCGCAAGCCGGTCCGCACGATACACATCTACGACAATCAGCCCGAGGAGCTCTATCGGGGAGTAGTCCGCGAGATAGAGGCCGGCCACCAGGCTTACTTCGTCTTCCCGCTGGTGAAGGAGAGCGAGAAACTCGACCTGAAGAACGTGCAGGACGAGTTCGTCCACCTGAAAGAAGTCTTTCCACAGTACCGTATCAGCATGGTCCACGGCAAGATGAAGCCAGCGGAGAAAGACGCAGAGATGCAGCGTTTCGTTTCGGGCGAGACGCAGATTCTCGTTGCTACAACGGTCATCGAGGTAGGCGTGAACGTGCCCAACGCCTCGGTCATGATAATCCAGAACGCCGAGCGCTTCGGCCTTGCGCAGTTGCACCAGCTGCGTGGCCGTGTAGGACGAGGGGCGGAGCAGTCGTACTGCATCCTCGTCTCGAACTTCAAGCTGTCAGCCGAGACGCGCAAACGCCTGCACATCATGACCGAGACCAACGACGGCTTCGAGATAGCGGAGGCAGACCTGAAGCTGCGCGGCCCGGGCGACCTGGAGGGAACACAGCAGAGCGGCATCGCCTTCAACCTGAAGCTGGCGAACCTGGGACGCGACGGTCAGCTCGTCCAGCTTGCACGCGACACGGCATCGTTTGTGCTGGATGCCGACCCGGAACTGCTTGCACCGGACAATGCCCTGCTCCGCCGGCACATGCAGGAACTGAAGAAGGAGCATCGCGACTGGAGCCAGATTTCGTAGTGAGATTCATCACGGGTAAAAGGGCGTGTCCATAATACGGCCAATAGCTTATAACCGCGAATTACACGGATTACACGAATAGTTCAACTGTAGATTGCAAGTTGACTATAAATTCGTGCAATTCGTGTAATTCGTAGTTATGAGACTCAGGTCACTTCAAAGTCAGTTGCCGGCCATAATGTTCAGTACGGTCACGAAGTCGGCAATATCCACCTTATCGTCGTGATTAATGTCTGCCTCGGGCACATACGCACTTTCGGCCATGACATTCAGGATGGATACGGCATCGGCGATGTCAATCTTGGTGTCCCCGTTGATGTCGCCCTTCAGGTTGCGCGTCAAGACGGTATTGGTGCTCATGTCGAAGTGGATAAAGTACTTCTGCGTCTCGGCGGGGTTCTGCTCGTCCCATTGCATGTACCACTTGCGGTCAGCTCCACGAATCAGGTCGCTTTGCGGAACGTTGTTCCCGAGGATGAGCTTGTTCTGTTCGCTGCCATAGCGCCCTTCGTTCCATCCGGCGCGTGTTGCGGTAGAATAAGGAATCGAACCGGTATTGGAGCGGCAGGAGAAGATGGTGAAATTGGGGTACATGTTCTCCAGGTCGTCGCGGTAGAAGGTGACAACACCCTCGTAAACACCATTGCCCTTGTGAGGGAGGGGAACCATCTCATCGTTCTTCCAGCGGTGCTGCTCTCCAGCCTGATTGATGACGGAGCCTACGACATAGACATTGTCATGCCAGTTGTAGGTGATAGCCTCCAGTGTTGTCTGTCCAGTAGCAGGATTGAAGGTGACCTTGAACTCACCGCCCACCATCTGAAGGTCGTTGGCCGCATTCTTGGTCAGAGTGAAGGTGGTAACGTCCGGCGTCACGAAGCGGCGGGTGCTCTGTTCGGCCTTATAGACTTCGTCCATGCGGCTGATGAAGAGGCCGGCACGGGCTTCGCTGTTGGCACGGTTAGCACGGTTCTGCACCTTGACGGTAGCCGTGTAGGTGCCGTCCTCCTGAAGCGTCATGGGATAGTTCTTGTTGCGGACAGCATAGCTCAGTTCGTTGCCTTCCGCATCGAGCAGGTCGCCCTGCACGTAGTATCCGCCGCCAAGTTTGGGGTCGTTGAGAATGGTCTCGCGGTAGTTGCGTGCCTCTTCGTCGGTAAGGTCGCCCATGTAATAATGGTCGAAGATGGTGTTGCCGGCCTCGGCAAACGCTGTGCTGAGCGCCTCGTCGTCAACATACTCGTCTGCCTTCTGGATGCAGTAGTCGCCCAGGATGCGCAGTTCCTCGTAGGCATCATAGCTGTCGGGGATGGTGTTGAACTCATCATTGAGCTTCTTGATGACTGCCAGTTTCTCTTCGACAGAGTTAGCAGCCTCAGCCTGAGTCATGAGAGCCTCGATGTTGTCTATGTGACTCAAGCTGTAGAACACGGCCATCTGTTCCTGCTGACCCCACTTGAGGGCTTCGAGGCGCTTGCTGAAGTTCTCCATCATGGCATCGATGGCTTCTTGGCTGTAGCCGCGATATGTGAGCTTGAACTTGCCCCACATGGTCATGCCGCTCTCGTACCAGGGCTTGCCGGTGTTGCGGATGCCGATGCGGAGTTCTCCGTTGGTGACAACGCCATAGACGTTGTTCACGTAGCGTCCGCCGCCGAATGCAAAGCTGACGGCCTCGCGCTGCTCGGGCACATAGCCGTCGCCCGTGTTGTAGTCCTGAGCGGAAGTTACTTCGCCGTTGTGGGGAGCCGAGGGATCGCCGGTGGCATCGTAGCGGCAGTTCACACCGTTGACAGCATCCTCGTAGAGCACGCGTCCGGCATAAATGTTCATGACGGGAGTGAAGTAGTCATTGATGAAGAGGTCGGCAGGCACGTAGTCATTGCCATAGACGTCCCCAAGTCCGTTGCCGCCGGGCCTGTAGAAGGCCGGAGCTTCCAACTCGTAGATACCGTCGGGGATGTCGGCAATGATGTACTGGCTGACGCTGAAAGCGGTGTTCCAAGTTCCTGCCACGGGATAGATGTCGGTGAAGCCGGTGTTGGAGCTGAAATTGGAGCCGGAAGGACTTTGGTAGGTAATCTGCGTCTCCCAATTCTTGAAGTTGCCGTCCTCGGTGAAGGCAGCATTCTTGATGATGTTGCTGACGTCGGAGCCTTCGCTGATGCTGGCCATGATGGCGTTCTCCAGCAGTTGGCGGGCCAAGGCAACCTCAGCCGTCAGCTCTTCCTCGCTGAGGGTTCGGTTCTCGAGAATGTAGGTGAAGGTGCCGTTGGGCAGTTCTTCGTCGCCTTCCTCGTCGTTGTTGAGGTAACGGTCGAGCAAGTCAGCGGCAGCACCGCTGAGGTCTTCACGGCCCTTGCGCTCGTCGGCAATGGCGGTGATTGCCTCTTCGTATGCAATGTAGGCGAGGTGGCTGGTGCGAATGAGATTGGGGGTACGGGAGAGCACGTCGGCAGCATTGAGTATCTGTTCAAGCGTCGTTGCCTCGGCGATGGCTTCTTTCGCAGCATTGTAGGCTTGCATGAGGGATACTTGCGGCTCGAGTTCTTCGATGTCGTTCTGAATGGCGGCGAGCTGTTGCTTACGGATGAGTTCGATGTCGCCCTCGTTTAGCTTGTCGAGGCGCCAGCTGTCCCATACGGTCCAGTTGCCGTAGAGGTAGAGGCTGTTTTCCACGCCGATGTTGACGCTGTCCTCGGCATTCTCGATGACGAAGTAGAGCGGTTCGTTCCAATAGAGTCCGCGGGCGAAGTACTTGCGGCAGGCAGCCAGGGAGTTGGGCACCCACAGGCCCGACACGTCGTTGAAGTTTTCTGTCTCACCGACGCGCGTTTCCTGAGCGTCCTTTGCTATGTCCATGAAGCGGGCGGCAACCTTTTTGCCGTTCACTTCGGCAAAGTACTGGCTGCTGTGGTAGAGGGGAGCATATTCTTCGCTCAACTCGCCGGACTCATAGGGCGAACCGGCTTCGTTGTTCCACTGTGCCACGCGCGACAGTCCCTGCAGTCGCAGGCGATAGATGCCGGGCTCCAGTCCCTTGACGGTCTGAGTGGTCTCGAACCAGTGCATGTTCCAATGCTCGGCCACGCTGTTGTTGATAGCCAGTCCGCTTCCGTCGCCGGAGTTGCGGGTGACGTAGCCCGTCGTCACGTCGTGGTCGGCGTTGGCAAAGACATCGAGGAAGGGGAAGTCGGGGTCCTGCTGGTGGCATACCTTGCAGAAGCCGTCCGCGAACTGGTGGTCCGGGATGACGGAACCCGACGTGTTGGAATAGCTGACTTCATCGGAGACAAACGCGCCGTCGCAACGCATCTCGGCCACGGCATATACCTGCTTGTGTCCGGGCATGAAGGTGGGGAACTCATCCTCGCCGAGGTTCTGGAACCATTGGATGTTCTGTTGTTCACCGTTCAGTTTGTAGCAGAGGGCACCGCTCTCCACGTCCTCGAAATCGATGACGGTGGTCTGCAGCGGTGTGCCGTTGACGCTGTAGCAGTTAGTGATGGTGGCGTTGTCATAGCGGGCCAGGTACTTTTCATCGTTCTGTACGCCGCTGACCGTAGCGCTGGACCAGCAGTTGGTGAGCACTGCTCCGCTGCTGCCGAGCCAGGCGCTGAGTGCGCCGTTTTCGCTGACGGTGAATCCGGTGATGTAACCCGTGGAGTAGCAGTTGGTCATGTGGATGTGTGCCTGCGAGCCAGTATTGCAGCCCAAGATGCCGCCTGCTCCGGCCCTGGTGCAGGAGACGTCGCCTTCGAAACCGATGTTCTCCAGGAAGATGTCGCCGGGAGCTGTGGAGCCTCCGATGAATCCGGCATTGCCGGTTGCGCTGATGAGGCAGGTGTTGTCGCCGCGCAGGTTGCGGACAGTAGCGCCGCCATTGAGGAAATTGATGAAGCCTACCCACTCTTCGCTCTCGCGCCAGCTCATGTCCATATTGCTGACGGTGTGGAAACCGCCGTCGAAGATGCCTTTGAAGCCGTGGTCGCGGTCAGCAATACCACTGAAGTCGGGATAGTTGGAGAAGTCCAGGTCGCAGTTCAGCTTGGCGTTCACTTCGGTGTTGCCAGCCTTGGTGAACTCGGCAAACCAGCAGACGTCGAGCTCGCTGTTCAGCTGATAGAAGCCGTCGGCAAGCTGGCAGTAGTCGTTGCTGATGCCGCCGCAGTTGACGCAGTGGTAGTCGCCGTCTTCATATACATGAGGCGGACGGACGGGCTCGACGGGGTCATTCGTATAGGTGCCGCCCTCGACGGGAGTGCCGTCGCACAGCAGTTCGCCCTGCAGATACACCTGCTTGCTCGTGCTGAAAGGCATGGGGTAAGCATCCTGGCCGATGGTCTGCCAATAGACTATCTCGCCTGCCTGCTTGTTAATAAGGTAAGCTACCCTGCCGCTGACAACATCTTCGGCGGTGAAGTCGTGGTCGGCATACTGGAAGGCAAGCTCGTTGCCGCTGATGTCGTAGCTGTTCACGCCGCATTCCCTCGACTGGCGGAAGAGTCCGCGTCCGTTGCCGTCGATGCCTTCTACCTGACCGATGTTGATGCAGTTCACCACTCGGGTATTGGCATTGTCGCCCAGCCATCCGGAGATGCCTGCCGACTCGCCGTCGCCCAGCGAGGTGATCTTACCCGTGTTGACGCAGTTGGTGATTTTCCAGATGGGGTGATTGCTGGTACTGCCACCCGTGATGCCGCCGGCATTCTTGGCCGTGGTGGTGATGTCGGCTTCGTTCACGCAGTTCATGATGACGATTTCCTTCTCGTTGTTCTGACCCGTACCGGTGATGCCACCCGTGCGCAAGGCACCTGTTATGGAACAGCTCTTGTCGATGATGAGGTTCTTGATGACAGTGCCCTGGCCGCGGGAGTTGGGGTTGCCGCGCAGGTCGCCGAAGAAGCCCTGACGCTCGACATTGGGGCGATTGATTATCATGTTCTTGATGCGGTGTCCCTGGCCGTCGAAGGTTGCATTGTACTTCCTGCCGTCGGTCGGGCCGATAGGATTGTGCAGATTCTCGATGTTCTCGAAGTCGATGTCGTTCATCAGTTTGCAGTCAAGGTCGAGGACTCCGCCTTCAACCTGCTGTGAGATCCACTCCACGTTGCCCGCATTGCAGAGCATGTAGAAGCCGTCAGCATCCTGTTCGGGACGCTGGAAATGAGCGTCGCACTCGTCGTGCATCGTGCAGATACCGTTCACGTATCCGTGCTCGTCTGCATAGGTAGCCGCCCCACAGAGCCACATGAGGCCGAGGACGGCGAGAGAGGTAAGTTTTCTCATTTTACTTTTAGTATAGTAGATATATTAATGTTTAGTAATTGTCCCCTCCTGAATACGGAAAAGTACACTCCAGTACGGTCAGATTGTTACAAAAGTACATTTTTTTAATCAGACTTGGTCTGTCAGCGTTCATCTCTTAAAGTATTTTAACATCTTTGCAGAGCTATGGGGGAGGACGACCTGAAACGGAAGCGGACACGACGCGTGGAGTTGATTGCTTCATCGCGATAAAGCAATTGCATCTACATGTATGTGCAATTGCTCCATCGCGATGGAGCAACAAAGTCGTCGCGTCGCATCCGGCGGCAGGAAGCTTCCGGTGCAGTAAAACAAAGTGGGCAGCCTCGGAATGAGACTGCCCACCAAAGGGACGGGGAAATCGTCGTGGAGAATATCGGGCTCGAACCGATGACCTCTTGCATGCCATGCAAGCGCTCTAGCCAGCTGAGCTAATCCCCCGATTGCTTTTGCAAAGGTACGGCAAAAAGCGGAAACATGAAAGCAAAACACGAAAAATGTGTAGCTTTACGTATTTTTTTGCACCTAATACATTATTTATATAATATAATTTCGTACCTTTGACGTCTGAAAACGATTGGAAAAGATGAAAAGGTACATACTCTTCTGTTTTTTAGTCAGCATGTCTCTGTGGATGCTGGCAGTTCCCGTCATGAGGACACGCCTCAACGTGACGTTGGACGACGGACGGACGGTGACGGTGACGGCCTTCGGCGATGAATTCTTCGACTACCTGCTGACCGACGAGGGCGAAGTGGTGCTGGAGAAGGACAGCGTCTTCCATGCCACAGGGCTGACCTACACGGAGTATCTGGAGACCCTGCCCCAGCGCCCCCTGAAAGCCAGGCAACGCGTCGGCAGCGTGGAATCGGCCCTCATACAGCCATACGGCAAGAAGAAAATCCCTGTCATACTGGCCGCCTTCAAGGACAAAAAGTTCACCGTAGGGGCAAACGACGCGAAAGTGAATGCATACTTCGACGAATTCTTCAACGGCACAGACATCTACGCCTCCACAGGCAACTGGGGCAGCGTCCGCCAGTACTTCCTCGACCAGAGCCTGGGACAGTTCGAGCCGGAGTTCACCATCATCGGCCCCGTGCAGCTCGACAGCGTCTATAGCTACTACGGAGGCGACACCGGAGGAGTCAGGGACAAGAACTACAGCACATTCTACCGCGAGTCAATCACCAAGGCGCTGGCGCAGCGGGGGGACTGGACACCCTTCGACAACAACGGCGACGGCAAGGTTGACCTGTGCATCTTCCTCTTTGCCGGACTCGGACAAAACTACACAACCAACTACGGCGACAAGCACACCCTTTGGCCCCAAGAGATACCAACCTCCTACAGCATCGGAGGCATCACCATCTCCGGCTGCTCCTCCAGCTGCGAACTTCGCCCGACAGCCGCCAGCGGAGGCGTCATCACCCAGACACAGCCCGACGGCGTCGGTGTGGTCATCCACGAGTTGGGCCACGCAATAGGACTGCCCGACTTCTACGACACGAACAATGTGGCCTTCGGACTCGACTTCTGGAGCATCATGGACTATGGCATGTACACCCGCAGCGGAAAGATGCCTGTCGGCTACACGGCCTACGAGCGCGAGTTCATGGGCTGGCAGCAGACAGAAGTAATCAGCGGGCCGACCACGCTGCACATCTCCTGTTTCGCGCAAGGCGGCAAAGGCTACAAGCTGGTGAACGACGCCAACCCCAACGAGTACTACATACTGGACAACAGGCAGGCCGTAGGCTGGGACTGGGGTGCATGCAGCAATCGCGGCCACGGGATGCTGGTTTATCACGTCGATTACAATCGGGCATCGTGGACGAGCAACAGGGTGAACACCGCCCTCAACCACCAGCGCCTCACCATCATCCCCGCCAACGGCACACTCTTCGGCGCAAATAATTCCAAGAGCAGAGAAGAATGGCAGACCAGCCTGCAAGGGAACCCCTACCCCGGCATCACCGAGAACCATGAGCTGACGGATTACTCCGAGCCAGCCAGCCTGGTCTTCACCGGTTCGTATATGGGCAAGCCACTCGTTGACATCCAGGAAACGACGGACGGCATCATCACCGTCAAGGCAATGCCCCTGGGAACACTCGATGCCCCGACAGGGCTGGCCTTCCAGGACACCCAGCCCGGTAGCACCACAGCCATCTGGGATAGCGTCGAGGGGGCAGAACTCTACAACCTGACGCTCTGCCGCGAAGGAGAACCCGTCCTCCGGCAAGACAGCATCGCCGGCACCTCGTTCCGACTGACCGACATGCAACCCGACGTGGACTACACCTACTCCGTCCAAGCCATCAGCAACAGCTACTGCAACAGCGAATGGACAGAAAGCGAGAGCTTCCGTCCCAACCCCGATGCCATTTCCGACATAGCAGAGAGCACGGAGCGGGTTCGCATCTACGACATGAGGGGCCGCCTCGCCGGAGAATGCTTTGCCGACGAGCTGAACCGCATCCCCTTCACACACGGCATCTACATCGTCCGCCGCAGCGACGGCACGGCAAAGAAGCTGATGATAAGGCAATAAGAAGCCTGCAGCTGCCGGCTACCGACAACAACCGACACACAAAAGAATGCAAAGACTCCTCCTGACAATCATCTGCTGCATCCAGGCCCTGATGCTTTCTGCCGTTCCCGCAAAAAGGGACCGATACAAGCTGCAACTTGCCGACGGCTCATACATCACGGCAACGATGATGGGCGACGAAATGCTCCACTTCTTCCGGACCGACGACGGACGCTTCCTGCAATGCGATACTCTGGGCATTGCCCATTACGTCGAAGCCCACGACATACAGGACCGCTGGCAGGCAAGAAGCAGACGCCGACAAGCGGCAAGGAGCAAACGCCAAGCCGCAAAAGGGCAACAAACGCAGAACAAAATTGTAGGCAGCAAACGCGGACTCGTCATCCTCGTGCAGTTCACCGACATGCCCTTCACTTATTCCAACGCAACCTTCCGCAGTTTCTTCAACGAAGCAGGATATACCGACGAAATAAACATCGGCTCCGTACGCGACTACTTCCTCGACGCAAGCTACGGACAGTTCGAATTCAATTTCGACGTCATCGGACCCGTCACCGTAAGCCAGCCCCTCGCCTACTACGGTGGGAACAACACAAACGGCGACGACAAGCACCCGGCAGAAATGGTCGCAGAGGCCGTGAGAATCATTGACGAGAAGATAGATTTCCGGAAGTATGACTGGGACGGCGATGGCGAGGTGGAACAAGTCTTCGTTATCCATTCCGGCTACGACGAAGCGCAAAGCAACATGAGAGACCAAATCTGGTCGCATGCCTGGGCACTCTCCGAAGCAAAGGACGAGGGCGACGGCGACGGACCCGTCATCACTGCCGACGGTGTCACCGTTGACAGCTATGCCACCAGTTCAGAGCTGCGAGGCAGGTCAGGCGCAGCCTTGTCAGGCATCGGCATCGCATGCCACGAGTTCTCACACTGCTTCGGACTGCCCGACTTCTATGACACCGAGGGGAACTGCTTCGGAATGGACTCATGGGACCTCATGGACTATGGCGAATACAACGGAGGCGGAGGAACGCCCGCCGGCTTCACCAGCTACGAGCGAATGTTCTGCGGATGGCTCGAACCGCAAGAACTGACAGAACCCTGCACTGTCCAGGACATGCCTGCCCTCACCTCCGAACCCATCGCCTACATATTATACAACAGCGGGAAGAGCAGCGAATACTACCTCCTCGAGAACCGGCAGTTGGAAGGCTGGGATGCCGAGCTCGCCGGACACGGGTTGCTCATCCTCCATGTTGACTACGACAGGCAGGCCTGGGAAGCAAACACCGTCAACACCATCCGCACGCATCAGCGAATGACTATCATTCCTGCCGACAACTTCCTCTCACGCTTCTCGATGGCAGGCGACACCTGGCCCGGCACGACAGGCAAGACAGAGCTTTCGGACACCAGCACACCGGCAGCCACACTCTTCAACGCGAATGCCGAGGGAGACAAACTGATGCACCACTCCTTCACAGAAATCAGTGAGACAAACGACGGACACATCAGCTTCATCTTCGACGAAGAAGCACTTGACATAGCCCACCCCCATTCGTCCCCTCGGAAGGGAGAAGCCAATGCCTACAATCTCAGAGGACAGAAAGTCGGCAGGCAATACAAAGGAATAATCATCACAGACGGCAAAAAGATACTAATCCAATGAAAAGGAAAAACCTACTCCCGTTCCTATTATTAACTCTTCACTATTCGCTTTTCACCTTTTCCGCCACCATTGCCCGCTACAACGGCAGTCGCATCTTTTGGGACGCGCGGAATCCCGTCACCGTCTTCAGCGGCGGAGGCTATGCCAGAATGATTGAGTTGAACAACGGACGGCTGCTGGCCTGCTGCGAGAGCGGAGGCATCAAGATAAGTTTCTCCTCGAACAAAGGAAAGAGCTGGACCTCCCCTACCCTCATCGCGCCGAATGCAAACAACACACCCAACTGTGTACCGGACCTCATCCAGTTGGCCGATGGCACCATCCTCGTAGCCTACAATCCACGTCCGTCGCAACCATACACCAGCGACAGGCGCTTTGGCATACGACTACGCAGAAGCACCAACAACGGACTCAGCTGGAGCAACGAGATATTTGTCTATGACGCCGACTGCACCTTCGAAAACGGATGCTGGGAACCCTCCTTCCTCGAGCTTCCGAGCGGCGAACTCCAACTTTACTTTGCAGATGAAAGCCCCTACACAACCAATGGCGACCAGCAGATATCACTCTGCCGCAGTTTCGACGGCGGCCTGACATGGACAGAACCTCAACGCATCTCCTATCGCAGCGGATATCGCGACGGAATGCCTGTGCCCGTGCTGCTTAGCGACCGGAAGAACATCGTCGTTGCCATTGAAGACAATGGATGGAGCGGCGTCGGTGACTTCCTCCCTACTACGGTCCGCACGACGCTTACCAATAATTGGAAGGGAAACTTCTACGTCAGCGGTACAAGCAGCCAGCGCAATCGCAGCATCAACTACAACTACTGCCCGCAGGCAAAAGGCGGAGCTCCCTACCTTCGGGTCCTCCCAAACGGCGAGACCGTCCTTTCGCATCAATCCACCTACGGCAACGGCGACAACCACAAGATGTATGTCTATGTCGGCAACAAACAAGCAAAGGACTTCAAGGCAATGTCCAAGCCCTTTCTGCAAGGCACGACGAAGAACTGCCTGTGGAACTCGCTGGCCGTTGTTGACACAGGCATCGTGGTAGCCGTCGGAGGACTGGACGGCAAAATTGTCATGATGAAGGGCTACCCCATGAATCGTTTCCAGGCACCATACGGCTCACAACTCACCGACGGCCAGCTCACCGACGACGATGCCTACTTCACCAAGTCGGCCCAACAGGTTCCGATGGGCTGCGAGACGGGAACCTTCTCCTATGCCGACTTCTCCTATGACCGTGAGATGCTATACATGACGTGCTGCGTCTTCCGTCGGCAGGCAAGAAGCGAAGAGCCATATCCCGACGGTGTGACGCTCTGCGTCGAGAGCAAAGGAGCCAGCACCGACACTCCTATAGGCACATCCTACAGGTTCCGCCTGTTGCCTGACGGCACACTCGTCACGGACAAAGGTAATGGAAGAGAGTGGGTGCAGACTGACATGCCTTCGGTACAGGCGGCAGGAAGTGTTGCAAGCTCGAACTATCGTGTGGAGCTGGCAATTCCTTGGTCGGCTATTGGCCTCAGCACAGCTCCTGTCGGACAAAATATCAGCGTCAATCTGGAAGTACTAACGGGCGACGGCACACAGCAGCTCGTGGAGCGCATCGCGGATGCTTCCCCGATAAAGCCCGCCACATGGATGCTGCTCAATCTCATCGAACCCGACGCAACATCTTTACACGCCGTTCAAGGGAAAGCGACGTTTCAGGGAACATTCGATTTGCAGGGGCATCCGGTAGCAGATTGCCTGACACACCGCGGCATTTTCATCAAGGGAGGGAAGAAGAGACTCTACTGATTGTGGCTCACGATGATGCCGTCCTGCATGGATATTTTCTGGTCGGCAAGGTCGGCGAGCTGTTCGTCGTGAGTGACGATGACGAAGGTTTGCCCCATTTGGTCGCGGAGGTCAAAGAAGAGGCGGTGCAGTTCTTGTTTGTTCTGAGTGTCGAGGGAGCCGCTGGGCTCATCGGCAAATACCACGTCAGGCTTGTTGACCAGGGCACGGGCTACGGCCACTCGTTGCTTCTCGCCACCGGAGAGTTCGT
Organism: uncultured Bacteroidales bacterium; assembly: GCA_902763865.1. Taxonomy (GTDB): domain Bacteria; phylum Bacteroidota; class Bacteroidia; order Bacteroidales; family Bacteroidaceae; genus Physcousia. Next base: position 128,981 of record CACWTR010000008.1, on the reverse strand, counting down.
TTGGCTTGTGGGATGCACGTTCAGAAAGGCCCATGAAGGCAAGCAACTCCTCTGCCCTTTTTCTTGCTTCGCGCCAGGATGTTCCTCCGATGAGGGCCGGCATCATGACGTTCTCCAGTGCTGTGAACTCAGGAAGGAGCTGATGGAACTGGAAGACGAAGCCCATGTGCTTGTTCCGGAATGCAGAGCGCTTGGCATCGCTAAGTTTCGAGACATCGATGCCGTCGATGACGACGCTGCCGGAGTCGGCTTTGTCGAGTGTGCCCATTATCTGCAGCAAGGTTGTCTTGCCTGCACCGCTTGCGCCGACGATGCTGACTATTTTTCCCCGCTCTATGTCGAGGTCGATACCCTTCAGCACTTCAAGGCTGCCGAAGCTTTTCCTGATGTTACGAATCTCTATCACTTCAAGACTTTTTTACCATTGATGATGTTTATGCCCTTTTGAGGTCTGCACAGGCGCTGGCCTATGATGTTGTAGATGCTGCCCTGCGTTGCGGGGCGCGGACCTTGCACGACGTCTATCCCCACGCAGTTCTCCAGCAGGTATGCGAGTCCGGCTTCAGCGTCTATCTCGCCGTAGCCGTAATCGTAGTTGGGATAGTTGAGCTCGGGGTCATGATGGCGACAGGTAGCCCGGAAGGTCTCGATGACTTGTTCTTGCGTGAGGTCCGGGACGGCTTCCATCCATTGTGCAATGATGCCGACCACGATGGGACAGGCCATGCTGGTTCCTCTCTGCGATGACCAGGCATAGTTGCGCTCGCGGAAGGTGTAGCGGGCCACGTCGTAGTCCATCATGTAGTCGCCGGGATTCAACTCCGTGTAATAGCTGTTGAATCCGGCAACAATGTTGGTTCCCGGGGCAACGACGTCTGGCTTCATGGCTCCGCTGAGGGTCGGTCCCCGACTGCTATAGGTGGCTACTTCGCCGCCTGCACCTCTGTCGTAGTCCATCCAGGTGCCGTCGCAGTTGTGGAATCCTATCCTGTAGGATGTGGCGCCTACACAGATGACGCTGGGGTCAGAGGCGGGAAAGTGAATGTTATGTGTCGCTTCGGCGTCCTGGTGGTTGGGATATTCGGCGCGGCTCGTGAGCCATCCTACTTCCTGAAAGATTTCCACGTCGGCATCTTCGCCTCGGACACCGATTCCCATCTGCACGGAGCTGAGGTAGCCTTTGCCGATCATGGTGATGACGACATCGGTGACGAGCTGGCTGCTGTCGTAACAACTCGGGTAGCATCCGAACATGAGCTGGTACGTGAGCGGTCCTGCCGTTATGGTGTCAACGAGCAGGCTGTCCTCGGCAGCAAGTACATCTTCTATCGGCACTTCGTAGTTGAGGAACGTCTCCGTGGGCGAGCCCATGAAGTCAAGGCAGATGTTGAAGCTGCCGCGGCTGCGGAGCATCATGTAGGTAGTGGCTCCGGTTGGCAGGATGAGTGCGGCGGCACGTTCCTTGCCGGCAGGCTTGTGGATGTAGGTATCGAAAATGCTTTGGTTGCCGGCGGAGGCGCAGATGAGACGACCTGGGCGCACGAGGCTGTCGAGGACCGTACTGTAGAGCTGTGCTTCGCCCCAGAGGTCTTCGTGCGAGCCTTCGCTGAAGTTGATGACACAGGGCTTCCCGACGCTGTCGGCGTATCGGAAGATGTAGGCGAAGCCGAGCAGGTCGGCCACTGGTCCGAAGAAGTCCCAAAGGGAGTCGGGCACGAGTTCCTTGTCGTCGGTGACGGCGTTGGAGACGAGACAGAGGTCGGCATCCGGTGCCATCCCTACGTAGGGCGAGTCGTAGCCGCTGCCGACTGCTGTACTGGCTGTGTGCGAACCGTGATACTGAAGGCGGCTGTCGGAGGAGCAAGCTTTGCTGAGCAGGGCTTCGGCAGAGGTGTAGGCTGTCCCGACAGGCAATGAATCTTCCCGGGACTCATCCTCAGAGGAAGTGTTTCCTTCTCCGAAGTCCAGCATGTCCCAAAAGGAACGGATGCGGTAGGTCGAGAGGTCGCGGCTGTAGAAGGTGGGATTTGTCAAGTCGAAGCCGATGTCCATCACTCCGACCACGACGCCTTTGCCCGTATAGGCAGAGCGGGAAGGTGTAGCCACACGGAGCAGGTCGGAACGGGTGATGATGGCGGACGTATCGGTGAGGGCCGTACAGGGCTTGCCGCGCTCGATGCGCTTCACTTCCCTCCGGAGAGAGAGGGCTGCCAGTTCTGCTTTCGGCACAGTGGCGGCATAGATGTTTCCCCAGCGGGCATAGGTGCGGCAGCCGTGCTGTGCAAGGACTTCTTCGCTGTCGGACTGGACGAGGGCGAGAAGAGATGGGCGGGGGACAAGCTCCATGCTCCTTGCTCCATGCCCCGTGCTCCTTGCTCCTTGCTCCATGCCCCTTGTCTCCTGCATCGCAGCAAGCCTGACGAGGGGCGACATCTTGTCGAAGCGCGGACGCTGTGCCTCGGCAAGCACCGGAAGCGACAAGGCCAGCAGAAGGCCAGCTGTACGACGGGCTGTGAACAGCCAACGGCGAATTATGCCGCTGAGTGAACGCGGCTGACGCTGTACGGCTGTGCCGTTGGGCGTAAAGACGGAAATGCTTTCTTGCGGCTCGCCCCACTGGTCCGGATAGAGAATCATGACGCTGGTTTGCGTGAAATGACGGTGGAGAAGCAGCGGAATCTCGTCGAACTGGTTCTGGTAAGAGATGAAGCCGGGACGGGCTGTGACGGCCACCAGCATACTGCTGCTATTCATGAAGTTGCGGAGCTCGACGAACTGCGACCATTGCTCCATCTCGGCGTAGTGCGAGCGGACATGGGAGTGCTTCTGCTCCATGTAGCCTCTGATATAAGGTAAGGTGTCGGGATGGGCGTGATACTCCAGGTGGCAGTCGAGCTCTTCGCCGATGCGACAGATGTGCTCCAGCCACTTGTAGAAGCCCACCTCGTACTCTGCCTTCTGCGGAACGACGACGGCGACGCGGCGGATGTTGCCCGGCGGCACGATGCAGCGCACCAGCATCACCTCGCGGTGGCTGCCGTTGACGACATCGTCTATAATAGTGCCGAGCGAAGACCTCGTGCCTTCGCCCGAGCGGTCATTCAGGCAGAGAATGACCTCGCCACAGTCGTATTCGTTCATCGTGTGGAGAATGCCGCCCGCGATGTTGGTGCTCATGCGGTTGAGCACAGCCATAGGAACATCGGCAGACGCAGCTATCATCTGTGCCTGCTCCAGGAGCAGACGGCCCTTGCGATGGCTGTTGTCCGTCAGTTCCTTCTGCCCGTTGTCGTAGGAGACGCAGAGTCCCATCAGGCTGTCGGGGATGAAGGGGTTGCGGATGAGAATGGCGAGCTGCGTCATCACATCGACGTTGTCTTCCTGGCTGTAAGTGATGAGGCACTTGCCGTGATACGAACCGCGGTTGTCCTCGAAGGAAGTGTCGCTCAGGGCTATCTGTCTGGCTCCGCGGCTGGTGGCGAAACCACTGACGGTGCAGCTGATGAGGATCAGCATGACGGTACCGCTCAGTATCTCGTCGTTCATGAGCTGGATGCCGGGGGCGGTGCCAATCGTCACGATGGCGAGGGCACCGGCAGCATGGGCATTGGTCAGTCCGAACATCAGCCACATTGCGCTCCTGTTTTCGCCCATCGACCATGCCATGAGGGCGGAGGCAATCAGCTTGGAGAGTATGCCCGTCGTCACCATTACGGCTACGAGCCAGTGCGTCTCGGGATGGCGCACGAGGATGCCTATGTCGATAATCATGCCTACGCCGATAAGGAAGTAAGGGATGAACAGGGCATTGCCTACGAATTCCAGGCGCGACATCAGCGGGCTGGTCTTAGGAATGAGCCTGTTGACCGTCAGTCCGGCAAGGAAAGCGCCGAGTAAGCCTTCCAGTCCCACCATCTTTGCCATCGACGCGCTGATGAACACAAGGGTCAGGATGAAGATGAACTGCATCACACCGTCCTGATACCTGCGCAGGAACCTGCGACCTACAAAGGGGAACAGGAAGACGACGAAGCCGACGTAGAGAAGGCATTTCAGGCCGAAGAGGAGCCAGGTGAGCCAGGTCGTGTCGGGATTCTGACCTCCCACGACCAGAGCCAGCACCAAGAGGGCGGCAAAGAGAGCAAAGGCTGTGGCTACCACACTGACGACGACCACCCTGTGACGGTTCAGGCCGTAGCGCCCCACGATAGGATAGGAGACCAGCGTATGACTGGCATAGAGACAGGCCAGCAGCAGACTGGTGGGCAAACTGTAGTGGAGCAGCCACAGACTCGTCCCCAAGCCGAGCAGGAACGGGATGGCAAAGGTCAGGACACCGAAACGGAACCCAGCCTGCCCGTAATGCTCCACGCTGCCCATCTCCAGCTCCAGACCGGCAAGGAACATTATATAATATATACCGACCTGACCGAACAGCTTGAAGGAACTGTCGTGAGCCAGCAGATTGAAGCCGTAGGGACCTACAAGGATGCCTGCCAGGATAAGACCGATGACCGGCGGAATACGAAGCCGCCGGAACAGCAACGGCACCACCAGGATGATGCCCATTACCACGGAGAATATCCATGTAGGGTCGGTTATGAGGGCAGATGTGTTCATTTCGCATGCAAAGATACGAAAAAAAGTAAAAAACCGAAAGCGAATGGGGAACAAATAAACCCTCGCACCAACATTTTTCTTGATGAACGGAACTTCGCGAGCAGAAATCGGTGCCGCTCACGGGAACTTTTGCACGGGCCGACGCGTTGACTTGATTGCTTCATCGCGATGGAGCAATTGCTTCATCGCGATGAAGCAATTGCTTGTTCACGATGAAGCAATGAACACATCGCGTGTGCCACGGCAGCACAACCAGTCGATTTGCTCCTTGAGACCGGACCATCGCCGCCACGGTCCGTTTGACATTTGTCAAAAACCCGCGGCATTTGCCAAATAAAAAACCGTTCCCCGCTCTTCGTATCTCTTTTTTTCGTAACTTTGCACACGCTTAGTCGCCAGGGGGAGATTCCAGTCGCCCGGCAGCCCGGGAAACATCCCCGCAACCGGCAGGTGCTTTCCCCTGAACGACAAAACACTAAACAACCAAACGACAGAACATTATGAGGGTAGCAATTGTAGGTGCCAGCGGTGCCGTTGGGCAGGAATTCCTGCGAGTACTGGACGAGAGAAATTTCCCGATTGACGAGCTGCTGCTTTTCGGCAGCCAGCGCAGCGCGGGACGGAAATACACCTTCCGGGGCAAGGAAATTGAAGTGAAGCTTCTGCAGCACAACGATGACTTCCGGGGCGTTGACATAGCCTTCACCAGCGCCGGAGGCGGCACGAGCAAGGAATTTGCCGAGACCATCACCCGGCACGGAGCCGTGATGATCGACAACTCCAGCGCCTTCCGCATGGATCCGGACGTGCCCCTGGTGGTCCCCGAATGCAATGCCGCAGACGCGCTCAACCGTCCGAGAGGCATCATCGCCAACCCCAACTGCACCACCATCATGATGGTCGTGGCGCTGCAGGCCCTGGAGAACATCTCCCACATACGTCGCGTGCATGTCAGCAGCTACCAAGCCGCCAGCGGAGCCGGAGCAGCAGCTATGGCCGAGCTCTACGAGCAGTACCGACAGGTGCTGGCCGGAGAGAAACCGACCGTGGAGAAGTTCGCCTACCAGCTCGCCTTCAACGTGATACCGCAGATCGACGTCTTCTGCGACAACGGCTACACGAAGGAGGAGATGAAGATGTACAACGAGACGAAGAAAATCATGCACACCGACTGCGAGGTCAGCGCCATGTGCGTACGCGTCCCCTCTCTGCGCTGCCATAGCGAAAGCGTCTGGGCCGAGACGGAACGCCCCGTCAGCGTCGAAGAGTTCCAAGAGGCCGTCCGCCAGGGCAAAGGGCTCCAGCTGGAGGATAACCCCTCCTCCTCTACCTACCCCATGCCCCTCTTCCACGAAGGCTGCGACGACGTCTTCGTAGGCCGTGTACGCAAGGACCTTGCCAACCCCAACGGCATCGCCTTCTGGCTCGTCAGCGACCAGATAAAGAAAGGTGCCGCCCTCAATGCTGTGCAGATTGCAGAGTACCTGATTGAGGTGGGCAACATCAAGTAAAGGCGACTGGTTCGTCAAATAAAGTCAAGCAGAAAAAGCCGCTTTCCCTTAAATAACCCCTCCGAGCGTCCGGCAGGATGCCTCGGAGGGGTTCTCCGTATAGCCAAAGCTCCGTACACGGCAAGGGAGAGAGAAAGAAACGAAGAAAATCAAAAAATAAATGCAGGCACACTTGCACATTATTAAAAAAATATATAACTTTGGGGCAGAAAACATATTAATTAACCTTAATTATTAACTAAACAAAAAAAAGTATGAAGAAACATCTATTAATTTTTGCTTCGTTTGTGCTTGGGTTTGGTCAGCTATTTGCCGACGAGGTTACTTTCAAGGTAAGTGACCTGAAGGCATCGCTGCCAGCCGACAAGACAAACATTGACCTTCCCTACACATGGGACGGAGCTCCTGCACCCGTGACAGTCACCATCGCCAGGCAGGATGACTTAGAAGGCTCAGCCGGTGTCAGCACAGTGATTCCACTCTCGAAAGACCACAAAATCATAGTAGCTGCATCAGGAGCCGCCACACTCAACAGCATCAAAATCAGCACCAACCCCGCCAACCAGAATGGCAATGCCGAGGCCAGCACCGGCGAATTCTACAAAGGAGAATGGAACGCGTTGGACGACACAAAGGAGGTGACATTCAACTGCACTAACAACTTCCGCATCACAAAGATTGCGGTAGATTACACGCTCTCCAACACAGGCAACGACCCCGTGACATCCTGGACACAGGAACTCACCGTCGGCATAGCACAGAGCGCACAGATTGAGTTCACAATGGAAGGCACACCCAAGGCCGTCTCCTACACCACCAGCGACGCAAAGATAGCCACCGTTGCCGCTAACGGCAAGGTGACCGGCGTAGCCGTAGGCACCTGCACCGTGACCACCATCATCGACGAGGAAAACGGAAACCGCTGGTCCAAGGAAACAGCCGTCACCGTAGTGCAGCCCGAGGCTAAGTACGTTGCCAACGCCGCAACCTACACCGGCACAGAACCCTTCATCTGCGACTACGTGACAGGCGAAATCTATGCCCTCAACAACCTCGGACAGTACGAGAAGTGGGGCGTCATGGAAGCTGTCAACGACCTGGAAAGCCTGACAACCTACGATGGCAAGCTGGCCGTCCTCAACACCGACAACTGCGAATACAAGTTCGTAGGCGGCAAGTGGGTCAACGTCGGTTCAGTGCTCCCGCAGGAAATCGCTACCGAGGCCAACTACAAGAACATGACGTACTACAACGAAGAAAGCAATCCCAACGGCGGTTGGTATTGTCGTTGGGGCTACGCCAACACCTTCAACAGGTTCGTCTATGATGCAGAGACAAACGTCAACTCCGTCAATCCCTACGAGGGCGCAGGCGGCTGGGAGCCCTATCAGAGCTTCAAAATTGAAGGTCTGAACCCGGGCGACACCTACAAGGTATCCTTCAAATATACCGGCTCGGCTTGGCGTTCATGGTCTTCCTACACCAAGCTCCCCTTCTACGTGCTGAACAATCCCGACTTCGGCAGCACCCTCTACGTGGAAGAGCCCAACAACGAAGTGCTTGCCGTTGCTCTCCTGCCCAACACGGAAACCACCGACCAGGAATACACCCTCCAGTTCGTAGCAGACAAGGACTTCTGCGTATTGGCTGTACAGTTCGGCGTTTGCGATGACGGTTCCCACGACCCCGCATTCGCATTCAAATTCGCTGACCTCAAGATTGAGCGCGTGCCCATCGTTGAGCAGTACGTCAACAACTTCAAGCTTGTCGCCTTCGACAACAACGCCTACACGCCGCTGGCTTACATCGAAAGTACAAGCGCAGCTCGCGAGAACGCATTCACACTGCCCTACATCCCCGTGACAGAGACACAGATCAGCACCAAGTTCACCGTCTATGATTCTTCCAACGGATGGTGCGGCATCTTCTGCGCACGTAACACTCATGCAGGTACTGGTATCAGCCTCTACATGAACGGCAACAAGGCCAACTTTGGCTACTTCACCGGTGGCACAACAGGTAGCGGCGACAACTTCGCTCCCTTCAGCGTCAACACCGAATACGAGGTAATCGCCGACGTGACCAAGCTGGTTGTGAACGGCACCGAGTATCCCACCGGCAACACCGTGACCAACCCCACCTCTCGCAAGCTCTCCCTCTTCGCTAACCCCGAATGGGACAACCCCATGCGCGGACGCATCAACTACTGCACCATCAAGGAAGGTGAAGAAACCATCTTCGACTTCCAGCCCGTAATGCGTCACGACGGTGTCTTCGGTTACTACGACGCCACCAAGAAGCTGTTCGTTCAGCCCGCACGTGGTTCTTATGACGGCTATGGCTACGGCAAGCTCGAAGACCAGACCTACGTCACCTTCTCCAAGGAGACACGCATCGCCATCGTAGGCACCACCGCTCAGTTCCTGCCCGACGTGCAGAACCTCGACGGCGCTACCTTCACCTGGACCACCTCCGACGAGAGCATCGCAACTGTTGCTGCCGACGGTACCGTGACAGGTCTGTCCGCAGGCAAGGTCATCATCACCGCAACAACAGATGCCGACAACGGCTGGACAGCAAGCTACGAGCTTACCGTCTCCGAACCTAACTATGTGCGCCGCGACGTGAACGGCGTTGGCTATGCCATCATTACCGGCGGCAACGGCTGGGGCGACTCTCCCCTCTCCGCTCTCATCGACAATGACGCAACAACCAAGTTCGGTTGCAGCGGCGCAGGCGACGCATGGGCCATCATCATTGCCAGCGAGCCCGTTGCCGTACAGCAGTACAGCTTCGTGACAGGTGCCGACACCTACAACAACCCCGGACGCACACCGCGCAACTGGAAGCTCGAAGGCTCCAACGACAACCAGTCATGGTTCGTCATCGACCAGCAGGAACAGAACTACAAGGTTAAGACTTCCAACATGGAACAGACCGTCTTCGAAGTGAACGGCACCGACACCTACAAGTTCTTCAAGTTCTCTGCCGACAACTTCAACGGCGGCTTCCAGCTCGGCGAGTTCTGGATTAACGCTCAGGCTCTGAACTTCGCAGAGAAGCCCGAAGCACGCGTAGAAGCAACCTGCACAGCAGAAGGCAAGGTGGTTTACGAAGATGCAGCCACACATGTGCTCTACGTTAAGCCCATCCCCGCCACTGGACACTTCTACCAGGACGGCGTTTGCTCCGTTTGCGGTGCAAAGGCTTCCGAGCCCGTGCTCCTCGCCAACGGTCAGGAACATGACTACGTTGCCAAGTTCCGCCACATGATTGGTTCTGAGAACGACCGCAACATCGAAGAGGGCTGGAACACCGCCGACTTCGACGACTCTGCATGGGACGAAATGGTAATGCCTCTCGGCACAGCAGGCTATGGCGTTCAGCACACCATCTGGCAGAACGAATACAACACCTTCTGGTTCCGTCGCAACTTCTACGTCGAGAATCCCGACGCTATCACCAAGCTGACGCTGAAGGTTCTGCATGACGACGACTACGCAATCTACGTGAACGGCACGCTGATTGACGAAGCCGGCGGCTGGACCAATGGTACAGATTGGGTTAACCTCGACGTCGATCCCTCACTGCTCGTCCAGGGCAACAACGTAGTTGCCATGTACATCGAACAGAACTGGGGCGGCGCATACTGCGACTTCTATCTCGTAGGCAACGCCGGTGCTACCATCGAGGTCAGCGATGCAGGCTATGCCACCTTCGTGGCTCCCGTTGATGTGGACTTCTCCGGCAACGAAGCAATCACTGCCAATGCTGTCACATTCGACGGTAACTACGTTCAGCTTACTCCCGTAACAACTGTTCCCGCATATCAGGCTGTCGTAGTGAAGGCCGCCGAAGGCACCTACACCGTGCCCGCAACATCCGATGCAGTTCTCGAAGCAACCAACGAGCTCGTTGCTGCCACTACCGACGTCCTCACCAACGGCAATCAGTATGTCCTCGCCAAGGTTGACGAGACGGTAGGCTTCTACAAGGCTTCCGGCACAATTGCCGAGGGCAAGGGCTTCCTGGAAATCAACTCTGCAGTCAAGGCATTCTATCCCTTCGCTGCCAATGACGCTACTGGCATCAACGCCGTTGAAATCGCTGAAGAGAACGCTCCTATCTACAATGTTGCAGGCCAGCGCATCCAGAAGATGCAGAAGGGCATCAACATCGTAGGTGGCAAGAAGGTGCTGAAGTAAACAGCCCCCCTCTGCCTCCCCCGCAAGGGGGAGGTAAGGGGTGGTTCTACACATTATTAATAATATATAATACTATAAATAATATGAAGAAGTATTTTGCACCTGCAACGCAGATTGAAGAAGCTCAGGCAGCTCAGATGCTGGCCGAGAGCCTGATTATAAGTAACGACCCTGTTGACGGCAGCCAAGCTCTTGGCAAGACAGACAACAGCTGGGACATCTGGGGCGAAGAATAAAAGCCTCACCCCCAAGCAAGGCTCGACGATAGTCAACCTCTCTCCGAGGAGAGGGGAACTCAACGGCCAATCCCCGGGGCGCGAATTGCGCCTCGGGGATTGCTGTAGGTGGATATCTCATGAAAGAAGCATAACAAGAAGATGTAACGTACCTGCGGCAACGGTCAACCATCATTTGAGACGCTTCAAGTCCTAAAATTTCTTTCAAAGCAAAGAAAGATGTTAAAAAGTTTTGAAGATATATAGGAAAAAACTATCTTTGTGAGGGAAAAACAACTATTATACACTATATAATCAACCTTTTTATTAACCACTTTACCTTTATTAATTATCAAACCATGAGAAAAGAACTTCTAAATCTGTGCTTGACAGCAGTGCTGAGCATTGCGAGCACAACTGCATGGGCGCTTGACCAAGTTGATGGCGTCTATCAGATTGGTACGGCGGAAGACTTGAAGGCTTTCGCAGAACTCGTGAACGGTGAGAATCCCTATGCCAATGCCGTGCTGACAGCCGACATCGACAAGGGCACCGACGTTACCCGCATCGGTCGCGACGGTCAAGACTTCCAGGGATTCTTTGACGGTGCCGGCCACACTATCACCTACGACATGACCTTCGAGGAGAACGGTGCCGGACTCTTCCGCAACGTCGGCGTGCATGCCGTCATCAAGGACCTGAAGGTACAGGGCACTATCACAACCAGTGCATCTTACGCTGGCGGCATTGCCGGATGGAGCAGCGGACGCATCAGCGGCTGCTACGTCGATGTCAACATCAAGAGCTCGAAGCAGGGAGATGCCACCGACGGCGGCCTGGTGGGTATCGCCTATCGCGGCACTGTCATCGAGAACTGTCTGGCGAAAATTGCCATCCTCGGCGAAGGCACTGAGAACTGCGGCGGCGTTGTCGGTTGGGCCAACGATAAAATTAACGTGGCAAACTGCTTGGTAGTCAGCGACGGCAGCACCCTCAGCATCGGAAACGGTGCCAGTGCAAACATTGCACGCAACGGAGGCAACCTGCCCGTTGTCAACCTCGAGACCTACAATGAAAATCCCTATGCCAACCGTGCTGCAGGTGCCAACTACAACAACTATGTCACTCAGCAGTGGGGCAACAGCAATGCAACAACCGTCGTGCCTCTCGAAGAGCTGGCCGACGGCAAAATCTGCTATCAGCTGAACAACGACCAGAGCAAGATTAACTGGGTGCAGAGGATTGGTACCGATCCGTTCCCCGTTCCCGCAGCTTTCGGCGAGGGTCAGGTCTATGCTTCCGGCCCAACCGGCTGTAACGGACAGGCAGAAGGCCTCACCTATTCCAACGAAGGAACAGTCCAGGCCGCAGCGCACACCTTCGACAAGTACGGCATCTGCACCACTTGCGGCTGCTTCAACTTCGGTGGTTTCGAGTATGATATGACCGATGCCTCCGTGTTGCTCAAGAGTGCTGACGACATCTATCTGGCAGAAGGCTGGAACCGCATCGGCGACGGCTTCAAGCTGAACATGAAGATGGCAAACGACATCGAGGTCATTGCTCCCGAAGGCCAATACATCTTCAACACCGGCAACTGGGTAGATGGCAACTTCAACGGCCAAGGCCATACGCTGACCATCGAGATGACCAATGTAGGCGAACACGCAGCCTTCATCCCCGAGATGACTGGCAACTTCGAGAACGTCATCATGCACGGCAAAATTTCGACAAACGGCGGTCGTGCAGGTTCCATCTCCGCAAATGGCCGCATGGCTTTGATTCGCAACGTCTATTCCGACATCGACATTACATCGTCTATGGTAGGCGACAACACCTCCGGCGGCTTCTGCGGCTGGATGGGCGAAAAGGACAAGCGCGTCGAGAATTGTATCTACGCCGGCACCTTCACCCTGCCCGGAGCTGATGCAGGCGCAAGATGCGCTCGCGTGGGTGGCTTCAGTGGCTGGGCTGCCACGAAGACCTACTTCGTCAATTGTGCTGTGCTCGGCAACTTCGTCGGTGCAGGCGACCAGACCCTTGACAACGACACCGAGAATTCCGGCAACATCTCACGCAACTATGGCAACGTAGTCTCTGAGAACGTCTATGTTGTTAACCCCATCAAGGGTAATTCCGTCGGTGACTCCGATAAGTACATCCACTACACGAACACCGAGGGCATCGCCAATGGCGAACTCGCATTCCTGCTGAACGGCAAGGAGAGCGGCCTGGCACGTTTCTATCAGCTGATTGGCACTGATCCGGAGCCCATGCCCATCAAGAAGGATGGCGCACTCGTCTATAGTGTAGCTGCAAACTATCGCTGCGACGGCACGCCTCTGGGCGACGACGTGACATACACCAATTCAGAGACTGCCGTCGATATTCCCGACCACACAAACGTGAACGGCTGGTGCACAGTCTGCGGTACTCTCCAGGAGGACTTCATCACTCCCGTCGATGGATGGTACGAAATCAGCAACGGCCAGCGGCTCGCATGGTTCAGCAACTTTGTTGCCAAGAATCCTGGTGTGAAGGCACGTCTGACAGCCGACATCAACATGGATGGCAACATGACCCGCTTCATCCCCATAGGTTCCGCGGCTAACCTGTTCGTCGGCGAGTTCGACGGTCAAGGCCACACCATCAAGAACTTTGTTCTCACCACCAGCAGCGACTACACAGGCCTGTTCGGTGTAATCGGTGGCGGAGCCGTCATCAAGAACTTCGTTCTCGACAGCACTTGCGCCATCAGCGGCAACGCATTCTGCGGCATCATCGGCGGCACCAACGGCGGCGGCAACGTATATATCTCCAACCTGGGCAACGAAGCTCCCGTGACGGGTACGGCCCAGAACGTCTCCGGCATCCTCGGTGTTGACATGGGCGGCGCAGCTACGCTGTTCATCAGCAACTGCTATGTGACAGGTGCCGTAAAGGGCGCTCGCGAATCAGCCGTCATCTGCAGCTGGTCAAATGCTTCTTCTGTAGTGAAGAACTGCTGGAGCACTGCCACCCTGGAAGGCAAATACGGCAACGAAGACTCCTTCACTCGCGGCAGCGCAGCCTGCGTCAACTGCTACGAGATTGAAGGCGTAGGCACGCAGAACAACAAGTCCGGTGCCAACAGGACCAACCTCATCACAGCCGAGGAGGTTGCCAACGGCGCACTCTGTGCCAAACTGGGCACCACAGCCTTCCGCCAGGATGTAGGCGAGGATGCACATCCCGTATTCGACCCGACGCATGCAGTCATGAAGGAGATCACCGAGGCCGGCTATGCCACCATGTACATTCCCGACGCAGTGATAATTCCTGAAGGCGTAGAGGTATTCACCGGCGAGCTCGAGGAGACATGGCTGAAGCTCAATCCCGTCGAGGGCAACGTTCCCGCCCTGGAGCCCGTCGTACTGAAGGGCACCCCCGGCTACTACGGCTTCAAGCCTGCTGCTGCCGCAACGGAGAGCATAGAAATCGTCTTCAATAATACACTGGGACTTGAGAATGCCTACGACCTCACAACCCGTACGCTATGCATAGAGAATGTTGACCTCTCCTTCGAGAAGGGTGAAGGCAGCAATCCTCCTGCATTCTACTCCTCTGGCGGTGGTACGGCCCGCATCTACAAGGGCAACTCCATGAACGTCTATGCAGGCGGCGCCACTATCACAAAGATTGTGTTCACATTCTCCGCTACCAGCTCTCCCACATTCGACTCGGGCACATACAATTCGACCACCTCTACATGGGAGGGTGAAGCTACATCCGTGACACTCAGCAACGAAACAAGCAATCAGTTCCGCATCAAGAGCATGGTTGTATATTACAGCGTTGCAAGCGGTGCTTCCGCTAACATCGAAGGCAACGTCCTGAAGGGTGCAGCCGAGGACATCCAGGCAGCCGGCAAGTACATCCTGGCTCAGCCCGAAGGCCAGCCCGCAGGATTCTATCTGGCCGAGACCGGCACCATTCAGGCTGGCAAGGCTTACCTCGATGTTCCCGCTTCCGAAGTTAAGGCTTACTACTTCTTCGGCGACGGCACGACTGGCATCGAGACAGTTGAAAACGGACAGGCTGCTGAGAAGACGGTCATCTACAACCTCGCCGGCCAGCGCATCGGCAAGGTTCAGAAGGGCATCAACATCGTGAACGGCAAGAAGATTCTGAAGTAAACAGAGACTCCCCTCCAACTCCCCCGCAAGGGGGAGCGAAGGGGGTGGTTCCACACATTATTAATAATCTATAATTCAAGAATACTATGAAGAAGTACATTGCACCCGTAATTCAGACCGAAGAGGCTCAGGCAGCTCAGATGCTGGCAGAGAGTCTGATAATAAGTAATGATCCCGTTGACGGCAGCCAGGCTCTTGGCAAGACAAACGACAGCTGGAATATCTGGGACGAAGAATAAAAGCCTCACCCCCAAGCAAGGCTCGACGATAGTCAACCCCCTCTCATCGGAGAAGGGTGAAAACAAAGAATCCCCGAGATGCAGTTCGCATTCTCGGGGATTCTTGTTATAAAAAGCTGTTATACCACACTCAAAGTTTCCCGCGACACGGGATAAAAGCTATTTTCATGACGTGAAAATCTATTTTCAAAGTTTGAAAATTAATTTTCATGACGTGAAAATTAATTTTCACGTCATGAAAATAGTTTTTATATCCCGTTCTTCTGACTTTTCGCTAAGGCGTCTGGGGCTTTTGGGAACTCACGGCCCTATCTTCTCTTGGCGATGGTCAGGGTTTCCTGGACTTGGCCGGTGTAGATGTTGTGCACGGTGATGAGGAGCTTCCCGTCGCGGACCTCGCCCTCTATCACGGTGGGGAAGTGCTTCGCGTTCTCGCCGTCCATGTCGGGGCCGCCGCCGACTATCTGCATCCACTTATGCTGGTCGTTGGGCTGGTCGAGGCGATAGCGGTGCTGGTGGGCCGTGATGAGGAGCTGGCAACCTGCCTTCTCGAGCAGCGGGCTCCAAAGCTTGTAGCACGTCCGCTGCCAGGCCGCGAAGTTAGAGCTGTGGTGTTCGTCTGTATCATTGGGATAGAGGTCGCCCGGATTGGCCTTGGGTCGGGAGTCGAACAGCGGTATATGGCAGAGGGCCACAAGGAAGGGTGCTTTCCTTATCTCGGGCTGCTTCAGAGCGTCGGTCAGCCAAGTCTGCTGTGCTTCGCGGTAAGGTCCGCTGACGAAGAGGTTGCAGAACTTCGGGTTGACGTCCAGCTTGTCCTCGCCCGTGTCGAGGCCGACGAAGGCCACGTCGCCCATGCGGACGGCGAAGTTGCGTCCGAGGTCCCAGTCGCGAGGCTGACGTTCCTCCGGCTGGCGGTACATCCAGATGCGCTCGAGGTGGCGGTTTGCCAAGCCTCGGTTGTCGTGATTGCCGGGGCAGAAGAGGTAGGGGATGGTGGCTGCAAAGTCCTTGCGGTCTATCTCGGGCTTGAAGAAGATGCGCTTCTGTGCCGCGACGGTCTCTTCCGTGTTGCAGGCATCTCCGTTCCAGATGACGCAGCCGGGCTGGAGCTCCATCACCTTGTTGATGGTGGGGTTGAAGGCTTTCCAGCTGGCATGGGTATCGTTGATGACACAGAAGTGAGCCTTGGCTTCCTTGCCTGCCGTGCGGAAGGAGTAGATGCGCTCCGGCTCCTCGTTGCCGGTGATGCGGATGTGGTAGCCGTCCTTGTACTCGATGCGGTCAGCCCCTATCCTGTAATAATATAATGTACCGGGCTTGAGTCCGGTCAGGCGGACCTGGATTGCCTCGTTGTCCATCGCCGTCAGCCGGTATCCGCCGCACCACACCTTCCTGCCGTCGCTCAGGTCGGGCTTCTCGCCGAAGATGACATAGCCATTGGCCCAATCAGTCACGCTGAAGGCAATGCCCATGCTCGTTTCGGCATAGTTCTGCAGGACAGGCTCGCTGTCGATTAGGGTACTGCTGCCGGTCTCCTCGCGAAGAAGAGAGCGGGAGGATTCGGCCATGAGGTTGTCCGGGATGCCGCTTGTGGCTGCCACGAGAGCAGCATTGCGTAAGAATTCACGTCTTTTCATAGTATTATCTTAAATAATGCACTACAAAGGTACACAATTATCGGGAAAGAATCAATGATGATTCATTACTTTTCGGCAAAAGATATTGCTATTTATATTTTTTTTGCTAACTTTGCATCGAAAACAACTATGAACCAAGAACTATGAGCTCTGAACTGAAGAAAACAAACTACCGATGGGTCATCTGTGGCATGCTGTTCCTTGCCACGACTATCAACTACATGGACCGGCAAGTGCTTTCCCTCACCTGGAAAGACTTCATTGCGCCCGACTTCCACTGGACCGACACCGACTACGGCAACATTACTGCCGTCTTTGCACTGGTCTATGCCATAGCCAATCTCTTCTCGGGCCGCTTCATGGACTGGATAGGCGTAAAGAAGGGCTACCTGTGGGCCATCGGCATCTGGTCGCTGGGAGCCTGCATGCACGCCCTGTGCGGACTGGCTACCATGTGGAAACTCGACCTGGGCAGCACGCAGGAAATGATGCAAGCCACGGGCGACCTGGCCCTGGCCATCTCGACCGTAAGCACCTACTGCTTCATGATTTCCCGCGTAGTGCTGGGAATGGGCGAGAGCGGTAACTTCCCTGCTGCCATCAAGGTGACGGCAGAGTACTTCCCGATGAAAGACCGTGCCTATGCCACCAGCATCTTCAACAGCGGCAGCACCATCGGTGCTCTCGTGGCTCCACTTTCCATTCCCCTGCTGGCCCGCTACTTCAAGGACCAAGGCATCGGAGGCGGATGGGAGATGGCTTTCATCATCATCGGTGCGCTGGGCTTCATCTGGCTGGGAGCATGGATATTCGTTTACCAGAAGCCCGAAGAATGCAAGGCCGTGAACTCAGCGGAGCTTGCCTATATCCAGCAAGACTCCCGCTCTGAGCAGACGGCTGGCACGAACAACGCAGAAAAGGGAATTCCCTTCCTGAAGATGCTCACCTTCCCACAGACGTGGGCCATCTTCCTTGCCAAGCTGGTGACGGACGGTGTCTGGTGGTTCTTCCTCTTCTGGACACCCGCCTACATCTCGGACGTATATAAGCTGCCTTCCGACGACCCCACGGCCATACTGCTCATCTTCACCCTCTATGCCATCACCATGCTGAGCATATATGGCGGAAAACTTCCCACCATCATTGTCAACCGCACGGGACAGCATCCCTACGACGCACGCCTCAAGGCCATGTTCGTCTTTGCCGTCATTCCCCTGCTGACGCTCTTCGCCCAGCCTCTGGGGGCCTACAGCTACTGGTTCCCCATCGTCCTGATTGGCCTGGCCGGAGCAGCACACCAGTCATGGTCGGCCAACCTCTTCTCGGTGGCCAGCGACCTCTTCCCGAAAAAAGCCGTGGGAACAATGACGGGCATCAACGGCATGGCCGGCGGCATAGGCAGCTACTGCATCAACAAGTACAGCGGCAAGCTCTTCGACTATGCCGACCAGACACAGATGCAGTTCCTCGGCTTCGAGGGGAAACCCGCCGGATACTTCATCATCTTCTGCTACTGTGCCATAGCCTACATGGTCGGATGGTGCTGTCTGAAGGCTCTCGTTCCCAGGTTCAAGGCAGTGAAAGGATAGTAGCTGCCGGTCATGTCTGTTTCAACAACGCAACACAACACAACAATGAGAAATCTGTTTGACATTCAGGGAAAAGTAGTCGTGCTCACTGGCGGCTACGGCATTCTTGGCAGGAACATTGCCCACTATCTCGTAGAGCAGGGAGCCAAGGTTGTCGTGCTTGGCCGCGATGAGAGCCGGGGCAAGGAATTGGAGGCCGAGCTTTGCAAGAAAGGCGAAGCACTCTTCCTCGTAAGCGACGTGCTGAAGAAAGAATTGCTAGAACAGAACCGCGACGACATCGTGACTCGCTTCGGCACCATCGATGTCCTGCTCAATGCTGCCGGAGGCAACATGCCCGGTGCAACCATCCCGCCCGACAAGACTTTCCTCGACCTCGACCTCGGCGACTTCCGCAAGGTGGTGGAACTGAACCTCTTCGGCACAGTCCTGCCCACTCAAGTGTTCGTCCCCGTAATGGCCCGAAGCGGGAAGGGTGCCATCGTGAACTTCTGTTCCGAGAGTGCACTGCGCCCCCTCACACGCGTCGTGGGCTACGGAGCAGCAAAGGCTGCCATCACCAACTACACGAAATACATGGCCACCGAGCTGGCCAGCAAGTTCAGTCCGAACCTGCGCGTCAACGCCATCGTGCCGGGCTTCCTGCTCACCAACCAGAACCGCTCGCTCCTGACCAACGAGGACGGCACGCTGACCGACCGCGCCAAAGCCATCATCGCACACACGCCAGCTGGCCGCTTCGCCGAACCGGAAGAGCTCTTCGGCACCATACACTATCTGATCAGCGATGCCAGCAGCTTCGTCACCGGAGCACTCTCGGTGGTTGACGGCGGATTCGACGCCTTCTCAATTTAAGAATAACAAACCTATAAGTCCTATAAGTCCCATAAGACCTATAAGTCTCATAAGACCTATCAACCCCCAAAAGCCAACCATACCATGTTTCTCTGCGAACAAAGCTTCCGCTGGTACGGCCCCAGTGACCCCGTCAGCCTGCAAGACATACGTCAGGCAGGAGCAACCGGCGTAGTGACGGCCCTGCACCACATCCCCAATGGAGAGGTGTGGACAAAGGAAGAGATTCTCAAGCGCAAAAAGGTTGTCGAGGAAGCAGGATTGCGATGGGCCGCCGTGGAGAGCGTACCGGTCCATGAGCACATCAAGACTCAGACGGTCAACTTCCGTCTCTACATCGACAACTACAAGCAAAGCATCCTGAACCTGGGCGAGTGCGGCATAGATGTCGTCACCTACAATTTCATGCCCGTGCTCGACTGGACACGCACCGACCTGGCCTATGAGATGCCCGACGGAAGCCGGGCCTTGCGCTTCGAGCGGGCCGCCTACGTCGCCTTCGACCTCTTCATCCTGCGTCGTCCGGGTGCAGAAGATGAGTACTCCGACGAAGAAAAAGTCAAGGCCAAGGCACGCTTCGGGCAGATGGACGATGCAGAAAAACAGCTCATCACCCGCAACATGATAGCCGGCCTGCCAGGGTCGGAGGAGAGCTTCACACTACAGCAATTCCAGAAAGAACTGGACCGCTACAGGGACATTACGCCGGAAAAGCTCCGCGCAAACCTCATCCACTTCCTGCGCGAGGTATGCCCCGTTGCCGAGAAAGCCGGCGTGCGACTCGTCATCCATCCCGACGACCCGCCCATGTCTATCCTGGGACTGCCTCGCATCCTCAGCACAGCCGAGGACTTCCAGGCCCTCGTCGATGCCGTACCCAGCCCGGCCAACGGGCTCTGTCTCTGCACGGGTTCCTTCGGAGTCAGCCCCAAGAATGACCTTCCGGCCATGATGCGCCGCTTCTGGGACCGCATAGACTTCGTCCATCTGCGCTCCACCCAGCGCGACAGCGAGGGCAACTTCCACGAAGCGAACCATCTGGAGGGCGACGTGCCGATGTACGAGGTGATGAAAGCTTTCCTCGAGATTCAGCAGAAACGGCAGAAGAGCATCGTCATGCGCCCCGACCACGGACACCAGATGTGCGACGACCTACGCAAGAAGACCAACCCCGGCTACAGCTGCATAGGCCGGCTGCGCGGACTGGCCGAACTGCGCGGACTGGAGATGGGCATCGCACAAAGCATGGTGTCGAGCTCGACGCACCACGATAATTCAATCAACACAACACGCTAACCCAAATGAACTATGAAAACATTTATGGATAAAGATTTCCTGCTGCAGTCGCCTACGGCCCAGGAATTGTACCACAACCATGCAGCCAGCCTGCCCATCATCGACTATCACTGTCACCTCAACCCCAAGGAAATAGCCGAGGACCATCGCTTCGGGAGTATCACAGAGCTGTGGCTTGGGGGCGATCACTACAAGTGGCGAGCCCTCAGAAGCAACGGAGTGGACGAGAAGTACATTACCGGCAATGCTTCCGACTGGGAGAAGTTCAAGAAGTGGGCCGAGACGTTGCCCTACTGCATGCGCAACCCTCTCTACCACTGGACACACTTGGAGCTCCGCACAGCCTTTGGCATTACGAAGCTCCTCAATGCCTCCACCGCCAGGGAAATCTTCGACGAGTGCAACGAGAAACTGCAACAGCCGGAGTTCTCAGCCCGAGGGCTCATGCAACATTACAACGTGGAGGTCGTCTGCACGACGGACGACCCTGCCGACAACCTCGAGCACCACATTGCCATCCGGTATAGCAACTTCGGCACCAAGGTGCTGCCGACGTGGCGCCCTGACAAAGCAATGGGAATCGACAATCCGAGTACCTACCGCGAATACATCGAGAAGCTGGGCGAAACCTCGAACATGGAGATTCGTTCCTACACCAACTTGCTCGATGCCCTGCAGAAGCGTCACGACTTCTTCGGCAGTGTCGGCTGTCGCCTCTCCGACCACGGCGTGAACGAGTTCTATGCCGACAGCTTCACCGAGACGGAAGTGAGCAACATCTTCCAGAAAGTGATGGACGGCAAACTCCCCACTGCTGCAGAAGTCGGCAAGTTCCGCTCCGCCCTGATGCTGGAAGGCGGACGTATGGATGCCCGTGCCGGATGGACACAGCAGTTCCACTACGGCCCCATGCGCAACAACAACTCACGCATGTTCCGGAAGCTCGGTCCCGATACAGGCTACGACAGCATCGGCACCTGGAACACCAGCGAGAACCTGTCACGCTTCCTCGACAAACTGGACAGCGAAGGACTCCTCGCCAAGACCATCCTCTACCCCATCAATCCCTCCGACAACGAGATGATAGCCACCATGATAGGCAACTTCCAGGAGGGTCCCGTGCCGGGCAAGCTGCAGTTCGGCAGCGGCTGGTGGTTCAACGACCAGCTCGACGGCATGGAGCGCCAGATGAACAGTCTCTCGCAGCTCGGCTTGCTAAGCCGCTTCGTCGGCATGCTGACCGACAGCCGCTCGTTCCTCTCCTACCCGCGCCACGAATACTTCCGCCGCTGCCTCTGCAACCTCATCGGTCGCGACGTGGAGAACGGACTGCTGCCAGCCGAGGAGATGCCATTCATCCGCCAAATGGTCGAGGATATCTCCTACTACAATGCCAAACGCTACTTCTGTTTCTAACATTTCCTTCAAAACATTTGGCAGATAGAAAAAGAAAGCGTACTTTTGCAACGCATAAGGCATACATACATTATTATATATATACAGACAATCCTATAATTGCTTACAGTCAATGAAAAAGAACTTTATTCTGACGATGCTTGCTGCCATCTGTCTGGCAGCTTGCGCTGAGACGACAAAGACGAAGACAGAAATCAAGGTGACAGGTGAACTTGGCAGCCCCGAGCCCGACGTGCTTTGCGCATTCCAGTCGCGACAAATCATCGGCAAAGGACAAAACGCTGACGGAGTGATAACCTTCACCGTTGACACAGCCGAGACCGTCATCGCCACCATCTGCCGCGACGAAAACAGGCCACAAGGTGTGTGCACTGTCTTCCTCGACGGCACGCCCATTGAGGTCAGCATCAAGGACGGAAAGGCTGAAGTGACAAAAGGTTCCGACCAGAACATGAGGCTCAGCGAGGCTTTCCAGCGCATGAACGAGACAAGCAGCCAGATGGATCAACTCATGAAGGACTACAGCGAAGCTCACGAAAAGTATCAGGGACAGATTCCCGACGAAGAGATGGAAGGCTTCGACAACCGCTACGAAGCAATCCAGGAAGACATATATGCCACTCAAAGGCAAATCATCACCGAGAATGCCGACAACATGCTGCCCATCGTCTTCCTCAGCATCGGCGGAACAGACCTCGGCGTAGAGTTCATTGAGAACTTCCTGAAGGACTATAAGTACAAGGACAACAAGACACTCGAGCCCATCGTAGCCTCTCTTGGAGGCGAAAAGAACAAGCAGGTCGGAGCACCCGTGGTTGACTTCGTGGGCAAGAATCTCGACGACCAGGAATGCCACCTGACAGACTACGTGGGCAAGGGCAAGTATGTCCTCGTTGACTTTTGGGCAAGCTGGTGCGGCCCCTGCCGTGCCGAGATGCCCAACGTGAAGGCCTGCTACGAGAAGTACCATGAGAAGGGCTTCGAAGTGGTTGGCATTTCTTTCGACAGCGAGAAGGAAGACTGGGCAAAAGGCGTGAAAGACCTGGGCATTACCTGGCCTCAGATCAGCGACCTGAAGGGATGGCAGTGTGCAGCCAGCGACCTCTACAACATCAAGGCTATTCCCGCCACCATCCTCTACGGTCCGGACGGCAAGGTGCTCAAGACTAACCTGCGTGGCGAAGAACTGGGCAAGACACTGGCAGAGTACCTTGACAAGTAAGAGACTAAAACCAACAGCCCCTCCCCAACAACCCTCCCCTAAAGGGAGGGACTTGACTTCATCGTGCGAATGTTTCTCCCCCTTCAAGGGGGAGTCAGAGAGGGTTTATGCCGACATCTTTGTAGAGAACACCGACATCAGCAGCATGGTGCTGCAAGACGGCAAGGTGAGTCAGGCTCAGCAAGTCCGTCTCTATGGTGCCGGCATCCGTGCCGTCTGCGGCAGCGAGACGAGTTATGCCTATACAATGGACCTGAGCGAAGAAGGGTTGAGGAAGGCGGCCAACAGCTTCACCCCAACCCCTCTCCGTGGAGGGGGGCTTCCGTTGCAGGACTTTATTCATCCGTTCAACCCTTCCTCTCCGAGAGGGATGGGGGGCGAGGCCGTTCGCAAAATTCTCCTTGACGTAGAAGAGAAGGCCCGCGCCCTCGATTCCTCCATCATCAGGGTCAAAGCCTACGTCTCGCAACGGATGCAGCAGGTGCAGTTTGCTGGCAGCGACGGCACGGCCTTTCAGGACTTCCGTCCACGGACGTCACTCTCGGTCAGCATTGTCATGGAGCGTGGTGGCCAGACACAGATGGGCTTCGCATCGCGGATGATGCAGATGGGGCAGGAATTCTTCAGCGATGCTCTCATTGACGAAGTCGTGAGGGAAGCCGTCAGCCGCACCGACTTCCTCTTCGCCGCTTCCCAGATAGAAGGTGGCGAGATGCCTGTAGTAATGGCGGCAGGCAGCAGTGGCATCTTGCTTCACGAAGCAATCGGGCACGCATTCGAAGCCGACTTCATCCGAACCGGCGACAGTATCTTTACCGGCAAGCTGGGTCAGCAGATTTGTCATCCAAGCATCAGCATTGTCGATGACGGCACACTCACCGGCGATGCCGGCATGCTGCGCTATGACGATGAAGGCATCGCCGGGCAACGTACCGTTCTCGTCCACGAAGGCAAGCTCAACAGTTTCCTCTATGACCGTATCAGTGCGCACCACTTCGGCGTAAAGCCGACGGGCAACGGACGCAGGGAGAGCTTCCGCTGTCTCCCCCTTCCGCGAATGCGTTCCACCTACATGCTGCCTGGCGAGGCCCGAGAGGAAGACATCATCCGAAGCGTGAAGCGCGGCATCTATGCTGAGTCGTTTACCAACGGCCAGGTACAGATCGGTGCAGGCGACTTCACCTTCTTCATGAAGACCGGCTACCTCATTGAGGACGGAAGGCTGACGCGACCGCTTCGCGACCTGAACATCATCGGCAACGGACCCGAGGCTCTTCGCCGCATCAGCATGGTGGGCGACAATCTCAAGATAGACCACAGTGCCAGCATGTGCGGCAAGGAAGGCCAGAGGGTGGCCGTAAGTCAGGGACTTCCGACGGTGCTTATAGACAAGCTGATTGTAGGATAGATAATGATGAACGACGAACTGATATACCGCGCCGAGGAAGACATTCAGAGGCTTCCCGCGCGTCTCGACTACAAGCTGGTCCTGCTGGAGAACCATGAAGACAACATCGTGCTGCGCGACGGGAAGGTGGAGAAGACGCTGCGGGCCACATCGCATTCACTTGCCATCAACCTTTATCTTGACGGACGGGACGGGTTCTTCTACACAAACGACCTGCGGCCTGACTCCGTCAAGGGTTTCATTCGCCAAGCCTTCGAGACGACGCGCCTCCTTGAGCCGGACGACAGTCGTACGCTGGCAGACCCAAGCCGCTACTATCAAGGCGGCGGACCCGACCTGCAGAACTTCGATGCCTCGCTCTCCGAGATTGACCCCGAAGAGAAAATCAGCCTGTTGCGCGACATAGCTGCGGAAGCGGAAGGGAGTGACCCGCGCATCATCAGTATGCAGACGCGCTACACTGACCGCCAACATCAGGCCCGTTACCTCATCAGCAACGGATTCGACCAAAGCGAGCAAAGCAGCTATTGCACCTTGACAAGTATCGTCACGGTAGAAGGCGAAGGCGGCCAGCATCCCATGGACGGATGGGGCGAGTCGCGCCTCTTCTTTCATCAGATGCCACGCCACGGCATTGCACCCGTAGCCCTCCGCCGCACGTTGCAGAAGGTTGGGCAGCGGCCCGCGCCAAGCGGACGTTACCGCATGATACTGGAGTCGCCCTGTGCGGGCAACTTCCTGCAACCCATCCTGAACGCAATGAACGGACAGGCCCTGCAGCAAAAGTCGTCGTTCCTTCTGGGCAAGCTGGGGGAACGAGTGCTTTCGCCTCTGGTAAACATTGTCGATGACCCGCTGCAGCCAGGCACCCGCGGTGCCTCCCTCTTTGACTACGACGGCGTGGCGACACAGCGTCGGGAGCTCTTCACCGATGGTTGCCTGAAGACGTTCTTCATCGACACGCCCATGAGTCGGAAGCTGGGCATTGCGGCCACCACGCAAGGCATCCACCGCCTCATCATGAAGCCTCATACAAACCCCTCCCCACTCTCTTCAGGAGGGAGCGGGGAGGGAGTTTCTATCCTCGTCACGGACTTCAACGGAGGGAACTGCGACCCTGTGACGGGTAATTTCTCTTACGGCATTGAGGGGCTTCTCATGGAAGGCGGAACCGTCGTACAGCCGGTCAGCGGCATGAACATAACAGGCAATATGCTGGATGTCTGGCAGCGTCTGAGCCATGTTGCCGACGACGCTGACCCCTGGGAGACTGAGCTTATTCCTTCCCTCACCTTTGAAGACGTTGCATTCAGCGGCTGCTGAAGGGCAATCAGTAGCCGAAGATTTCTTCGAGCGAGATGCGGCGGACAGGGGCGATGCCACTAAGGGCTTCCATGTCGAGTTCCTTTTCGTCGCCAAGGATGACGTACTGTCCTTCCTTGCCAGCTATGCGGGCTTGCTCGAAGCGGACGATGTCCTGGAGTGTCAGGCCCTGCAGGTCTTCATAGACTTGCTTGTTGATGTCGGTGTCGAGGCCCTGTCGCTTGGCATTGAGGTAGGCGAGGATAATGCCGAACTTCATGGTGCGCTGGCTGGCAATCTGCTTTGTCAGGGCATCCTTTGCTATCTGGAATGCGGCCTCGCTCTGAGGCATCTTGTCGAGAATCTCACGGAACTGCCGGACGCAGTCCATCATCTTGTCGTTCTGCGTGATGATGTAGGTGAAGAACGACTCGGGTTCATCCTTCTTCGAGGGCGTGACGTAGTATGCGGCGGCGCTGTAGGCCAGTCCGCGTGCCTCGCGCATCTCCTGGAAGACGATGCCGTTCATGCCTCCACCGTAGTATTCGTTGAAGAGGCGGATGGCTGCGCGCTCGCTGAGGTCGGTCTGCCGTCCTTCGTTGAGGTACATGCGCATGTAGATGTTTTTGGCCTCATAGGGTGCGATGAGCACTTCGGGGCTTTGTACGGTCTGCATGGTGTAGGGCTTGCCTTCGGGCACAGGCGCAAAGGGCTTTGCTGCGGGGTGAGCTTCGCTGACGGCCTTGTCGAGTTCGTCCTTCGAGAGCGGACCGTAGTAGAGGACGCTGTGCTGGTAGGTGTCGATGTTCTTCAGCAGGTCGAGCAGTTGCTGCGGGTCGGTCTCGCGAAGCTGCTGTTCGGTCATGTTGTCGCGCATGGCATTGTGCGGGCCGTACATGGCGTACTGGCTCAGCATGGTGAAGCAGCTGCGCTGTTCGGTCTTCTGGTCCTGACGGTTTTTCAGGATGAGTCCTACCATCTGCTCGTATGCGACGGAGTCTGCCTTTGCGTTGTGCAGGAGGTCTTCGAGCAACGTGAGTGCTGCGGGCATGTTCTCGCTGAGTCCGGAGAGTCCGATGGTGATGGCGTCGGCATTCACGCTGATGGCATAGTTGCAGGCCAGCTTGTAGAACTGCTGCTTGACCTCGGCAGCCGAGAGCTTGTCTGTGCCGAGATAGTCGATGTAGCTGGCAGCCACGTCGTAGCGGTTGTCGTCCTCCTGTCCGAACTCATAGCGGAACTGCAGGTCGAAGAGGCCGTTCTCGGTGTTCTGCTTGTAAATGACGGGGAGGCCGTTCCCTGTGTCGAAGAAGGTGAGGTCCTTCTGGAAATCGAGGAACTGCGGCTGGATGGGTTCTACCTCTGCCTGTTGGATGTCCTGCACGAACTGGCTGACCTGGTCGCGGTTCGTGGGGATGGGCGTGATGGCCGGCTTGTCAATCTTCTTCTGAGTAGTGTCGATGCCCTGTCGCTTATAGACGGTGACGTAGCCTTCAGTGAAGAATCGCTTTGCAAAGTCCACAAGTTCCTCCTTCTTTATCTTTTCGAGGCGAGCTATTTGCCCAACCTGCTGCTGCCAGTCTATGCCGTTGATGAAGGCGTCCAGCATCTTGCCTACGCGGGCCTGGTTGTTGTCGAGGCCGCGGAGTTCGCCGAGTTTCCAGTTGTTCAGGGCTGCGGTGAGCAGGTCTTCGTCGAAGTCGCCGCACTTCAGCTTGTTGATTTCGGAGAGCATGAGGTCTTTCACCTCGTCGAGCGTCTGCCCCTCCTTGGGCATGCCGCCCAGCAGGAAGAAGCCATAGTCCTGCAGCGCTTCGGCCCCAGCCCAGGCTTCCATCACCTTCATCTCCTGGTTCAGGTCCAGGTCGAAGAGGCCTGCCTTGCCGTTATAGAGCACGGTGCTGATGAGTTGCAGGGTGTCGTTCTGGAGCGACTGTGCCTTTTCGCTGCGCCAGCCCAGCCAGATATTCTCGGCTTCCAGACCGACGACGGTAGTGTCCGTGGGGGCAAGGAGCGGGGGGCATGGTGCAAAGACGGGCTGACTGACGTCCTCACCCGGCTTCCACTCGCCGAAGTACTTCTTCAGCACGGCCAGCGTCTTGTCGGGGTCAAAGTCGCCGGCCATGCAGATAGCCACGTTGTTGGGGACGTACCACTTTGCGAAGTAGTTCTTGATGTTCGTAATGGAGGGGTTCTTCAGGTGCTGCTGTGTGCCGATGGTGGTCTGCGTGCCGTAGGGGTGCGAGGGAAAGAGCTTGGCCAGCAAAGCCTCGTACTGCTTGTTGCCGTCGCTCGTGAGGCCGATGTTGTACTCCTCATAGACTGCTTCGAGCTCGGTGTGGAAGCCTCGGATGACCATGTTCTGGAAGCGGTCTGCCTGCACCTTGGCCCAGTTCTCAACTTCGTTGGCGGGAATGTTCTCCACGTAGCACGTCACGTCGTTGGAGGTGAAGGCGTTGGACCCTTCGCTGCCAATGGCAGCCATCAGTTTGTCGTATTCATTGGGGATGAAGTACTGGGCAGCGAGCTGCGAGACGCTGTCAATCTCGTGGTACTTCTGCTTTCGTGTCGCCTCGTCGGTGATGGTGCGGTACTCTTCGTAGCGCTGTTCGATTTCATCGAGCAGGGGTGCTTCGGCTTCGGGGTCTGTCGTGCCGAACTGTTTTGTTCCCTTGAACATCAGGTGCTCCAGGTAGTGGGCCAGGCCGGTCGTCTCAGCCGGGTCGTTCTTCGAACCGGTACGTACGGCGATGTAGGTCTGAATCTTCGGCTCGGCCTTGTTGACGGAGAGGTAGATGCGAAGTCCGTTGTCGAGGGTGTAGATACGTGTCTGCATCGGATCGCCGCCGACGCTTTCGTAGTCGGAACCGCTCGTGCATGAGAACAAACCGCACACAGCGGTTAACAGGAAGAGGTGGGTGAGATGTTTCATGTGTGACATATTATATATATATTAGGAGTTATAAACACATCGGTACGGGCAGGGAAACCTCCCGGCGCGGGTGGAATAATTCTTCCCGACACGAGAAAAAACTATTTTCAAACCATGAAAATAGATTTTCATGACGTGAAAATTAATTTTCATGACGTGAAAATTGATTTTCAAACCTTGAAAATAGTTTTCAATCATGTTGACGGAGGTTTTTGTTTGCTTCGCGTAGGGTTTCATGTCGGGGGTCTGGTCGCTCTGCAACGCAGATTGAGCAGGAAGCCGCCTGATTTATCTGCGCAAAAGTACGACTAATTTCACGAAACTCAAAACAATTCGGCAAAAAACATCGGCTTTCCATTGCAGCAAGAGAAAATACTTCGTATCTTTGCATGAAATTATGAATATATATGGATAACACGAAGAAAAAAGTCTTTCTTGCAGTTCTCTGCACATTATTTGCCTTTTCAGACACTTTTGCGCAAAACGAAGTATCGGGAGTCTATGTCGGCGGCCACATCCGCCGCGAGCGTCCGGGGACAGTCAAGAAGCTCCGTAATTCGGGCTTCACCTACGTCATCCTCTTCAACGTACATGTTGACACGGACGGAACGCTCAAGACTGACGGCGAGACGATTTGCAAGGACGGCGAATACGTCTTCCAGAAGCCGCAACCCAACTATCAGGGAGACGTCAGGGACCTCAAGACGGCACCCACCAGCATCTCGCGCATCGACATCTGCATCGGCGGCTGGGGCAACGACTCCTACACCAACATCCGCAACCTGGTCAACTCCCAGGGCGTGGGGCCAAACTCCATACTCTACCGCAACTTCAAGGCGCTCAAGGAGGCACTGCCCGAAGTGGATGCCGTCAACAACGACATCGAGCAGGACTACGACGTGAACAGCGCCGCCAAGTTCCACGTCATGATGTACGACCTGGGCTACCTCACTACACTGGCCCCCTACACGTATAAGAGCTACTGGACACAGCTGTGCTCCAAGATTCTGGCAGAGCGCCCCGGAGCCGTTGACCGCGTCATGGTACAGTGCTACGACGGCGGAGCAGGCAACACCAACAGCGTGGGAAGCTGGACCTTCGCCGGAGTCAGCAACCGCCATGCAGGGCGCACGAACTACCAGACGGACATGAACACCTCCCTGGCACAGTTTCAGAAGTGGAAGGACGACGGCGTAGCCAACGGCGGATTCGTCTGGGTCTATAACGACGAGACATGGGACCTGAACGCATGGGCATCGGGCATGAACCGCATCTTCGGAGCCGTCAGCGTCCCCGAGGACAAAGTAGCCGTGCGATGCTACAGCGAGAAGAACTACAAGGGCTACTGCGTGCCGCTGCCCCTGGGACGCTTCACACAGGCCGACCTCGCCGTCTATGGACTGACGGCAAAGGACCTTTCATCGCTCGAACTTCTCGACCCCGACTATCGCGTCACACTCTTCACCACGCCAGACTTCACCGGAGCAAAAATCACACGTAAGACGTCGGCCAAGCAGCTGGCAACAAACTACGACAACAACGTCTGCTCCATCATCGTGGAATCCGTAGCGACAGGCATTGACAACATCGCAGAGGACGAAGCCCCGCAGCAAGAGGCCACATATAACCTCGCCGGTCAGCGGACAGACAAGATGCAGAAGGGCGTGAACATCGTCAACGGCAAAAAAATACTGATAAAATGAGGAAAACCATACCCTGCCTCTTTCTCGTGGCCTGCATGTTGCAGGAAGCCGGTGCCCAGGACTTCATCCTCCCAATGGGATACAACGAGCCCTGGACAGGCAAGATGCTCTTCAACAGCGAAGGCGGCTACAATACGGGAGCCAACCACGACTGGGAACAGCTCTACGAGGCACAGAAGGGCGACATCTACACCATCACAATGCCCACAGCATGCCGCGAGGCCGACTACGGGCAAGTACAGTTCAAGAGCCCGGTCACGCTCCAGGCCGGCCACAGCTATCGCTTCTCCGTCTCGCTGCAGGCAGACAAGGCCGTCAGCGACATCAGCGTTGCCCTCTGCGAGAATGAAGACGACGGCATCTGCATCTATCAGATAGAAACCAACCTCTCGGCAGGTACCAAGAAATTCATCTCGAAGAGCAACCTCACCGGCACAGACATCGGCGATGCCAAAATAGCCTTCCGCTTCCCCACGACAGAGGACGACGTCAGCATCGCCATCTCGGGCCTCAGCATCTACGACACCACGGAAGGCCGCGAGCTCTGGACCGGCTGTTCCTTCTACAACTGGTGCTTCTATGCCGACGAATGGGGCAACCGCATCCCCGACCCACAAATAGAAGGCCGCACCGAGACACTGAGCTGGACCCGGCCCCTCTACGACGACACGGACTGGAGCGAAGCACCCATGCCCATCGGCAGCCCCGACGTCAGCTTCATCCAGACCGTATGGCCGGGAGGCGACAACACGAACTTCTGGTTCCGACGCACCTTCACCCTCGAGGAAGTACACCCCAAGTCGCGCTACATGCTCCACGTCCTCCACGATGACAACTACCGCATCTGGGTCAACGGCACACAGCTCGACGAGGCAGACAACTGGACCGTCGGCACCGAAGCCGTCAAGCTGGAGATTCCTGCCGAACTGCTGCAAGGAGGCCGCAACGTCATTGCAGCCTACGTACAGCAGAACTGGGGCGGCAAGCTCTACGACTGCGGACTGACCGAGGAAAGAGACTTCTACGAGGATGCCGACCCCGATGCCGACCCTTCGAAGCTCATCATCAACGAAATACAGGTAGGCAACATCGACCAGTACATCGACTTCTCCTACAACTACGGAGCCTGGGCCGAGTTCTACAACCCCACGACGGAAAACATACAGATGGACGGGCTCTACGTCTCCGACAATGCCGAAGAGCCCTTCAAGTTCCAGCTGCCCAACGGCACAGGCGTCGTCAAGGGCGGAGACTTCCGCGTCATCTACTTCGACCACAACTCTGCCGACGGCACCTTCGGCGACTCGGCCTACAAGCAAGTGCGCTTCAAGCTTCAGAACGGAGGCGGCAAGCTCTACCTCTTCGACCAAGAAGGCAAAATGCTTTCCTCCGCAGAATACCCCGAACTCATCCCACGATGCTCCTGGGCACGCACCGAGGACGGAGGCAAAGAATGGCGATGGACGGGCAATCCAACGCCGGCAGCCTCCAACGCAGGCAGCCTGTTCGCCGACTTCCGGCTCGACGCGCCCCGGGTTGACACCGACTCGCGCCTCTTCACCGACCCCTTCACCGTCCGGGTCAGCATTCCGCAGGGTGCCACCCTCCGCTACACCACCGACGGCTCCACGCCAAGCCTCACCAACGGCTCGACCAGCGAAGACGGCACATTCGACGTCAGCGCCACGAAAGTCTATCGTTTCTGCCTCTTCCAGGAAGACATGCTTCCCAGCCCCGTCGTCACGCGCAGCTACATCTTCCGCAACAAGGACTTCTACCTGCCCGTCATCTCTGTCGCCACCGACCCCGACAACCTCTACGACGGGAAGATTGGCGTCTATACCGACGGCAACAACGGCGTAAGCGGACGCAACCACGGGCCCTCCAACATCAACATGGATTGGGAGCGACCCGTCAACTTCGAATATATCACCGCCGACGGCGAGATGGCTGTCAACCAGGAAGCGGAGTTCGTCATCTCTGGAGGCTGGAGCCGCCACTACGCACCTTCCTCCTTCAAGATTAAGGGAACGAATCGCTACGAAGGCAAGAAGACCATCGACTACTATCCGTTCTTCCCGAACAATCCTCACCACAAGTACAGGCAGATAATGGTACGCAACGGAGGCAACGACAACAACTCGCAGGCCCACGGCAGGGTGCGCGACGCCATTACGCAGCAGGTCCTGCTTTCCAGCGGATTCTATTGCGACTGTCAGGACTACCAGCCCGTACACGTCTTCTTTAACGGGCGCTATCTCGCACAGCTCAACCTGCGCGAGCCCAACAACCGTTATCACGGTTATGCCTACTACGGCTACGACGACGACCAGATGGATGCCTTCGAGTACTCCAACGGATACTTCCAGATGGCAGGCACGAAGGATGCCTTCAACCAATGGCGGTACCTGGCTCAGGGGTGCTCGTCGCCCGACACCTACGAACAGCTCAAACAGCTCGTCGATATCGATGAAGTCACCAACTTCTTCGCCGCAATAAGCTATATCGGCTGCTCCGACTGGATTTGCAACAACAACAACGTCAAGGGCTACCGTTCTCTCCCCGACGGCAAGTTCCACCTCATCCTCCACGACCAGGACTGGGGATGGAGCAACACCAACGGCGTGCAACTGCTTGACGGCAACTACGGCAACGAGCTCCTCGGCATATATAATAATATGAAAAGGGGCAGCGCCGACTTCTGCCGCCGGTTCGTCGATGCTTACTGCATCCTCGCCGGAAGCGTCTTCACGAAGGAACGGTGCCTCGAAATAGGCGACAGCATCTGCCGACTCGTCGAGCCTGCACTTGCTCTCGAAGGCAAGGAACCCTGGACATCCTACAATGAACAGAAGTCGCGCATGGCCGGTGTGACATCGCGAACCAGCCGCATGAATGCCCTCCGGTCAGTCTTCTCACTCTCGGACGGCATGAACGTCCAGTTCAATGCCAACGTACCCGGGGCGGCATTCCTCATCAACGGACAACCCGTTCCGGGAGCAACATTCATCGGCACACTCTTCGCCCCTGTCACCATCGAGGCATCCGCGCCTGCCGGCTATAACTTTGTAGGATGGAGCAAGACGGGGAATGCCACGGTCACCCCCATACGCAAGGGCGACAGCTGGAGCTATTGGGACCGCGGCTCGCTCGACGGCACAGAATGGCAGACTGCCGGCACCTCCGAATGGTCCGAAGGCGCCACGCCCCTCGGCTACGGCAAGAACACCATCGCCACTACCATCAGCTACGGCGGCAACAGCAGCGAAAAGTACCCCACCTACTACTTCCGCAAAGACTTCAACATCGACACCGACCCCTCCGACATCGCGTCCGTGACGCTCAACTTCACAGCCGACGACGGATTCATCGTCTATGTCAACGGAGCGGAAGCATACCGCTACCTCCTGCCCGAAGGACTTATCACCTACGAGACATACGCCACGACCTATGCTCCCGACAACCCAGACTCCGGCACAGTAGAGTTGCCTGCCAGCCTGCTTCGGAAGGGCAGGAACATCATTGCCGTCGAAGTGCACAACAACGTACCCGGCTCATCCGACATCTATTGGGATGCCGAAATAAGCTACAATGTCGTCTCCGGCACGGCCATTGTCAGCACAGAGCACGCCTTCCGCCTCGACACAGATGCTGACACACAGGTGCAGGCCGTCTTCCGTCCGTTGCAGCCCGAATGTCTCGTAGCCGCAGGTTCGCCGCCGGTCATCATCAACGAAGTCAGCGCGGCCAACTCCGTTGCCGCCAACGAGTACGGCAGGCGCAACGACTGGATAGAGCTCTACAACACAACTGACCGCGACATCGACCTCGAAGGAATGTTCCTCACCGACGACCCGTCCCAACCCGAGAAGTACCAGATAACCCCAAGCACCATCTCGCCATCCCCCAACGGGCAACAGTCAGCGATTAATGGTCAATCAACAGTCATTCCCGCCCACGGCCACTACATCATCTGGGCTGACGACCTCGACCCGTTGCGACAACTCCATGCCGGCTTCAAACTTGCCAACAGCGACGAGGAGAGCGTCACCCTGACCGCAGCCGACCATTCATGGAGCGACTGCTTCACCTATCAGGCACACGGAGGCGACGAAAGCGTCGGACGCTATCCCGACGGCGGCAAACGCATCTACCGCATGACCCGCCCCACCATCGGAAAGCCAAACACACTCACCTCCTACAGCCAATGGCTTTGCGGCATCGACGAGAACTTCAACGAGAAGGACTATCTCGATGCCCTCACCGCGCCACGTGCCGACGAAGGCGGACAGACGGCTGTCGGCAGCACCGAAGTCTATCGGCTTGACGGCATAAAGGTCAGCAGTCCGCAGCGCGGAATCAACATCCTGCGCACCATCGAGCCGGACGGCAAGGCAAGCGTGCGCCGCATCCTCGTCAAGTAAACACATCAAAAGCCCCCCTTGCCAGGCAGGAAGATACTTTCTGAAGCACAACAGGCAAGAAAGAACAAAAAAGTCAGGGGAAAGCTTGGCCGTTTCGAGAAAAAGCCGTACCTTTGCCGCGCTTTTAGCACAAACTATACATAATTTATTAATTTATTTGACGTATTATGAACCAATACGAAACCGTTTTCATTTTGACTCCCGTTTTGTCTGATGAACAGATGAAGGAAGCGGTAGAAAAGTTCAAAGGCGTGCTCACCAACGCTGGTGCAGAGATCATCAGCGAGGAGAACTGGGGCCTGAAGAAACTTGCCTACCCCATCCAGAAAAAGACAACAGGATTCTATGAGCTGATTGAATTCAACGCAGCTCCCGAGATCATCAAGAACCTTGAGATTGCTTACCGTCGCGACGAGAAAGTGCTCCGCTACCTCACCGTCAAGATGGAGAAGTATGCAGCCGAGTATGCTGCCAAGAGAAGAAGTAACAAACAACCTAAAGAGCAGGAGGCATAATATGGCACAGCAATCAGAAATCCGCTACTTGACCGCTCCCGCCATCGACGTCAAGAAAAAGAAGTACTGCCGTTTCAAGAAGAGCGGCATCAAGTATATCGACTACAAGGACCCCGAATTCCTGAAGAAGTTCCTCAACGAGCAGGGCAAGATACTGCCCCGCCGCATCACCGGCACTTCCCTCAAGTACCAGCGCCGTGTCGCTCAGGCCGTGAAGCGTGCCCGTCACCTGGCCCTGCTGCCTTTCGTAACTGATTTGATGAAGTAAACAAAAAGGAGGAAGACACATGGAAATTATACTGAAAGAAGACGTAATCGGACTCGGTTACAAGAACGATATCGTGAACGTTAAGCCCGGTTATGGCCGCAACTACCTGATTCCTCAGGGGAAGGGTGTCATCGCCAGCGTAAGTGCAAAGAAGGCCCTTGCCGAGGAACTCAAGCAGAAGGCCGTCAAGCTTGCCAAGATTAAGGCCGAGGCCGAGGCTCTCGCAGAAAAGCTGAGTGCAGTCAGCCTCTGCATCAGCGCAAAGGTGAGCAGCACCGGTGTCATCTATGGCAGCGTGAACAGCCTGCAGATTGCCGACGAACTCCAGAAGCTCGGTTTCAACATCGACCGCAAGACTATCGTCGTGAAGGACGTGAAGGCTGTTGGCGAATATGTTGCCACTGTGAAGCTCCACAAGGAGGTTGCAGCACAGGTACCTTTCACCGTTGTTGCCGAGAATGCTCCCGTTGTCAAGGAAGAGGCACCTGCTGTCAAAGAGGAAGCTCCCGCCGTTCAGGAGGAGGCTCCCGTTGCAGAGGAACTTCCCGAGCAGAGCGCAGAATAAGTATCCAATAACGATACCCAATAAGCCCAAAAGGGGATGCAGCACATCGCTACATCCCCTTTTTCATTCCTTTTCGCCCAAAATGTTTTTCTGTCTGAAGAAAAATGATTAAATTTGCATATCGAATCAGCAGAACCTAACCACACATGAGCATCATCAAATGTCCCGTATGTCGTGGACAAGTATCCACCATGGCCGGCACCTGTCCGCACTGTGGCATTAAAATATCCAGCCAGCTTCGCAAATGTCCGGAATGCGGAGGCTATTGCCTCGAGTCGCAGGAAGAATGCCCCGAATGCGGCAAACCTCTCCAACCTACTCCGGCTCCCTCGTCTGTCCCCTCCCCTGCCCCTTCTCCCGAACAGCAGGACACGCCACACGAAGCCACTCCCCGAAAGAAGAAAAAGAAAAGCATCCGCTGGGGCTGTCTCTTCGGGACGCTCCTTCTGCTTGCCCTTCTCTCGGCAGGCGGCTACTTCTATTACCAGCAATATCTCGAGCAAAAGGAGCAGGCCGATTTTGAGCGCCTTGCCGACGTCACCAATCCTGAGTTCTACCAGCAATTCCTCCTTGACTACCCGGAAAGCAAGCACTACGACGAAATCAAAGGACGCATGCTTGCCCTTCAAACAGAAGCCAAGGACTGGGAGCAGCTCCAGAAAGACATCAACCGCACAAGCCTGTCGCGCTTCATGCAGAAATATCCCGCCACCCTTCGCCTGAGGGCCTGCGAAGACATGCTCGACTCCATCGATTGGAACGAGGCACAAGCCGACAGCAGCGAAGAAGCCATGACAGACTACCTTGCGAAGCATCCATCCGGCAGCCACGTCACGGAGGCAGCCGAGATGAAGAATGCACTGCTCCTGGCAAAGGTCACGCCTGCTGAACGCGACGTGATACGCGGCACCCTGGAGGCATTCTTCTCCAAGGCCATTGGCAAGCAGGACATGGAGGCAGCCCTTGAAGCCATACCCGACAGCATGCAGGAGTTCTGCGGCAAGAAGCAGGCCAACGCCGAGACAGTAGTCCAATATGGTCGCGACAAGATGGAGAAGGACGTCATCGGGCTCCACTATGCCATTGGACAACAGATGGAGATCCGAAAAGAAACACTTCCCGACGGCAACACGGGCTTTGCCGTAGAGGTCGGCGTGCAGGAGACAATCAGCCGCAGCGACACCAGCCGTCCCTCGTCGAACCTCTACCGCATTACGGCCCTGATTAGTCAGGAGCAGAAGATTGTAAAGATGAATATCTACAAATGAACGGAGGGAGAATGAAGAGTTATCTGAAACTTATAGGAATACTGACACTGCCCTTGGCGTTCATCCTTTACTATGCCTATAGCCCTGTACAGATTCCGCCCCCGGGATGGAAGCTGACCAAGCTGCAACTGCCTACCACACCACAGGCAACAGAGAACAAGGATACGAGTTCTTCTAGCATGACTAGAGAAACTAGAGAGTCTAGAAATTCTAGAGAGACTAGTATATCTAGAGAGACTAGAGAATCTAGGGAGACTAGAGAGTCTAGAGAGTCTAGAGAATCTAGAGAGTCTATAGAGTCTAGGAAGACTAGAAAAGCTCCTGTGCCCCATGAGGTCCTTCCCGACTCATCGGCTCATCGCATCCTCTTCTTTGGCGACTCGATGGTGGAAGGCTTGCTGCGGCGCATGAACTGCTATGCCTTTGCCAACGGGTATCAGATGACCAACGTCGTCTGGTACAGCTCGACAACTGAGATATGGGCTCAAACCGACACGCTGCGCTACTTCCTAGACAAGGCGGAGCCGACCTTCGTCATGATAAGCATCGGAGCCAACGAGCAGTTCATCAAAGATGCAGCAGGACGCGAGACGTACATCCGGCAGATACTCCGGGAACTTGGCGACACGCCCTTCGTCTGGATCGGAGTGCCCGCATGGAAGGAGGACACGGGCATCAATGATTTAACGAAGCGAGTCGTAGGCGAGAGCCGCTACTTCGACAGCCGGGGCCTCACCCTGCAACGCGGGCGAGACCGCATGCACCCCACCTTCAACGCCGCCAGCCACTGGATGGACCTGGTGGCAGAATGGATGTCGGGGCCTTCGACAGCCCACCCCATCCGCATGGACCAGCCCACGGACGGCAAGAAGCACACCTACAAGACCTATGCTCTCCAGCCGCTGAACAATTGGAGATAACATCATCCATCATTCCTGAAACGCAAGTAAAAAGACATGATATTCACGACGATACAGTTCTGGGCAGCCTTCATCGCCTTTCTCTTCCTCTTTGCACTGCTGCGACGGGCGAAGCGCGAACTGCTCATGCTCTACGTCATCGTTGCCAGTCTCGGGTTCTTCTATTTGAGCAATCGTTGGCTCATGTTGCTTCTGCCCGCCACGGCTCTCATCTCGTGGGTACTGACGGAATGGATGTCCGGCATGAAAGGCACTGGACGGAAGTGCCTGCTCTTCCTCATCGTCGTGCTCGACCTGTTGCCGCTCCTTTTCTTCAAGTACGCCTCCCCCTTCTCGGAACTGCTCGGTCAGATGCTCCAATCGAACTTTTCGCTGCCAGCCATTGCTCTCCCTATCGGCATTTCCTTCTATACGTTCCAGGCCATCAGCTATTCCGTAGATGTCTATCGGCGCGACTTTTGCCTGAAGGTCAACTTCCTCGAGTATCTTCTCTACCTTTCCTTCTTCCCGCTTCTGCTGGCTGGTCCCATTACCCGTGCCAAGACATTCTTCCCGCAAGTCAGACGCGAGAACACGGTCAGCGAGCGACTGCTCTACATGGGGCTCTGGCTCGTCATCCTCGGTATTGTCAAGAAGGCCATCGTTGCCGACTACATTGCTCAATACAACGACTGGATCTTCTCTGCTCCCGATGCCTATTCGGGCTTCGAATGCCTGATGGGGCTTATCGGCTTTTCGATGCAAATCTACTTGGACTTCAGCGGCTACAGCGACATCAGCATCGGCATAGCAGCCATGATGGGCATCCGGCTGCGCGAGAACTTCTCCTTCCCCTACCGCAGCCGTAACCTGACGGAGTTCTGGCATCGCTGGCACATCTCGCTCTCCACGTGGTTCCGCGACTACGTGTACATTCCGCTCGGCGGCAACCGCTACGGCATTCTGTGTACTTGCCTGAGCCTTTTACTGACGATGCTGGCAGCCGGAATCTGGCATGGGAGCACACTGATGTTTGCCATTTGGGGAGCCCTACACGGCATCGGACTGTGCATTCACAAAGTTTTCCTTCCTGCCCTGCGCGACATCCGCAACAACTGGCTGACCATCTCCGTCTCCCGCTTCCTGACGCTCACTTTCGTCATCCTTTGCTGGGCCGTCTTCCGCTCGCCCAACCTCGAAGCAGCCCAGCAGCTCTTCTCGGCTATCTTCACGCGGATGGACCTGAGCTATGCGGCTCCGTTCTTTGCTGCCCGCACCACGTGGTGCCTCCTGCTGGGGGGCAGCATCCTGTCCTTGTTCGTGGGCGAGAGGCTCTACCTGCATGCCGAAGCCAAGTTCATCCATTGGCCCTGGCTCATGAAGCTGATTGTCTTCTTCCTCGTCATTCAGCTTGTCATCGAACTTCACACAAGCGACATCCAGCCTTTCCTCTATTTCCGTTTCTGAGTATCTGCTTTTGCAAAGAAGAGGAATTTTCTGAATTATGAATTATGAATTGTGAATTATAATTCGTAACTTTGCAGACGAAATACGTAAATAACGGAATAAAGATATGAAAGAACTTCAGCTCAAGTACGGCTGCAACCCAAACCAGAAGCCTTCCCGCATCTTCATGGAAGAGGGCGAACTGCCCATCGAGGTGCTGGGCGGACGACCCGGCTACATCAATTTCCTCGACGCACTGAACAGCTGGCAGCTCGTCAAAGAGCTCAAGGCTGCCACCGGCCTGCCCGCAGCAGCCAGCTTCAAGCACGTCTCCCCCGCCGGAGCTGCTGTCGGCCTGCCGTTGAGCGACACGCTGGCTAAGGTGTATTTCGTAGATGACATCAAGGTGCCCCTCAGCCCCATTGCCTGTGCCTACGCACGTGCCAGGGGAGCCGACCGCATGAGCAGCTATGGCGACTTCATTGCCCTGAGCGACACATGCGACGAGGCCACGGCTCTCATCATCAAGCGCGAGGTGAGCGACGGCATCATCGCACCCGACTTCACCGAGGATGCTCTGCAAATCCTCCGGGAGAAACGCAAGGGAACGTACAACATCATCCGCATTGACCCCGACTACACTCCCGCACCCATCGAGCGCAAGCAGGTGTTCGGCGTGACCTTCGAGCAGGGTCGCAACGAGGTGAAGCTAGACGACCCCGCCCTCTTCGAGAACATACCCACGGCCTGCAAGGACTTCCCTGCCGATGCCAGGCGCGACCTCATCATCGCCCTTATCACGCTGAAATACACGCAGAGCAACAGCGTCTGCTACGTCAAGGACGGGCAGGCCATCGGCATCGGCGCAGGCCAGCAGAGCCGCATCCACTGCACCCGTCTGGCTGGCAACAAGGCCGACACGTGGTGGCTCCGCCAGAACCCGAAGGTGATGTCGCTGCCTTTCGTGCCGGGCATACGCAGGGCCGACCGCGACAACACCATCGATGTCTATATCAGCGACGACTACATGGACGTGCTCTCAGAAGGCGAGTGGCAGAAGTTCTTCACCGAGAAGCCCGAACCCATCAGCCGTGAGGAGAAACAGGCGTGGATAGCGAAGAACACGGGCGTGAGCCTCGGCAGCGATGCCTTCTTCCCCTTCGGCGACAACGTGGAACGCGCCCACAAGAGCGGTGTGGAATACATCGCACAGGCCGGCGGCAGCGTCCGCGACGACCACGTCATCATGACCTGCGACAAGTACGGCATCGCCATGACCTTCACCGGCATCAGACTGTTCCACCACTAAAAGACCCCCTCTAACTCCCCCGTAAGGGGGAGAACGTGTCCGCAGAAAAGGAAAAGAAACAGGCGAGATGATTGATGAGCTGAAATGGGCTGCAAGTGACAGGTACCCGCTCCTGAAGGACTGGGCACGGCAGAACAGGAAGAATCCCACGAGAGCAGAAGCGGTTCTGCGGGAACGGCTCAGAGGTCAAACATTGAGGACAAA
Source organism: uncultured Bacteroidales bacterium (assembly GCA_902763865.1). GTDB lineage: Bacteria > Bacteroidota > Bacteroidia > Bacteroidales > Bacteroidaceae > Physcousia. The sequence continues at coordinate 87,755 of CACWTR010000008.1, read as the reverse complement.
GTTCTTCAGGCAATACATAATTGCAGACTATATCGTAGATTTCGTGTCGCTGAAGTCACAACTTATCATTGAAGTGGATGGCGCATATCATTCTGAATACGAACAGCAGCAATACGATGAAGGACGGACAGAACGTCTGGAGTCACTCGGCTTCACACTCATTCCTTTCACCAATGACGAGGTAATCCTCCAAACAGACCACGTTATAGACAAAATAAAAGAGATACTTCATGAACAAGAACAATACAAATGACTCGCCCAACGGTTCTCCCCCTCACGGGGGAGTTAGAGGGGGTCTTGGCCGAAGCCACGGAGGAGACGACATCGATGCCGTCATCCTCGAAGGCATAACCTTCCGTGGCGGCGCAAAAGGCGGCACAAGGAAGGAGGAAGCTAAAGTCAAGACCAAGGCGAAGAAGAAACAGTACATCACCGGCGCTCACGGCAGCGGAGCCGCCAAGAAGAAAGCAGACATCCGACGCCAACGCGCCAACAGACATAAATGAGTTAAGAATCAAGATTTAAGAACCAAGAATGAAAATACACATCTATTCCCTCATCCCCGTCCTCTGCTGCGTAATGTCCCTGACGGCAACCGCACAGACGGAAGTGGAGCCCTTCGTGCCGGGCAGCACCCTGGAAGGCGTCACCTACTACTTGCCGCGAACAGCATTCCGCATCACCGTCATCTGCGAGAAGACCACCATCCGACCTGGTGACTTCAACAAGTATGCCGACCGCTACCTGCGCCTCAAGGACGTCCCGACAGAGGAAAGCGTGAAGTGGAGCCTGAAAAGCATCACCCTTGAACCCTACGGCAAGCCCGACCCGAGCAAAGCCTTCAGCATCAAGATGAAGAGCAAAACCGTAGCACCCCTCGTCGGCCTTAGTCGCGACGGCATACTGCTGAGCATCAACTGCGAGGCCGAGGAATCCTTCCTGCCAGACCTGCCGAAACCCGAGAGGGGAGCGGCTCCCGAGGACCCGCGCTCCTACATGACGCAGGAAATACTTTCCGCAGGTAGCACGGCAAAGATGGCCGAGCTCTGCGCACAGGAAATCTACGACATACGCGAAAGCAAGAATGCACTCACCCGAGGCGAAGCGGACAACACACCCAAGGACGGCGCACAGCTCAAGCTCATGCTCGAACAGCTCGACCGTCAGGCCGCCGTGCTGGAGTCGCTCTTCAGCGGCACCTCGCAGACCGACACAGAAGTCTTCTCCCTCTTCTACGACCCGCAGCAGGAGACGGACCGCGACGTCCTCTTCCGCTTCTCGCAGAAACTCGGCGTACTGGATGCCGACAACCTGGCCGGCGAGCCCGTCATTGCATCCGTCAAACTTCTGGAGACCATTCCCGCCGCCGTACCATCGGAGGAAGTGGCTAAGAAGCGTGCCAAGATGGAGCGCGGCATCTACTACAACATACCCGTCCGCGCAAAGGTGAACGTCAACTTCATGGGCCGCGAGTACGTCAACATGGAGACACCGATGGCACAGTTCGGCATCGTCGAGGTTCTCTCCAACACGCTCTTCGACAAGAAGACCACCACACAGGTCACCTTCTTCCAGGCTACCGGCGGCACGAAGGACGTGATGGAATAGCTCCCCCGCGAAGACTGTTCCAGACAAGACGACAACCGGAATCATTCAGCACGGGGCTGTGTCATAATACCATTATATAAAAAAACAACGGATTAAACGTAAACAACAACGGATTAAACGGATTAGACGGATTTTCTTTTATGCTGGCTATCAGTGTAGCATAAATCCGTCTAATCCGTTTAATCCGTTGTTGCTTATCATGATATCCCCTCGTATATTATTGAGATACGAGGTCTGGACGCCGAAAGAACGTGTTGCAAAAACTATTTTCATGACGTGAAAATCAATTTTCACGTCATGAAAATTAATTTTCAAAGTTTGAAAATAGATTTTCATGGTTTGAAAATAACTTTTCGCCGCGTTCCTCAAGGTTTGTCTTTGCGGACCTGAGGACTTCATCATGCACGTCTCAGCTTTTCTGTCCGCGTCGGAAGGCAATATCGTATCTTGATTTCGGTGTTTTTATACTCTGACAACCCTCGAGTAGGGCCTTGACGATGCCCCCGCAGAGCAATTATTCCTTAAAAGATGTTATTTGAGGGCTGTTTTGACGGATAATTAACAAATAATGTGTAACTTTGTTGGGATAAATCATCAAAAGCACGACAACAAAGACAAAAAAACCTTTTTATTAACCTATTAATTAACTTAATCAAAAAACAATGAAGAAAGTATTAGCTCTTGTTTTTGCGCTCGCATGCTTTGTTGGCATGAAAGCGTATGATGTGGTGTACGTCGTCGGAGACTCTTCTCCGGCTGGATGGAGCCTTGATGACGCGAATCTCGCCAAGGCCACAATGACAAAAGTCAGCGACAATGTCTTTGAGTGGACAGGCCTCCTGACCAAGACTACCGGCGAAGGCTTCAAGCTTCTCACACAGAAGGACTGGAACCCCGGCATGCACCCCTCGACGGCGGGTCTCGTCCTCAACGAAGTCGGCTCCGACGTCGTTGCCCTGCCCTACAGCGGCGACCCCGACACGAAGTGGACAATCTCCGAGACAGCAGAATACACACTGCGCGTCACCTTCCGCGAGACCGACGTACTGGTTGAGCTCGAAAAGGCTGGTGAGGTAGCTTCTGCTGTGCCGCAGGTAGATGGCGTCTATCAGATCTCTAATGCAGCAGACTTCGAGACTTTTGCAAAGGACCTGAATTCCGGCCTTATCGACAATGACTGCAGCGTTGTCCTGACACAGGACATCGACCTGAGCAGCATCGCAGTCTGGACAGCCATCGGCACCGACGGCAAGAAGTTCATCGGTACATTCGACGGACAGGGCTTCCGCGTCAAGGGCATGAACGTGAATGGTGCCCTGAAGGAACAGGGACTCTTCGGCGTAGCCGGTGCGGGCGCTGTCATCAAGAACCTCATCATGGACGCTTCCTGCAACATCGTCAGCACCGAGGGACAATGCATGGCAGCATTCGTAGGTTGCTGCAATAACGACGGCACCATCGTCTTCGAGAACTGCGGCAACGAAGCCAACGTAACCGGCACCAAGCAGAACAATGCCGCTTTCCTCGGCTGCAACTATGGCGGCACGAACATCGTCTTCAACAACTGCTACAACACCGGTAAGGTCAGCGGCGGCTGGGAGAATGGCGCATTCAGCGGATGGTGCGGCGGCGGTGCAACCTTCAACAACTGCTACAACATCGGCGAAGTGTCAGAAGGCGAGACCTGGGCACGCGGCAACAAGAGCATGAACAACTGCTACCAGACCGTAGGCAACGACGGAGGCGTAACACAGATTACAGCCGAGCAGGTTGCAAGCGGCGAACTCTGCTACCTGCTGGGCGGTGCCTTCGGCCAGACTCTGGGCCAAGACGCATACCCCAACTTCACCGGCAAGAAGGTTATCCTCTCCGGCAAAAGCTATGCAAACGTAGATGTTGAAAGCAGCAACGGCAGCAGCGACTGCATCCTGCCCTCATTCAAGTGGGGCGGTTCCTACAGCGCATACACCTTCGTTGCACAGGCTGACTATGGCTTCGGCGACTGGAACGAGAGCAATCCCAACTACAACGTCATCGTCGGCACACCCGAAGAGCAGGACGGCTATGCATGGTATGCTCCCGGCTACAACACATCGGCATGGAACTATGGCAAGGACCTGCCCAACTTCGGCAACGGCGACCCCGCCGACGTCTATGCAGTACGCTACTTCACCGTCGAGGGCGAAATACCTTCTACTCTCTACATGCCTGTACCCCACGACGACGCTCCCTGCGAGTACTACATCAACGGCCAGCTCATCTGGAGCGAAACCGACGGATGGAACGAATGGGAAGTAGTCCGCCTCACCGACGAGCAGAAAGCCCTCATCAAGACCGACGGCTCTGTTAACGTCTTTGCCTTTCACGTTCACCAGAACTGGGGTGGACGCTATGCCGACGGTGGCCTCTACACAGCCGGCAACATGGTCAACGACTTCAACAACGAGTATCGTTGCATCGAGGCTACCATCGCACTGGCAGAAGCTGAAGGCATCGATGCAGCAGTCATCGAATATGCCAAATCCAAGAGCAACTATCGTAACGGCATAAGCTCCGGTCTTGCACAGCTGCGCAAGGCTCGCCGCATCGCCTTCGACGCTCGCACAGAGAACTTCGTCGGGACAGAGCCTCAGGACGGACTCGTGGCCTACATCCTCAACGTAGGTGCCAAGATGTTCCTCGCCGGCGGCAACGACTGGGGTACACACGCCTCACTGAACCACATGGGTGCCAAGTGCGTGCTGCACATCAACACATACGGCGAGAACTGCTACAGCATCCAGACCAACCTGCCCAACGGACTCCGTGGAAGAAACGACGGACTCGGTCACAATGGCTACGTTGACTGCGGCGACTGGAATACAACATCTATAGACTGGGCTTGGCAGTTCGAGGCTGTCGGCGATGGCAGCTATCGCATCATCAACTGTCAGAACAGCGGCGACAACATCTACCTCGGCATGACCGACGACGAGCGCCTTCAGGTCGATACCGACAAGGCCGGCGCTGACAACCCCTACAACAAGTGGATTCTCGTCACTCCCGAAGAGTTCTACGCCCTGGCAGAAGAAGCCACGGAAGAGAACCCCGTTGACCTCGGACACCTCGTTCATCAGGCCACATTCTCTCAGAACGACTTCGACGGTAATGACAAGTGGGCAGAAAAGTGTAACGCCGAGCTGGACGACTCCGCATGGGAGCGCAACGCCGGCAACATCTGGAACTGGAAGGGCAACGACGCAGGCGGTGACTACACATTCGAGATGTGGAACACCAAGAACGTAGGCCGAGTATATCTGATTCAGGAAGTTGAAGGACTGCCCGCAGGTAACTACACCGTACAGATGAACGGCTACTACCGCGACGGTAACTTCGAAAGCACCGACGAAGGCAACGTGCGTCAGCTCGCATACCTGTTCGCAGGCAGCGAAGACAACTGCACGCCTCTCGCAAATATCGTTGAGGACAGCGGCAACATGCCCGGCTACGGACGTGGCGGTGCCAGCGGCATCGTCATCCCCGACGGCTGCCGCGATGCTGCCAGGTTCTTCCAGGTTGGTTCCTACGTCAACACCATCGACGCTGTAGTCGGTACAGACGGCAAACTCAAGATTGGCGTTTACCGCGACACTCAGGAAGAAGTCAAGGAAGGCGACTGGATTGTTGTCGATAACTTCCGTCTCTACTACAAGGGCAATCCCGTTGAAGTAACTGTCACCAGTGCAGGCTATGCAACCTTCGTTGCTCCCGCCAACATCAAGGCCATCCCCGAAGGCGTAGAGGCATTCGCTGCCCAGGCCAACCCCGCTGACAAGTACGTTCATCTGGAGCCCGTTGCAGCCATCCCCGCCGGCGAAGCTGTCGTCCTGAAGGCTGCCGAAGGCACATACACCTTCAACGCAACCGCAAGGGCTGCCGAGCTCGGCACATACAACGACCTGCAGTCCAGCACAGAAGAGGTGACAGCCGACGGCACACAGTACATCCTGGCTGAGGTGGACGGCGTAGCCGGCTTCGCTAAGGCTGCTCCCGACTCAAAGATTCCTGCCGGCAAGGGCTTCCTCAGCATCGAAGGTTCCAGCGTGAAGGCATTCTATCCCTTCGGCGAGGATGCCACAGGCATCAGCCAGATTGCTAACGGACAGGCCACCGAGAATGCTGTCATCTACAACCTCGCAGGTCAGCGCATCAGCAAGGTTCAGAAGGGCATCAGCATCGTAGGCGGCAAGAAGATTCTGAAGTAAACACTCACCCCCTGACTCCCCCGCAAGGGGGAGCAAAAGGGGTGACACATTATTAATAATATATAATACCATAATAATATGAAAAAATACATTGCACCCGTAATGCAGACCGAAGAGGCCCAGGCAGCGCAGATGCTGGCAGAGAGCCTTATCATAAGTAACGACCCTGTTGACGGCAGCCAGGCTCTTGGCAATGCAAACGACAGCTGGAACATCTGGGGCGAAGAATAAGAACCTCACCACCATCCCCTCTTCGACGAGAGGGGGACAACAGGCAATCCCCGGGGCGCGAACTGCGCCTCGGGGATTGCCAGTTTGATGGAACTTTGCACACAACAAGATTTATTCCGAGCGATGGACAGAGATTCAAATTATTTTTCGTAACTTTGCATGGTCATTGCAGAAACGAACCAAAGAAAGAATATGGCAGAATCGAAAGGAAGAAGACGCTCCGGCACGACGAAGATTGTCGAGGTGCCACAGGTTGACCAATACGGACACAAGCAACCGCAGAGCCTTGACATGGAAGTGGCTGTGCTGGGTGCACTCATAGTGGAACAGGATTCTTACGGCCTTGTGGCAGAGCTGCTCAAGCCTGAAAGCTTCTACGATCATCGCCACCAACTCATCTATCAGGCCATTCAGACACTCAATGCCGAGCAGAAGCCCGTTGACATCATGACCGTCATAGAGCAGCTGGAACGCACCGACAACCTCGAGGCAGCAGGCGGCGAAGTCTATCTGATGCAAATCAATGCCCAGGTAGCCAGCTCCGCCCACATTGAGTACCATGCGAAGGTCATTGCGCAGAAATCCCTGCAACGCCAGCTCATCACCTTTGCCAGCCTCGTGCAGACGAAAGCCTTCGATGCCACGATTGACGTGGCCGACCTGATGCAGGAAGCAGAGAGCATGCTCTTTGCCATCTCGCAGAAGAACATGAAGAAGGACTTCACGCAGATTGACCCCATCATCAGTCAGGTCATTGAGCTCATTCAGAAAGCTCAGGCCAAGGAGGGCGGACTGAGCGGGATTCCAACGGGCTTCCACGAGTTGGACAAGATAACCAACGGCTGGCAAAACAGCGACCTCATCATCATTGCCGCCCGTCCTTCGATGGGTAAGACGGCCTTTGTGCTCTCCATGATTAAGCGCATGGCTGTCGATTACAAGATACCGTGTGCAATGTTCAGCCTGGAGATGAGCAACCAGCAGCTTGTGCAGCGCCTGATGGTCAACGTGAGCGAACTGAGCGGCGAGAAGCTGCGCAGCGGTCAGCTTGCGCCCTACGAGTGGGGACAGCTGGACAAGCGAGTCCGGCAGCTTTACAATGCGCCTATCTACATTGACGACACGCCATCGCTCAGCGTCTTCGAGCTTCAGACGAAGGCTCGGCGCCTGGTACGTGAGTATGGTGTGAAAGCCATCATGATCGACTACCTACAGCTGATGCATGCCAGCGGCCTGAACATCAATAGCCGCCAGGAAGAGGTGAGCACGGTGAGCCGTGCCCTGAAGGGTCTGGCGAAGGAGCTCAACATTCCCGTCATCGCCTTGAGCCAGCTGAACCGTGGCGTGGAGAGCCGCGAAGGTATCGAAGGCAAGCGTCCTCAGCTGAGCGACCTGCGCGAGTCCGGTGCCATTGAGCAGGACGCCGACATCGTTTGCTTCATTCATCGGCCCGAGTACTACAAGCTGTACGTTGACGACCAGGGCTTCGACTGGCACGGCAAGGCCATGTTCATCATTGCCAAGCACCGCAACGGCTCTGTCGGCGACATCAAGCTTGCCTTCCGCAGCGAGTTTGCCCGTTTCTCCGACCTGGAGTCGTCCATTCCCTTGCCCGGCACTCAGGAGAGCGACATGGGCGGTCGTTTCGTTTCGCCCAAGATGACGGCGGAGGAGATGGCAGAGAACGAAAGAATCGCAAATGCCATCGGCACCGGCGATTCCTTCTCGAACCTGCAGAGCACACAGCAGGATGATTCTTTCTGAAGCTAATGAGGCTAATGGGACCTATGAGACTAATGGGGACCAATGAGACTCAATAATAAGCATCAAGCCCGAGGTTATTCCTCGGGCTTCATTGCATCGAGCCCTTTTGCGCTCGGCAAAACCTGAATACATTCGGTTTTGCTCTTGCTTATTCGGGCTTCATGTTTGTATAGACGGTCTGGACATCGTCGAACTCTTCGAGCTTCTCTATCATCTTGTTGATGGTTTCGCGCTGCTCGGGGGTGACGTCCTTTACGTCGTTGGGGATGTAGGTGAACTCTCCGCCGACGTCTTCGAATCCGTCTGCTTCAAGCTTCTTTTGTATCATGTTGAAGCTGGTGGGTTCACCATAGATGGTGATGGTGGTCACGTCCTTCTCCTCGTCGTACTCTTCGTCGTACTCTTCCTCTACTCCGCAGTCGATCATGTCGAGGATGAAGTCGTCCATGTCCATGCCGTCCTTCTTCTTGAAGGTGAAGACACACTTGTGGTCGAAGAGGAAGGAGAGTGAGCCTGTGGTGCCCATGTTGCCTGAGAACTTGTTGAAGACGCTGCGGACGTCGGCCACGGTGCGCGTGGTGTTGTCGGTCAGGGTATCAACAAAGATGGCAATGCCGTGAGGTCCGTACCCTTCGTAGGTGACGCTCTTGTAGTCGCTCTGGTCCTTGCCCATTGCGTTCTTGATGGCACGCTCGATGTTGTCCTTCGGCATGTTCTCGCGCTTGCAGATAGCGATGACGCTGCGCAGTGCGGGGTTGTTCTCGGGCTCTGGCCCGGCGGCTTTTACTGCAATGGCAATCTGCTTGCCCAGGCGGGTGAAGGTCTTAGCCATGTGGCCCCATCTCTTCAGTTTGGTGGCTTTGCGGTATTCAAATGCTCTTCCCATTGTTTTTTGATGAAATTAAGAATTAAGAAAGATGAATTAAGAATTCAGAACTTCAATCTTCTACTTTCTCATTCTGTGTTTATACCTTGTTATCTATATTTTCCTTTGTTGTCTTTATTATACTTGCTATTATATGATCGAGTTCCTCGCAATCGGAATAAAGAGAGCCGAAAGAATCGTGTGTTATCAGTTCTGTCCTTTGCAGAAGTCGTAACCAGTATTTTGTCTCGCCAAGCTCCCCCTGTATGCAATGTACATCTTGTTCAGGAAATCCTTCTTGCTTGCAGCATAGAGGGCTTCACAGACATTTGCTCCGACACTTGTACCCGATCTCTTCACCTGGCGGCTTATGTCATATTCTTGATGCTTAAGCAAATACTTCCATAGGTTAACTATACGTACAGCCAATGCTTCACTTTTATCCTGGGCTGCATTTGCCATAGGCAATTAATTCTTAATTCTTCTCTCTTAATTCTTAATTTCAAAACTCGTTAGCGCAGCTCCGCATGGAGCTCGCGAGAGAGGTTTTGAATCAGTCGCTGCATAACGGCGTCGATGGCTTTGTCGTTGAGGGTCTTCGTCTCGTCCTGCAGGATGAAGTTGACGGCGTACGACTTTTTGCCTGCGGGCAGGTTTTTGCCTTCATAGACGTCAAAGAGCTTGACGGCGCGGAGCAGCTTCTTCTCTGTCTGGTAGGCGATGCGTTCCACTTCGGCGAAAGGCACTTGGCTGTCGAGCAGGAGGGCAAGGTCTCGGCTGACGGCAGGGAACTTGCTTATCTCGGTATAGGTGACGTTCTTGTCCTTGACGATGCGCAGTATCTGGTTCCAGCGGATGTCGGCAAAATAGACAGGGGAGTCGATGCTGAATGCCTTCGTGAGCTTTCCGGCGACGATACCCATCTCGGCTAGCACCTTGCCTCCGCGGTTCTCGACGCAGAGGCTGGCACTGTAGATGTCGTTCTTGCCTTCGCTGAAGACGAGCGAGCCGAAGGGTACGCCGAGGCGGGTGAAGATGTTCAGCACGTAGGCTTTGAGCTGTGCGAAGGACGAGTCCTCGTCGGGGTGTGCCCAGCTGCCGCGGACGCGCTTTCCGGTGAGCCAGAGGCCGAGGTGATAGTCCTCGCTGTAGGCATCGAGCACGTGCTTGATGACCTCGGGGTCGCGGCTGCTGCTTACGCCCGGGATGATGTCGGGACACTTCTTCTCCGCCTGGAAGCGGTAGCAGTTGCCGAATTCGAAGAAGCGCAGGTCGGTGTTGCGGTAGCTGACGTTACGCGCTATGCTCTCCAGTCCGCCGAAGAGCAGTGTCTGCCGCAGGACGTTGAGGTCCTGGCTGAGGGGGTTGAGGAGGCGGACCAGTTCCTGACTCTTGTAGGACTGGAGTCCGTCGTAGTATGCGCCGCGCTGCAGGCTGTTGTTCAGTATCTCGCGGAAGCCGCCTCCCACGAGCTGTTCGGCTACGACGTTCTGCAGCTTGTGGCTCATGTCGTGGATGCTCTTGACGGTGAGACTGTTCTTCAGCGTAGTGGGTATCTCCACGTTGTTGTAACCATAGATGCGCAGGATGTCCTCCACGACGTCGCAGGGGCGCTGCACATCTACGCGGTAAGCGGGCACGGTGAGTTCCACTCCCTCGGCGCTCTCGCTCTCGATGGTCATCTCCAGGCTGGTGAGGATGCTCTTGATGGTCTCGACGGGAATGTGCTTACCGATGAGGGCGTCAACATAGTCGTAGCGTAGCGACACCTTGAAGTCGGACAGCACTTTGGGGCGTACATCCACTATCTGCATGCTCACCTTTGCGCCGGCCAGTTCCCGGGCGAGGATGGCGGCCTGCTTGATGGCATAAACCTGTCCGTTGGGGTCGATGCCGCGCTCGAAGCGGAAGCTGGCATCGGTGCTGAGGCCGTGCCTGCGGGCACTGCGGCGGATGCTGGTGGGGTTGAAGTAGGCACTCTCCAGCAGGACGTTGACCGTCGTCTCGTAGGTGCCGCTACCCTTGCCGCCGAAGACGCCGGCTATGCACATCGGTTCCCTGGCATTGCAGATGGCCAGGTCCTGGTTGGACAGCTTGTGCTCCACGCCGTCGAGCGTCACGAAGGGAGTGCCCTCGGGCAGCGTCTTGACCACGACCTGATGCCCTTCGACCATGTCGGCATCGAAGCAATGGAGGGGCTGGCCGTAAGCCATCATGATGTAGTTCGTGATATCGACGATATTGTTGATGGGGCGCAGGCCGATGGTGCGCAGCTTGTTCTGGAGCCACTCGGGGCTCTCCTTCACTTGGCAGCCGGTCAGTGTGACGGCCACGTAGCGCGGGCAGAGGTCGGGATTGTCGATGGTGACGCTGACGGGCAGTGACTCGTCGTCCACCCGGAAGCTCTCGCAGTCGGGGCGGTGCAGACTTGTCTTGTAGCCGTTCTGCACGAGCCAGGCATAGAGGTCGCGTGCCACACCGTAGTGGCTGCAGGCATCGGCGCGGTTGGGCGTGATATCCACTTCGATGAGCCAGTCGCTCTCCACGTGGAAGTACTCGGCAGCGGGTGTGCCCACCTTTGCGTCCTCGGGCAGCACGATGATACCGCTGTGGTCAGTGCCGATGCCTATCTCGTCCTCGGCACAGAGCATGCCGAAGCTCTCCACTCCGCGCAGTTTGCTGCGCTTGATGGTGAAGACTTCGTCGCCGTCGTAGAGCTTGGTGCCCACTACGGCGGCAATCACCTTTTGCCCCGCAGCCACGTTGGGCGCCCCGCAGACAATCTGCAAGGGCTCTTGCCCCTCGCCCCTTGCTCCTTGCCCCGCATCGACGGTGCAGACGTGCATGTGGTCGCTGTTGGGGTGCGGCTCGCAGGTCAGCACCTCGGCCACCCAGAGTCCTTCCAGCCCACCCTTGATGGTCTGTACCTCCTCCACGCTATCCACTTCGAGTCCTGCGCTGGTCAGTGCGTCCGCTACTTCCTGGGCGCTCAGCGTCGTATCAACGTATTCCTTTAGCCACTTGTATGATATGTTCATCTTTGCAAACTACAATTTAACGATTTCTGGTTAACGATTGTCGGTTTTACGGCCTTGGTCGAGCCGTCTTTTCTTATTTCGCGTGCAAAGGTACGAAAAAAAGTTGAAAACTGAAAGCGGCGCGTTGAAAGATTTTCCATTCCGCGGCAAAAACATTTGCACGACGCAACATAAAGTTATTTTCAAACTTTGAAAATCAATTTTCAAGCTTTGAAAATATATTTTCATGACGTGAAAATTAATTTTCATGACGTGAAAATAGTTTTCCGTCGCGTCGCCGAGGCTTTTCTCACGGGGCCGGAGAGGGTTTTCCTCGCGGCAGGGGAGAAAACGGAAAGCGCCGCAAGCACGTTTGTGCCTGCGGCGCTGAAAGGGGATGAGTGTTTTATCTTACTTCTTCACCAAAGTGGCATCATCGACAAGAATGTCCTGAGAGACAGAATAGCTGCTGTCCTTGGGGTTCATGACAATGAGACAAATGGTCGTTGCCGATTCCAGCGTGAAGTCGTACGACACGAGTGTCCACGCAGAATTGTTTATATTTACGTAATCGCCATATTTGTAAGTTCCGACCTTGGATTCGCTCGTGACGGGGACAAAACCAGGACGCGTTTGGCAAGCCTCACCTGTTGTTGCCTTCGCATAGTACGAGAAGGTGTAGGTACCAGCCTCAAGCGTTATCTCTTGGGTAGCGAGGCGCTGATTTGCAGCCTTATCCGGGCTCACCGTTTTTGCCGCTGTAATTTTGCAAGAATAGCTTCCGCCGTGAGCATCCGTGCTCTGAGACAGCTCCGAGCTGCTGGCAGTGCTGGCCGACTTCCAGCCTGTGGGCTGCGAGGCATTGTCCCAATTCTCGAAGTTGCCGTTGACGAGGTCCGTCACGGGGTCACCGCCGGGCTCGGGACCGGGGCCGGGCTCAACGCCGCCGCCGTCCTCAAGAATCACCACATCGGCATTCTTTATCTCGGGAGTCACGTCTGTGCCCTTGACATACTTCATGAGTTGACCTGTAATCGTCACCTTCATGCCGACCTTGAACTCCGAAACGCCTTCGGGCAGGTTTGCCCAATAAGCCTCGAAGACTTTGCCGCCATCCTTCGTGTCGGCCATCCAGAAGGTCTGCTGGTTGCGGCTGACGTTGCCGATGACCTCGGTGATGTAACCCGTCACGCTGTATGTCTCCGTTGATGTTCCGCCGTCAGCCAAGGCATTGGTCAGCTCAACGGCCTCAGCGCAGGTAATCTCCGTGCCGACAGGGGTAGGCGTGTCGCCGCCGCCGTCCTCAAGAATCACCACATCGGCATTCTTTATCTCGGGAGTCACGTCTGTGCCCTTGACATACTTCATCAGCTGACCTATAATCGTCACCTTCATGCCGACCTTGAACTCCGAAACACCTTCGGGCAGGTTTGCCCAATAAGCCTCGAAGACTTTGCCGCCGTCCTTCGTGTCGGCCATCCAGAAGGTCTGCTGGTTGCGACTGACGTTGCCGACAACCTCGGTGATGTAACCCGTCACGCTGTATGTCTCCGTTGATGTTCCGCCGTCAGCCAAAGCATTGGTCAGCTCTACAGCCTCAGCGCAGGTCACGGTCTTGGCTGTTTGCTCTCCGCTGCCGCTGGAGTTGATGGAAACAACGTATGCCGAGCCCTTGCCGACGGTCTCGGGAGTGTTGCCTTTGAAGTTGACGACCTTGCCGCAGACAACAACCTCGTCGCCTACTTTGATGTCGTTGACAGAAGTGAACTTCTTCTTGCCCGGGCCATAGACCTGGAAGGCTGTGAAGACGGTGGAGTTATTGCCTTCATCGACCATCGTGAAGGTGTGGTTGCCGTACTGAGCTATTGTGGCTTCCGTCGTGGTCACGGCGAGCACCTTGCCCTTGATGTAGTATTCCTCGGTCGATTCCACGCCGGCCTCCATCTCCTTAACCATCGCTACGATGGCTGCCACGTTGTATGGAGAAGCCAGCGTACCGTCGCCTGCGGGAGCGACTACCGAACTGCCGCCGCCAGTTCTGCTGTCCTTCTCGGGCATGTTGTAGGGAGCGGGGATGTCGGCACAGCTGCTGAAGGCAAGGACAGCCGCCAGCATGAGTGCAAATGTCTTGAAAGTCTTTTTCATAATGCTATATATCTTTTTGTTAGTTTTCTGTTGATGTTCTTTGTTACTTCACCCATGTCAGGTCGGATTCAGTGCGGACCAGTATCTGCCAGTCACCCCTGTACCAAGTGGCAACGCCGTAGAAATCGACTGCGCCGCTGGGAAGCGGGAGTCCGTGGAAGTCGGCGTAGGTGCTGGTGCGGAGCAAGCACTTGTTGCCTGCGTTGCCGCCGGAAATGGTTCGGTTGATGCAACCACCGATGGGGGAGACGGAGCCATCATCGGGAGCAATGGTCTGAGTGCCGGTGCCGCTGATGGTGACACCCTTCAGGCGGACCACCTTGCCGCTTTGCTCTGCCATCGACTTGGTGGCATCGAAATCGACGGTATCGACCTTCATGCTGCCGAAGTCCTCTGCTTCCTTCGTTCCGTCCATGATGAGGCGGACGTGCTTCTGCCACTCGGTGAGCTCCATGCGCCCGATGCCACCGTTGTAGCGACCGCCTATCTGAGCCTGTTCGCCGTAGCCGCCGATGTAGAGGTCCTTGAGGCTGACGAGCAGCCTCTGTCCAACAGGCATGAGAGCCCCTTGGTCGGAGCCGTTGATGCCGATGATGATGCCGCCTGTCTCGTCCTGTACGGTAATCTGCTTGTAGATGTTGCCGCCCAGGTCGTTGCCGGTCACGACGCAGCGCAGCCAGAGGTCGTCTTCAATCTTCTTGTAGCTGCTGGAGCTGATGGTGCTGGCATACTGGCTCTGCAGCTGGGCAATGGTTGCCGTCTTGCCGGCCACGAGGGTGTTGTTGCCGTATGGGGGCTGAGTGGCGAGGCCTTCGGGAACGTCCCAATCCCCGCTCTGGCAGGAAGTCGCGGAAAGGATGCCTGCCAGCATAAGTATGATGAATGAATGCTTCTTCATTGTCTTCTATATTATATATAATGTGGAGCTGTTAGAACTTGTAGTTGATGTTGAGCATGAAGTTGAAGCCCTGCGTGTAGAACTTCTTCGGGTTCTTCGTGAAGTTGTAGGTGCGCGGAGTTTTCGTTCCGTTTTTGTCCGATTCGTTGACGCTGTAGTTGCTTCGGCTCTGCTCATAGCCGCCTGTAGTGATGTTGCGGCGATTGGTCAGGTTGCAGAGCTGCAAATTGACGCTCAACGGATGGTGAGCCACATAGAACTGCCTGCCGATGCTGGCATCGAGCATGAAGCCGCCGTTGCCCATAGCCTGTTCGTCCACGGCGAAGCCGCCTCCCGGCAATTCCTTGTCGGCATTCCTCATGTTCGAGGCATAACGAAGGTTGGGGCTGTAGGAGAGATAGATGCGATTGTAGTAATTGCCGGTGAGCCCGAGGTACCAGCGCTTGATGCGGTAGTTCAGGCCGAGGCTGGCTGCAGCCAGAGGCGTGCCGCTGATGCGCATGCCCTTGTTGTAGCATATATCTTCGATGAGCTTGTCGCGCGTGGTGCTGCTCATCCATGTCACCTCCGTGTTGTCCGTGTATTTTGCTTCGCTGTAGGTGCCGAGGGCCAGGAGGTCGAGACTGCTCGTGAGGCGGACCCTCAGACCAAGCTCGACGCCGTAGTACATCTTCTCCGTTCCGCTGAGGCTGTTGTAGGTGAAGCTGGTGGCATCGTCGTTGAAGAACGGATGCCACTCGTTGCCGCCGTGCATGTAATAGTAGTAGCCGGTCAGGTTGAGGCGGAACCACTTGTTGTTGAGTGCATAGCCCAGCTCAGTGCTTGCCACTTCCTCGTTGCCAAGCTTCTGTACGAAGTCGTTGTTCATCTCGGGACACATGAAGGCGACGGCTGCTCCCGGTGCCTTCTGTTCGTAGCCTGCGCCGAAGGAGATAGCGTGGCCCTTGCCGAGGTTGACAACGCCTCCTACCTTCATGCCGCCGTCCAGGAAATGTGCCTTGCCGCTCTTGCCGTAGCTGTTGTCGGGGAAAAGGCCGTTCCGCATGAAGCCCTCGCGCCACATGCGACGTCCGCCTATCCTGCCTGCAACGAAGCTGTGGAGGATGCCGCGATCCAAGGTCAGGTTCGTCCAGAGGCGTACGTCCTGGTTCCAGAGGTCGTAGTCATAGCCGAAACGGTCACCTTCGATAATCTTCTGGTAGCCGTGGTTGACGTCGTACATCGCGTCGGTCGAGGTCTGACGGTAGTCACCCACGAGGTAAGTGTTCGTGTTGTGGAAGTTCTCGGCGCCCATGAGGTCCTCCATCGTCTTGTAGTGCGAGCCGCGGTTGCTGAGCAGCTGGATACCGACGCTCCACTTGAGGCCCTTCTTGATGTCCCAATCGTAAGTGCTGGCGAGGTTGGTCATCATGTGGTCGTTGTGGCGTGCCTCGATCCAGTAGATGGCATCGGCACCAATTTTGTTGAGCTGTGTATTGGCAAAGTAGAGCTGGTCGAAATCAATCTGACGATAGCGCTCGTCCTGCCAATTGTCGTAGCTGGCCCAGAAAGCATCGTAGTCGTAGTTCTTGTCGTCCTCGTTGCCCCACACATTATAATTATATGAGGGGAAGCGCTTCCAGTAGTCGGGATGCGGATTGGTGCCGTTGTAGTTGAGCTTGGTGGTCTTGTACTTGGCCATCTTGAAGAAGGCACTCGTCGTGAGCTTCATGTCCTCGCGAATGTTGAAGTCCCAGGTAGCGAGGACGCTCGGTTCGAAGTTGTTGACCACGCGGCTGGCACGCTTCTTCCCGCCCTGATAGCCCCAATAGGGGTTGTAGAGGTTGCTGCCCGCAAGCCAGTTCGCCTCGTCGGTGCTGGCACCTGCGGTAGCGCGTTCAGTGGGGTTGCCCCATGTGGCAATGTTCAGCGAGTGCTTTTCGTTGAACACTTTCTGCACGGCCATGAAGTAGGAGAAACTGTTGTAGAAGGTTCCCTTGATGGCAGCCGTCTGCATGTTGGCCCAGCGATAGCCGACCGTGCCGAAGAAGGCCCATCCGTCCTTGCTGAGACCAGAACCGTAAGTATATATGCCGCGCAGCGTGTAGTTGCGGTTGGCGCCGGAGAGCGTCACCTTGTGCCCGGCTGCCATCTGACTGGCGCGAAGGTTGTAGTTACTGCTGCCGCCCAGGGCGCTGAAGGAATAGTTGTTGCCCTCGAAGACACCGACATCGTCCTTGTTGCGTGTGGCGTCGTTCATGCCGCCGATGGTGGAATAGGAGAAGCGCCCGTTCTCGGGGTTGTTCACCTGAACGCCATTCATGTAGATGTCGTTGTAGGCATTGTCCAGAGCGCGGTACTTGAACCAAATGCCGCTCCACGTCCATCCTATCTGACTGAGATAGACATTGTTGTTGGAATTGATTTGGATGACATCGGTTGTGATGTCGTCGTTCTCGCCGAGCTGGGATTCGGTGAAGGTGAAACTGCCGTCATCCTGCAGTTCCTGCTCCGAGTTGCTCAGCGAGTCTGCTGCCGCCGTCTCGATTGTCTGGGCGTAGCTCAAGGGTGCCGCCGCAAGCGTCAGCACCAGTAGCAGATGTTTCATTTTCATGCGATGATTCATGTTTGATTTTGATTTTAGTGGCACAAACTTACAAAAAAAATGTGCTTCCCCCGACACTTTGCATCCTTTTTTTTCTACTAATTGCAATAACTTTCCAAAAAAGTGTTAACTTTGCATGGTGAAACAATAAAACTAATGACAGAAAAGAACATGAAACGACCCCTCATTGCCCTTGCCGCTTTCCTCTTGCTCGGCATTGCCGGTCTGAACGCTCAGGACCGACAGCTGATGGTGCACGCCGTCTGCTTCTACAACCTGGAGAACCTCTTCGACATCAGCCACGACGAAGGCAAGAACGACTACGACTTCCTGCCCGACGGTTCCTACCATTGGGACGAGAACAAATACACGAACAAGCTTGCAAACATGGCTCGTGTGCTCTGCGACCTTGGCACCGACAAACTGCCCTACGGAGCCAGCATCATCGGGGTGAGCGAGGTGGAGAACGACCACGCGCTCGACGACCTCATGGCCCAGCCCTCCATGCAGAAGCGCGGCTACAAGTACGTCCACATCGAGGGCCCGGACAAGCGCGGCGTCGATTGCGCCCTCATCTACAACCCCAAGGCATTCCACGTCAAGAAAGCCTTCCACAAGCTCTACGTCTATGAGAACGGCGACACCACGCACCAGACGCGCCCCTTCCTCTGCGTGCAAGGCAAGCTGGCAGGCGACGACCTGACCGTCATCGTATGCCACTGGCCCAGCCGAGGGGCAGAAGGCATCTTCCGCGACTATGGCGGGCGGCAGGTGCGTGCACTGACCGACAGCATCCGGAGGGCAGACCCCGCGCAGCACATCATCGTGATGGGCGACATGAACGACGACCCCGACAACACTTCGATGGCCAAGTACCTCGGTGCCCGCCGCAAGATGAAGGACGTAGGGGAATACGACTTCTACAACCCCTGGTGGGACGTTCTGCGCAGCAAGGGGCAAGGCACCCTCTCCTATCAGGGCGGATGGAACCTCTTCGACCAGATAGTCCTCTCGCGCAACATGCTCGACCTGAAGGGCAGCAAAGAATACAAGGAACTCACGCTCTACGACTACCACATCTTCAAGCGCGACTATCTCTTGCAACGCGAAGGCAAATTCAAGGGAACGCCCAAGCGCACACACGCAGGCGGAGTCTGGCTCAACGGCTACAGCGACCACCTGCCGACGGTGACATATCTGGTCAAACAGAGCCGCTGACCCCCTCAGGGGGAACACAGCTTGCAAAGCAGACATGGCAAAGTGGAGGCAAAAAGACAATTTAACTTTTCAACCCTTCCTCCTTTCAACTTTTCTTCGTATCTTTGCACCCGCAAAATCAGGAAACAACAAATAGTAAAACCGTAAAAAACGAAAATCACATGACAAGTTACAAAGAACTCGGCCTGGTGAACACCCGCGAGATGTTCAAAAAGGCTGTGGCTGGTGGCTACGCCATCCCCGCATTCAACTTCAACACACTCGAGCAGATGCAGGCCATCGTGCAGGCAGCCGTCGAGACTAAGTCTCCCGTCATCATGCAGGTCAGCAAGGGCGCACGCAATTACGCCAACGGCACCATCCTGCGCTACATGGCACAGGGCGCAGTGGAATACGCCAAGGAACTCGGCTGCAAGAATCCCCAGATTGTACTCCACCTTGACCACGGCGACAGCTTCGAGCTCTGCAAGGACTGCATCGACAACGGCTTCTCCAGCGTCATGTTCGACGGCAGTGCCCTCCCCTACGAGGAGAACATCCGCATCACGAAGCAGGTCGTTGAGTACGCTCACGCCCACGACGTAACCGTAGAGGCAGAGCTCGGCGTGCTGGCCGGCGTTGAGGACGAAGTCCAGGCCGAAAAGAGCCACTATACGAAGCCCGAAGAGGTTATCGACTTCGCCACCCGCAGCGGCTGCGACAGCCTCGCCATCAGCATCGGCACAAGCCACGGAGCCTACAAGTTCACTCCCGAGCAGTGCACACGCGACCCGAAGACCGGCAGGCTCGTTCCTCCCCCATTGGCTTTCGACATCCTGCACGAGATCGAGAAGAAGCTCCCCGGCTTCCCCATCGTCCTGCACGGCTCAAGCTCTGTTCCCCAGGAAGAGGTTGACACCATCAACGCCCACGGCGGCAAGCTGCCCGACGCAGTTGACATCCCCGAGGCCAGCAAGAGCGCAGTCTGCAAAATTAACATCGACAGCGACAGCCGTCTGGCCATGACCGCTGCCATCCGCAAGCACTTCGACGAGAAGCCCGGCGACTTCGATCCCCGCCAGTACCTGAAGCCCGCTCGCGAGAACATGAAGAAGATGTACATCCACAAGATTGTGGAAGTGCTCGGCAGCAACAACAAGCTCTAAGCCCCGAGACACTGCCGGTTTTCCCCGGCTCTACACATAGCAAATGCCGCACGCAGAGATTGCAATCTTTGCATGCGGCTTTTTTTTTGCCTGATTTTCCCGTTATCTCATTTTTTTTTCGTAACTTTGCGCACCAAAGTGCGCATCCACAAAAGGATGACGACGACGAAAGGCAAATGAGGATTATCAAGAAACTCGACATCTACATCATCAAGGGCTTCCTGCAGCTCTTTGCGGGAACGTTCTTCATCTGCCTGTTCATCTTCGTCATGCAGTTCCTGTGGATGTGGATGAACAACCTCATCGGCAAGGGACTGACCATCGACCTGCTGGCAAAGTTCTTCTGGTACAGCAGTCTGACGCTCATCCCCATGTCCATGCCCTTGGCCGTCCTGCTGGCAAGCCTCATCTCGTTTGGCAACCTGGGCGAGCGCTTCGAGCTGCTCAGCATGAAGGCAGCTGGCATCCCCCTCGTCCGCATCCTGTCGCCCCTCATCATTGTGGCCCTCATCATCAGCATCAGCAGCTTCATCTTCCAGGACCTCGTGAGTCCATACGCCACACGCGAAATGTCCAGAATGGCCTGGAGCATGAAGCAGAAGAGCCCCGAGCTGGAGATACCCGAAGGCGTCTTCTACAGCGAGATACCCGGCTACAACCTCTATGTCGAGCACAAGGACCCTGAGACGGGACTGCTCTACGGCGTGATGATCTACACAAATGCAGGCGGCTACAACGACACGCAAATCGTGCTGGCCGACAGCGGGCGCATGCAGAGCACAGCCGACAAGATGCACCTGCGCCTGACGCTCTGGGGCGGCGAGCGCTTCCGCAATATGAGCGCCCAGCAAGGCTCGATGCTGCGTGCCGGTGTGCCCTACATGCGCGAGTCCTTCATTGAGGAGACCACCTTCATCCCCTTTGATGCCAACTTCAACCTGATGGATGCCGACCTCTTCTCCCACAACGCTCAGGCGAAGGACCTCGACGAGATTGAACACAGCATTGATTCCCTGAAGCACATAGCCGACAGCTCCCGCCACGTCATCTATTCCGGCATCCTGCAATGGCACTTGCGCAAGGACCTGCCGGCAGGGAGGCCGGACTCGCTCGCCATTGTAGAAGAAGCCGCCCGGATGCCTGCCTTCGACTCCATATATCTGGCCTTGCCCGACGAGCAGCGCGTCAAGGCTTGGCGAAACGCCCTGAGCCGCGCCGAGACGATGCAGTCCGAGTACCAGTTCCGGGCCCTGGAGACGGGCGACAGGAACATGAACCTGCGCAAGCACCACATCGAATGGCACAAGAAATACACGATGAGCCTTGCCTGCCTGCTCTTCTTCTTCATCGGAGCACCCCTGGGAGCCATCATCCGCAAGGGCGGACTGGGAGTGCCCGTCGTGGTCAGCGTCATCATCTTCATCTTCTATTACATGATAAACCAGGCAGGCCAGAACAATGCCAAGGTGGCAGTCTGGACCATCGAGAGCGGCACGTGGCTCAGCTCCGCCGTGCTTCTCGCCACGGGCATCTTCCTGACGTACAAGGCCAACAGCGACAGCGTGGTCTTCAACATAGAAGGGTACCGCAACTTCTTCATGCGGCTGTTCGGACTCAGGGCCAGCCGCAAGCTGAACCGCAAAGATGTCATCATCAACGACCCGGACTACACTACCCTACCCCAGCGACTCGGCGAGCTCTCGGACTTCTGCTCCGAATGCCGACGCACGATGCGCCTGCGACGCATACCGAGCTACATCGACATCTTCTTCCGCCCCGGACAGGACAAACATGCCGCCGACCTGTGCGACCGCCTCGAGGCTATCGTCGAGGAACTGCACAACAGCCGCGACAACGTCATACTGATGTACATCAACCAATACCCCATCGTCAACCCGAGTGCTCACACCAGACCCTTCAGCAGCCAGCGGCTCAACATGGCCGTCGGACTCTTCCTGCCGCTGGGACTCTTCTTCTTCATGCGCATCTGGCGCTACAGGCTCCGCCTCAGGCTCGACCTGCGCAACATAGAAAACATAAACAACCTCATCAGCCAAAGAATCATCAAACAAGGATATGGACAATAACGGAATACAACTCAGTACCATCGAGGAAGCGCTCGATGACTTCCGGCAAGGCAAGTTCGTCATCGTGGTCGATGACGAGGACCGCGAGAACGAAGGCGACTTCATTACGGCAGCCGAGATGATAACCCCCGAAAAGGTCAACTTCATGCTGCGCAACGGACGCGGAGTGCTCTGTGCACCTATCACGATGAGCCGCGCTGCCCAACTGGAGCTCGACCATCAGGTGCAGGACAACACCAGCATGCTCGGCACACCGTTCACTGTGACGGTTGACTTGCTGGAGGGCTGCACGACCGGCGTCAGCACGCACGACCGCGCCGCCACCATCCGCGCCCTAGCCGACCCCAGCCGCAAGCCCTCCGACTTCGGACGGCCCGGCCACATCAATCCTCTCTACGCTCAGGACAAAGGCGTCCTGCGACGCGCCGGTCACACGGAAGCTGCCGTTGACCTGGCACGCCTCTCGGGACTGCAGCCCGCAGCCGCCCTCATCGAAATCCTCAACGAGGACGGCACGATGGCCCGCATGCCGCAGCTCAAGGAGGTGGCCCGCGAGCACGGGCTCAAAATTATCACCATACGCGACCTCATCGCCTACCGTCTCCAGCAGGAATCCCTCGTGGAGCGCGGCGTAGAAGCCGACATGCCTACTGCCTACGGGCACTTCCGCATCATCCCCTTCCGCCAGAAAAGCAACGGGCTGGAGCACGTCGTCCTCTACAAAGGCCAGTGGCGCGAGGACGAGCCGGTGCTGGTGCGTATGCACTCCAGCTGCATGACGGGCGACATCTTCGGCAGCCAGCGCTGCGACTGCGGCGAACAGCTACACAAGGCAATGCGCATGATAGAGCAGGAAGGCAAAGGAATCATCGTCTATCTCAGCCAGGAGGGACGAGGCATCGGACTGATGAACAAGATAGCCGCCTATCGCCTCCAGGAGCAGGGCGACGACACCGTCGATGCCAACATCCACCTCGGCTTCCGGCCCGACGAGCGCGAGTATGGCGTAGGCGCACAGATACTGCGCGAGATGGGTGTGGGCAAGCTCAAGCTCATCACGAACAACCCCGTGAAGCGCGTCGGTCTGGAGAGCTACGGCCTCACCATCGTGGAGAACGTCCCCATCGTGATCGAACCCAATATGTACAACCGCCGCTACCTCGAGACAAAGCGGACGCGCATGGGGCACAAGCTCTGAGAAAAGGGGCAAGGAGCAAGGAGCAAGGGGCAAGGAGGGAAGAACCTGCTGCCGCCATTGCTCATGGCCCAACAGTCGAAAATAATGAAATAACGTATCAACGAAATAACAACAACTGCAATGAACACAAATCTCTCCGAGAGGCTGCAGCGCCTCTCACCCAGCGCTACCCTCGCCATGAGCCAGCGCAGCAGCGAGCTGAAGGCCGAGGGCGTCGATGTCATCAACATGAGTGTGGGCGAACCCGACTTCAACACGCCCGACCACATCAAGGCAGCCGCCATCCGTGCCGTCGAGGACAACTACAGCCGCTACAGCCCCGTGCCGGGCTACCCCGAGCTGAAGAAAGCCATCGTTGGCAAGCTCAAGAGGGAGAACGGCCTGGACTACAGTCCCAGCCAAATCCTTTGCAGCAACGGCGCCAAGCAGAGCGTCTGCAACACCATCATGGCTATCGTCAACGCTGGCGACGAGGTTATCATCCCCGCCCCCTATTGGGTCAGCTACCCACAGATGGTCCTGCTGGCAGAAGGTACTCCCGTCTTCGTGGAAGCCACCATCGAACAGAATTTCAAGATAACGCCCGAGCAGCTCGAGGCCGCCATCACCCCAAGGACAAAGGCGCTTATCCTCTGCTCGCCGAGCAACCCGACAGGCTCCGTCTATAGCAAGGAGGAACTGGCAGGGCTGAAGGACGTCCTGCTCAGGCACCCGCAGGTCATTGTCATTGCCGACGAAATCTACGAGCATATCAACTATGTCGGCCAGCATGCGTCGATGGCTCAGTTCCCCGACATCAAGGAGCGCGTGGTCATCATCAACGGTGTCAGCAAGGCTTACGCCATGACGGGCTGGCGCATCGGCTTCATTGCCGCTCCGGAATGGATAGTGAAAGGCTGCAACAAGCTGCAGGGACAGTACACCAGCGGCCCGTGCTCCGTCAGCCAGAAAGCAGCTGAAGCCGCCTTCTCCGGTCCGCAGCAATGCGTAGAGGACATGCGGCTGGCCTTCGAGCGCCGCAAGAACCTCATCGTCCGGCTGGCAAGAGAGATTCCCGGCCTCGAAGTCAACGACCCGCAGGGAGCCTTCTATCTTTTCCCCAAGTGCAGCAGCTTCTTCGGCAAGCGGGACGGCGACCGCGTCATCAACAACTCCACTGACCTTGCCATGTACCTGCTTGAGGTGGGCCACGTGGCAACCGTAGGCGGCGATGCCTTCGGCTCGCCCGAATGCTTCCGCATGAGCTACGCCACCAGCGACGAAAACATCTCCGAGGCCATGAAGCGCATCAAGGAGACCCTCGCCCGACTGAAATAATTCCCCCTCATCAAAAGCACTTGCCTGTAATGCGGGGAAGGCGTGTCATATTATGACCAATTGTTTCTAACCACGAATTACACGAATTGCACGAATTTATAATTAGCTGACAACCAACAGTTGAATAGTTCGTGTAATTCGTGCAATTCGTAGTTAAATCAAAAAGAAGGGCATGTCCGTTTATTTATTCAGACACGCCCTCTCGCAAATTACCATTCTTCGTCCCAGATGTCGCCCGAGGACTCTTTGGCGCGGACTATGCCGCCAGCGTTATTGCCACTGGCGCCGCCATAGTTTATATCGCTATTGCCATCTACTCCGTTCAGGCTGCTGCAGAGAATGTTCTGGTGCTGTAGCTTCACCACGACCATTTCGGGTGTCATATATGTCCTTCTCATTTCAGTACCTCCTTTCGTCCATTATGAATGTAAATGCCGTGCCGAGTCGGTCTTCCCTGGAGCTTCCTGCCGCCAAGGTCATACCAGAAAAAGTGCAGGTTCAGCAAGAACAAACTCTGCGCGACGGGGACTTACGTGCCTACATAAAGCATGTCGTTCAGTGTTTCTCGTTTTGAAACAATTTGTTTCCCGCGTGGAAACAAATTGTTTCGCACGGGAAACAACTCGATTCAACGTGCTGTGTGATATTGAAGCACACAATGCTTCCTATCTTGTCAGCGAGAACTTCATGGTCATGCCGAAGTCTTGGGTGACGGTGGGATAGCTGCTGCTGGAGAGAAGGGGCTCGGAGCGCTGGCGGTCGTAGAAGATGCTCATCGTGACCATTCGGCTCACGGTATAGTCCAGCTGGGCACTGGTCTTGAAAGCCTTGTTGCCGCTGGTGGCCTCGCAAAGGTTGGTCTGGAGGTCGCGCTTGATGGCACTTTGGTTGCGGATGCTGAAGTCGAACCTGAGGTTCAGGTCGTGGGAGATTCGCTGACGGTTACCGCCGCGAGTATTGCCGGTTGCAGTGTTGTCGCCGGCAGCGTTTGTCTGGTCCCGGCCTGCCTGGTTCCTCGACCTGCTGTTCCTGGCTACCTGTTCGCTGGCTCTCTTGGAGCGGAAGAGGTTGCCGAGCTTGAAGTCGTTGATCTTGTAGCCCCATCCGATGACGAAGTCCTGTGAACCCGTCTCGGTGAGCTGGGCGCTGGTCATGCTCAGATTGAGCACGCGGGTGGTCTTGTACTCCAGCTTGAACGTCATGTTATTGTTCAGTGTGGCGTTGATGCCGATGAGCGGCGAGAAGCTCTCGTTGATGCTGACGGTGCTGACATCGAAGACGCTGTTGGGTATGTAGTTTCCCGTCGTGGTGCTCTGGACGAAGCCGAGCCCGCCGGTGCCCATGCATTCCACCCAGGAGCTGAATGAATTGTAGGAGCCGACGGCATAGATGCTCTTGTAGCTATGTGTCAGGTTGACGCTCTTGAAGTGGTCGCGCACCCAGGGCAGATTGCTCAGTCCCTTGTAGTTGATGCTCCAGTTGGGCAGCATCTTCAGGAGCGACGGGAAGATGTCGAGCGAGCTGGTTCCGGTGTAGGCATCGAGGAAGGCGGGTATCATGACGTCGGCGCTGTACCTGCCTACCGTTCCGTTCTCGGGGTTGAACTTGCCCTTCATGCCGGTTCCCGCGGGATAGGGAACGCCGGCATAGCGGCCCTCTACGCGCTGCTGGTAGGTGTCGAGGTTTTCGCTGAACTTCTGGAAGGGACGGCTGAAGTAGCCGTTCTCTGCCGAGCCGATACCTGCAAAGGCGGTTCCGATGCTGATGGTGGTCATGTTGAACGAGCCGCTGTGGGTGGGCGGAGCACCGTACATGTACTGGATGCTCTTGTTGCGATTGTCGGTACGGCTCATGTTGAGGTCTATCTTGAGGTCGGTGAAGGGCTCCAAGGTCATCTTCACCTGCACGTCCTCGGTCTGTGCAATCGTGGCAGGCGTGGCTACGCTGTCGCTGCCCAGGAGCCAGCCGCGGGACTTTGCCTTGTCGAGGTAGGAATCATCGACAAAGCCGAAGGCGAAATCCACGCCGGGCGTGAACATCCCGTCCATGCGCTTCTGTCCGAATATGTCGCCCACCTCGGGCAGGAAGCCGGGCACGGAGAGGTTGTAGTTGTTGCGATAGCTGATGCTGACGTTGCGCACCATCATCAGGAAGCGGGCAGCAGTCTGGGCCAGTCCGTACCATTTCTGCTCCGACAACTTGGGAAGGGCAACGACGTTGAGGCGGACCTTTGTGGTATCGACGGGAGTACGCACGATGCGGATGCTGTTCTCATCCACCTTCTTGAATTTGATGTTGTACGCGAAGCCGCTGCTGTCGCGTGCCGTGACGCGGACGCGCTTGGACTTCTGTCCGTGGGCAATGACGAGGTCGGAGTCGGGATAGAGTGTTATCTCCTGGACGAAGCCCTTGTTCTCCGGCTTCTTCTTCGTGCTGACACCGGAAGCGTTGCCCTGTCTGGCTATCGGCTGCTGGGTCTTGGCCAGTATGCTATCGACAGACTCGCCCGTCTCCATCGCCTGTTGCTCGGCCTTCTTGCGTGCCTCCCTTTCTTTCTCCTTTGCAGCTTTCTTGGCTTTGTCTTCCTTCTCCTTCTCCATGCGTTTCTGGTTGGCACCGGCCTTGGCATTCGATGCAGAGAAACGCTTGTTGGTCTCCTTGAGGAAAGGGCTGTAGTTGTAGAGCTTCTCGAGGTCGAACCTGCCGTTCACGTTGATGGTACGCTGCGTGTTGATGGTGTTGCCCAGAGAGGGACGTCCGACCCGCTCCGCGCCACGCTTCCACGAGTAGGTGGAGGAATAGGAGGCATCGGTTGAAATCCAGTCGAGGATGGGTATCTTGTCCAGAGGAACTTTGTAACTGATCTGTACGTTCTGACTGTAGTCGAGCGGACGGCCAAAGTGACGCAAGCTCCACTTCACCGAGTCCTTCCATGCCTCGTAGCGGTCCGGGTAGAGGTCCTGGTTGACCTGCGTATAGGGCTCTTCAATCTCAGCCCGCGTCCCGCTCTGGAAAGAGAAGTGCAAGGCCCGGAAGATGTCCCACTTGAGCGAGAAGTTCCTGTTCCACGTCCAGTTCTGACTGAAGGTGGCAGGCAGGGCAGAATAGTCGCCGGGATTCTCAAGGTCGCGTTCCTGCAGTTCGTAGTAGCTGCGGTTCATGTCGGTGGAGAACGTAATGTTCTGCGGCCAGAGCGAGATATTCTGTGCCTTGATGATGTCAAGCCACTTGCTCTTGCCCTTGAGGTTCTTGAAGGGTTCCAGCGGCTTCCAGTTGGGACTCCATGAGTAGTTGAGGTTGGCCTTCCAGTTCAGCTCACGCTCATAGACGGTAGTCTGCCCCTCGACGAACTGCGTGGAGCGGCTGTAGCCAAAGGTGAAGTTGGCCGGGTCATACGGCATTGGATGCTTGCGGGAACTGATGTTGAGGCGTATGCCGCTGAACGAAAGGTTCTTGTTCGTCTCCGTATGGTTCGTCAGGCTTCGCAGGGAGTCGCGCTGATGCTCGTTGGCAAGGGCATCGAGGGCATCGTCCAGGAGCATGTCGGTGTCGAAAGGATTGTAGAGGGGAGACACCTTCTCGCGGCTGTAGCTGTAATAGAACGGGAAGGTGAGCTTCACCTTCTCAGGCAACAGGCGGCCCAGGTCGAAATTTGTCGTCACGGAGTAGTTGAGGTTGTCTTCATTCCTGCGCTGGGCCACGCTCTGCTCAATGCCGCCGAAACCGGACGTAATCATCTTGGCCGTCGCATTGACAGAGCCCAGGTCGCTGAGCTGTACCTGAAGGTTGCCCTGCGCGGCCCAGCCGCCGTTGTTGCTGAAGTCCTGCAGTCGAAGCTCGTTGACCCAGACCTCCACGCTCTTCGTCCTGCCGCTGTTGTTGCGCACACCTATCATGATGGTCTTCACCTCGCCCAGGGTTGGGTTACCCATGACGGAAATGCGGTTGTTGGGATGGTTCTCGTCGTAGGAAGAGAAGAGGCGGTTCATGGCTGTAGCGCCGACGCTTGCCTGAGCATTGCGCAGCTTCTTGAGCGACGTGAAGATGTCGAAGTTGATATCTACCATGTTGTCCGAAGGCCAGACAGCCAGGCAGCCCTGAGCGCTGTAGGTGTCATAATAGCCTTCCGGCGTAAGAATCAGGGGCACCTCATATTCGTAGTAGTTGCTCTTGTAGTCAGAGCCGAGCCGAATGAAGACGCTGCACTCTCCGTCGGTGGTCGCAGTGATGTTTTCGGCAAGGGCATTGGCGTGGACATACATCTGCAGGTGCTTGTACTGCCGCATGTCGTAGTTGCAGTTCTTATACACAGCCTTCGACTCATTGCCGCCCAGGTTGCGGGCCACCATGCACATGGACTGTTCGTTGGCTTCCACGAGCTGAGCCTGCGAGGGGTCGGTGATACGCGTAATGCCCGGTGGCAGAACATAGTTGACCGGTTGCTTGTCATTGTTCTCCTCGATGCAGACGGTGCTGACCTCCAGCACGCCGCCGCCACTCGACGGGGTGTTGCCCGTAAAGAGAGGTTGCTGATAGATTCGCCAGTCGCCCTGGACAAGGTCGAGCGTGGCGAGGCGCAGGATGGTCTCTTCCTCAAAGCCCGTCATGAAGAGGCGCATGAAGCGGATGCTCGTGAAGTCCCTGATGTTGCCCTCTTTGCTCTCGTATTCCTGCAAGGGGATGCGGAAGAGGTACCAGGTGCACTCCTCAGTATTGCCGTTGCGCAACTTGACGCTTGCCACTCGCTTGTCGGCAATATGATTGCGCCCGACGACCATATCTTCGGGTCGGATGCTGACATGATACTGGAAGTATTTCTCGTATTCGTTGAGGGTGAAGTCCTGGTTGATGTCCTCGACGTCGGGAGTGGATTTCCATGCTGTCTCGTAAGCCTCCGGCCTTGTGTCGGAGTCAGCACTGTTGCCCTGCGGCATGTTGATGCGCTTGTAACGGTCCAGGATGGAAGTGCGGAGGTTGTCGAAGTCCGTACCGCGGTAATAATGGTAGTTGTCGTTAGCCGGGTCTGCATAGATGCTGTCGAAGGCTGTCTGCGATACCTTCCCCTGGATTTGCTGGATGTAGTCACTGTAGAGCGAGAAACTGCGCTCCTCGTCGTCGTTAAGTCCATTGAGGCCGACATCCTGACGGGCGCGCGCACCTGCTTCATTATTGAAAGCGTAGGTGACACTGCTGCTGTTGGGAATACGGCCCCAGAAGCCTTCCGTGTAGTATTGCGGGTTGCCATCGACAGGCATACCGCTCTCGAAGTACTTCTTGCCGTCCTTGAGGATGTCTTCCGACACCTCGCCGAGGTTGAAGTACAGGTCTCCGCCATGATTGCCAGGCTGATTGCGCTTATAGATGAACGGGTCCATCATCCAGAACTCGATATACTCGATGTTCTGAGCCTCGAAGTCGGTGTTGTCCAGTTTGCGCATCATGCCTCCCCAGGAGTCTTGCGGATGGAGGAGATGGCCGTCCTGGTCAACGTCGGTTGTGAGGTTGTAGGCACCGCGCTCCTTCGGATAGAAGGCGAGGTTCAGGACGTTGAGGCTCGAAGCATTCGTATAGGTGTTCTGCGACTTCTGTGGATAAAGCTCGCGTTCATAGACCTCACGGACATAGTGGCTGGAGAGCTGGTCTAGGTCGCTCTTGATGTGGCTTGGCGTCAGCGTGCTGCTGCGTCGGGTGAAGATGGGATCGACGTAGTACCAGGCCAGCAGTGCGCGGTTGTAGCCGTATGCGGCATTTGCCGTCATCTTGCTTTCGGCAAACATGCTGGGTGTGCTCGACATGCTCCAGTACGTAGGTTGCGTCAGGCCGTTCTTGATGGTGCTGCTCTCGAAGTCATCCAGGTAGGAGGCATCGCCCTGCACGCTGTGGTTCTGTCCGGCAATGAGCTGGGCGAACTCACCATTGAAGGCAATGAAGCTGGGCTGAGTGCACTGGATGAGGGGCAGCTTGTCGATGATGTTCGTGAGCCACTGGCTCTCCTTCTTCCAGCTGATGTGGAAGCCCCAAAGGGTATTCTTCAGCGGTTCGCTGCCCATGCTGACTTTCGTGGTGAGCGGCTGTTCGTTCAGGTACATCAGAGTGCCGCCAACCGTGAAGTTCTTGTTGATTTCGTAGTCCAAGTTGAGACCGAGCATGGTCTTACGCTGCATGCCATAGGTATCGTTACTCTCGACGGACGCGCTGATGTTTGTGCCGGCATCGATGAGGCTCTGGTTGATGATGGTGACGCGCCCCATGTTGTAATCGACCGTGTAGTCGGTGTTCTCGGTAAGGGTGGTGCCGCCTGCCGTGACGATGACTGAGCCTCGGGCCACGTTTGTCACGCCAAGGTCTATTTCACCGGCGTTGTTGCCCTTGAAGCGTCCTGTCAGCAGGAACTTGTCGTGCTCGGTTATCTGCTTGGCAACCGTCTTGGTGCTGTCGTAGAGTTCACGGAAGCTATACTTGTCAGCCAATGCAGGGTCGCCAATCCACTTTGCCAGATGTTCGCCGAAAGGTTCTGCCACGGGGAAGATGATGCGGCCTTTGCTGACGGTGTAGCCCTCCACGAAATCGAACTGTCCGTTGGGATGCGGATTATTCTTGGAATCGAGGCGGTCGAGGTTGAGTGCCCTGAGCAGGATGGTGCTCTTGAAGCGTTCTTCAGGCAGGTAGCTGAGATAGACGCCGGTCGAGTCGCTCTGATACTTGATGTCGAGGCGGAACTTGTCGGCTATCACCTTCTGCGTGCCCAGGTAATAGACGTTCTTCATCATCAGACGCCATGTCGGCAGGTTGGGGCTGCCCGATGTGCCTTTCAGCAGTTTCACGAAGAGAGCCTTGCTGTTGTCCGTAAGGTCGCTGGAGAACTCGCCCACCTGGTAGGTCGTTCCCATGAAGGTATATTCGAAGGCGACTGCCAGGACGTCATCGACCTGCAGTGTGCTGGAGAGGCTGACGTAGCCCAGTGCGTTGTTGACGGTGTATTCGCTGCTTGTCAGCTTTCGTGCGGACTGCAGCTTCTCGTAGTCGATACTGCCGTGGAAGCTGTCTCCGCCTCCTATGCCGTCCAGTATGTTCGTGGCCTGCGAGATGTCGCGAGCTTCGGCATAGTTGTTGACCATGTTCTCGTACTCAGAGTTGGAGCGGTTGCTGGGTACGTTAATGTCTGTGCCTGACCACAGAGTGTTGCTGATGTAGGTTGGCTCACCCAGGTCGGCCAGGGCAATGATGTTGCGGTTGTTCTCGTTCTTGCCGCTTTTGTTCGTTACCCAGATTTCCACGCGCTTGATGTTGACGCCGCTTGAGATGGTGGGCAGCGATTCCATGCTCTTGTCGTAGCGCTCGCGGAAGAAGTGGGAGAGGAAGAAGTGGCGGTTTTCCTCGTAGTTGGTGGCGCTGAACTCGAAGTTGGTGGTCTGGTCGCCGCCTTTGCTGTTGACGCTGCTCGTGGCGCTCTTCTTCTGGCTCACCACCGTCTGAATCTTCAGCTTGCCGAACTGCACGTCGGTACGCAGTCCGAAGAGGCTGCTGACTCCGGGGACGAGGCTGATGTTGCTGGGGAAGGAGACGTTGCCGGCCTCGATGAGCTTGACTATTTCGTCTTCCTTGCCGTCGTACTTGAGCTTGAGGTTCTGAGTATCGAAATCGAAGGTGGCTTCCGTGTTATAGTTCAGGTTCATGTTGATTTTGTCGCCCACCTTACCATTGAGGCTGAGGTTGATTTTCTCGTCGAAGTCGAAGCCGACGGTCTTGCGCCTTGATGCGGCAAGTGCGGGGTTGTCAACCTTCTTGGAGTTAATGCCAATCTTCAGCTCGGCGCTTCCCTGTGTCTTGATTTGCACGCCGCCCGGTCCGAATATCTTTTCTGCGGGGCCGAGGTCGAAGTGCATGTCCGTGAAGTCGAACTTGCTCTTTCCGGCAGCCTCGAAAGCCTCCTCGTTCTTGTGTTTCCAGTACTGCTGCATGCTGTTCTGCAAGGACCATTGCTGGTACTCTTCGGGAGTCATCAGGACTGGTGCGTTCAGGAATCCCGTGGCCGTTCCGAGGGTGAAGCCGGACCTGCCGGGCAGGATACTGCCCGACGTGGCTCCCGCCGCTCCGGTGGATGATGCCTGGCCCGACGTGCCCTGACTGCGCGACGGTGTTGTCCCCCTGACGGAAGCCTGCTTGCTGCGTCCCCCCTGTCCGCTGCCGCTTTCCGAATCGGAGAAAGACGTGCCGATGGTGTAGGTGTCGTCCTTCTCGTCGTAGATGACTTCGGTCTTCAGGTTGTCGGGTTCCTGCAGGTCGGCAGTCTTCTTGCGCAACGACTTGGCATTCTCTGTTCCGGTCTTGCGGACAGAATAGCGTGGCTTGCCCGCCTGCGGAACGGTGTCCTCGGGCGCGGTCTGCTCCATGCTCCACTCAAGGGGTGCAGGCAAGCCTGCCGGCATCATGATGATGCTTGCCAGCAATGCCAAAACGAATATGTACTTGCGCACGCTCATGTCTTATTATTAACGTAGGCTTAGCGCCTTTTATTGTGTCGGAGGCTGCATTTGTGCATGTTTTTAGTGTTTTTACAGCAGAAAACATTGTTCTTTGCCCTTATTTCTTCATTTATTTTGTAACTTTGCATCGGAAATATCTAAACTCTAAATTCTTCATTCATCATGATTGAATACCTGAAAGGAACCCTGGCCGACCTGACGCCCGCCCTGGCTGTCGTGGAGTGTCACGGAGTGGGGTACGGCGTGAACATTTCGCTGGGCACCTTCTCGGCCATACAGGGCAAGCAGGAGGTCAAGCTGTGGATTGCCGAGTCGATTCGCGAGGATGCCTACCAGCTATGGGGCTTCAGCACGCGTGCCGAGCGCGAGCTTTTCCTGCTGCTGACCAGCGTGAGCGGCATCGGTGCCGGCACGAGCCGCATGATTCTCTCGTCGATGACGGTGCCCGAGCTGGCAAACGTCATCAGCGAAGGCAACGACAAGATGCTGAAGGCCGTGAAGGGCATCGGCCCGAAGGCTGCCCAGCGCATCATCGTAGATCTTCGGGACAAGATAGGTTCGCTTGGCATCGAGGGGCAAGAGGCAAGGAGCACGGGGCAGACAGCCCCCATCAACAAGGAGGTGATGGACGAGGCGGTGGCAGCCCTCACCATGCTTGGCTTCAGTCCGGCTCCCGCTCACAAGGCTGTCCAACATATCCTCACCGACGAGCCCGAGGCTCCGGTGGAGCGTGTCATCAAATTAGCGCTGAAGATGTTATGATTTGGGAACACTTCATCTGGTTTGCGGTGGTGGCCCTGCTGCTTTGGGCCTTCGGAGCCGCAGCAGCATGGATGGGCAAGAGGCGGCTCGCCACGCTTTCGACAGTTCTTGGCCTCACGGTCTTCTTTGGCTACATTGTCCTGATGTGGGTATCGCTCGAGCGGCCTCCCCTACGCACGATGGGCGAGACACGACTCTGGTATTCCGCCCTTCTGCCTTTTACCGGCCTCATCGTCTATTCGCGGTGGCAATACCGTTGGATTCTCTCGTACTCCACGATGCTCTCGCTGGTCTTTGTCTGCGTGAACCTGTTCAAGCCCGAGATTCACACCAAGGAGCTGATGCCGGCCCTGCAAAGTCCCTGGTTCGCTCCGCACGTCATTGTCTATATGTTTGCCTATGCCGTGCTCGGAGTAGCCACCCTCATCTCCGCCTACACGCTCTGGCGGGAGAGCCGTCCGCAACCGGTGGCAGCAGAGACCGAGGCAACGCTCTCCACCCTCGACAACCTGGTTCGCGTGGGACTTGCCTTCCTGACTGTCGGCATGCTCTTTGGTGCGCTTTGGGCCAAGGAAGCCTGGGGACACTACTGGACATGGGACCCGAAGGAGACCTGGGCCGCTATCACCTGGCTGGCCTACCTGACGTACCTCCACTACCGCCACCTGCCCCACCCCGGCATCCGTCCGGCCCTGTGGATGCTCATTATTGCATTCGTCCTGCTGCAGATGTGCTGGTGGGGCATCAACTACCTTCCCTCGGCACAAGGCACCAGCGTTCATACATACGGGTCATGACACGACGAGTTGATTGCTTCATCGCCATGAAGCAACGAAGACGACGCGACGTGTTTAGATTCGGAACCCGCTTTCAACAAAAAAAACGCCAAGACAAAATGCATTGCACATTGTTATTCTTTCTGCTGTTCTTCGCCTCGCTTACGTTGCAGGCACAAGAGTACAAGATGGCCGGCCCCTACGAGGTCATGGCACGCGACGGCCAATTCCGCAGCTCGAAAAGCGGTTCGGAACGCGACATGAAAATGGCCTGGCAACTGGCACAGGAGAGTCGCCACCAGGAAGCTGCAGCCATCATCGACGCCTATGCCACCAGGCTGCAACGCCTGGACGGACATGATGCGCCGCTCTGCCTCATTCAGGGATACTGGCTCTGCAGGGCAATGATGCTGGAACAGGACCGCAGGACTCCGGCCTGGGACAAGATGCTGCGACAGGCTTTCATCCCAACCGTGGAGCAGTTCGAGCGCAACAGCCCCTACGCCAACGGCAACTGGGGAGCCATCGTCAACCGTTTCCGCATGGCCGCTGCCCTTGCCATGCAGGACACCCTTCTCTACCGTCAGGCCGTGGACTACTATCTCCATGCCTACGACAACGGCTCGCTGCCCCACTACGTCAGCCCGACGGGACAGTGCCAGGAGACGGGACGCGACCAGGGCCATGTCCAGCTGGGACTGGAAGCGATGGCTGACATCTGCGAGATGGCTTGGAGCCAGGGCGACGACCTCTGGGGAGCCCTCGACAACCGACTCATGCTCGCCTACGAATATGCGGCACGTTACAACCTCGGCCACGATGTCCCCTTCACCACATGGCAAGACCTCACGGGCCTCTACTGCAACTGGACCGAGCCGGGAGCAATGGGCAGGGGACGGCTGTGGGATATCTACCAGAAGCCCTACGACCACTATGTCAAGGTGAAACGGCTGAAAATGCCTTACACGAAGAAAGTGCTTGCCTTGCGCGACAAGGCTGTCAGGCGGGGCGAGGTCAGTCAAGGCATCGAGTCGAGGACCTTCCTGGTTCCCGACGTAGCCGATTCGCTTGCCAACAGCGGGAAAGAAGGCAGCCTGCACCAGGTGTATGCATACCCGGCCCCAGAAGGTGCACCGCTGAAGCACGACTACGAGGTGT
The DNA here is from genome assembly GCA_902763865.1 of uncultured Bacteroidales bacterium. Classification (GTDB taxonomy): domain Bacteria; phylum Bacteroidota; class Bacteroidia; order Bacteroidales; family Bacteroidaceae; genus Physcousia. The sequence goes on along the minus strand of CACWTR010000008.1, from coordinate 52,252 downwards.
ATGTCCAGCCGCGAGGCGGAAAAGAATGGACAAAGATTGACACGTACATGGCTAAGGTCAACGCCTCAGTCGGCGGCAGGAAACACAAGGTGAGCGAGATTTCCTACTGCTTCTTCGACTTCACGGGCGATGCCTTCGTGCGTGTCGTTTCAAAGAATAAAAAGTTCCGCACGGCTCGCATCCGTCCCGACTATCGCGGCACGATAGCCAACGTGCAGAACGACTCCGTGCTCCAGTTCCTGCTGTTCCAGCCGGAGAACGTGAGCGTAGAGCTGGACGGCAGCACGACCGACAATCTGCTCGTCTTCACCTCCAAGCCGCCCGTCTCCCGTCAGGAGGCCGAGGCGCAGGCCGGTCAGCAAGGCCGCAAGTTCCTGTACTATGCGCCGGGACTCTACGAGCAGGACACCATCCGCGTCCCGTCCCGAAGCACCCTCTATCTGGCCCCCGGCAGCTACTTCACCGGAACGTTTGCCATCGACGATGCCGAGGATGTCAGCATCCTGGGACGCGGCGTGGCCCGACCTCCACGAGGCTACGAGGGATGCCACGTCTATCGTTCCCGCAACATCCTCGTTGACGGACTCATCGTGAACACATGTCCCGTCGGAGGCAGCAACGGTGTCCGGCTCCACGACGTGCGCAGCATATCGCATCCCGGTTGGGGCGACGGGCTCAACGTCTTTGCCTCCGAGAACGTCACCTATGACCGCGTCTTCTGCCGCAACTCCGATGACTGCACCACAGCCTACGCCACACGCAAAGGCTTCAGCGGCAACACCCGCAACGTGCTGATGACCAACTCCACGCTCTGGCCCGACGTGGCCCACCCCATCTTCATTGGCATTCACGGCAATCCCGAAGTGGGCGACACCATCGAGCATCTCGTCTATCGCAACATCGACATCCTGGGGCAGGCCGAGCCGCAGGTAGATTACCAAGGATGCCTTGCCATCAACTGCGGCGACGGCAACCTGGTGCGCGACGTGCTGTTCGACAACATACGCATCGAAGAAATCGAGGACGGCGCCATCTGTCAGGTCAAGGTCGGCTACAACCAAAAGTACTGCACCGCACCGGGCCGCGGAGTGGAAGACGTCACCTTCCGGAACGTGCGCTATACCGGCACCCTTCCCTCGCTCTCCATCATCAATGGCTACGACAGCCAGCGACGGGTGCAGGGCATCACCTTCGAAGGACTCAAAATCAACGGGCAGACCGTCTCCGACGACATGCCTGGCAAACCTCGCTGGTATGCCACATCCGACTACGTCCCCATGTTCGTGGGCAACCATGCCGGCGGCATCGTCTTCAGCCGCAACATCGGGCAGTTCTATGCCGGACAGCAGCTCTCCTACTGTGCCGGACAGGTCGATAAGGCACTCGAGACACTGCGGCCCTACGACTTCTCGCAAATGCCCCGCAACATCCTCGCCGGAGAGTACAGATGGAACCTGCGGCCAACCAAGCTCGAAGAGTGGTGCATAGGTTTCTGGCCCGGCATCCTTTGGATGGACTACGACTACACGCGAAGCGAAGCCGTCATGAAGGCGGCACAGGGCTACACCGAAGCCGTCATAAAGGCTGCTGACCGCTCCGTCGCCGACCACGACCTCGGATTCATTGCCACAGGAGCCCTGATAAAAGGCTATGAGCAGACCCGTGACCCGCGCTATCGTGAGGCGGCACTGCGGGCTGCCGAGTCCCTCGCCACCCTCTTCAACGACAAAGTCGGGACCATGCTCAGCTGGCCCCACAGCGTGAAGCGATACGGAGGCCACAACACCATCATCGACAACATGATGAACCTCGAACTTCTCTTCTGGGCCGACCACGAGCGGAACAGCAAGCCCGGCAACAGCAGGCTCTTCAACATAGCCGTCCGCCATGCAGAGACAACCATGCAACACCATTTCCGTCCCGACGGCTCGTGCTATCATGTGGCTGTCTATGACACACTCACAGGCCGCTTCCTCCGCGGTGTCACCCACCAGGGCTACAGCGACGCCTCCACGTGGAGCCGCGGCCAGGCTTGGGCAGTCTATGGCTACACAATGGTTTACCGATACACACACGACCCACGCTTCCTCCGCCAGGCCCGACGCGCTGCCGACGTCTATCTCAGTCGGCTCCATGAGACCAGCGACGACATGGTACCCGTCTGGGACATGGATGCCCCCGCCGGCCAACAAGAAAAAGATGCCTCCGTCGCCTGCATCGTCGCCTCCGCACTTCTCGAGCTCTGCCAGTATGCCAAGGAGGATGCCGACCGCTATCACGAGGCCGCCGTCGCCACTCTCCGCTGTCTGAGCACGAACCGCTACCAGAGCCGCGACAGGAACGTCTCCCTCCTGCTCCACTCCACAGGGCACCATCCAGCCGGTTCCGAAGTTGATGCCAGCATCATCTATGCCGACTATTACTATATGGAGGCCCTGCTGCGGCTCAACAAACAATAAAAGAAAAATAACACGCGAAAGGCAAAGTTCTCGGTTTTTTGTCGTAACTTTGCAGAGCTGATTCAGATAAGCTTTCGTAACATAGATAACAAGGTAATGAAGAAGATTGTTTTAGCAACGGCCCTACTGCTTGCAGCCATGACAGGCAAGGCGCAAGAACAAGTCATAGACGTAACAAAGACGGACGGGACAAGCGCACGGACGCGGCTGGCCGACCTGACCCTGATCAAATTCCTCGAGGCACGGGACACCACAATGGTCATGAAGCTGACCAACGGTGCCGACATCCGTACCGACGTGAACGACGTAGAGGAGATGACGTTTGCCGACACGCTGTTCAACTTCAACAGCTCCGGCCTCCGCATCCTCGAAGCCGACGACCTCTGCTGGACCGACGACCGTCTGCTGCCCCACTTCCTGCCCCCGGCAGCACCGGTCCGAACCTTAGACATGAGCGCCGCTAAACTCAGCAGCGAGGAACGCGTCATGTTCTGCACGCTGCAAGGCATCGTCAACCGCTCGCAACCCCGCATCCTCCTCTATAACCACAACGAGGAACCACAAGCCACATGGCCCACGGCCCACAACCTCCGCACCACGACCATCCCCACGTCGGCTCCCTACAACCTGGTGAAGCTCTTCCGTGAAGAAATCAACGGACTGGTGCTTTACAGCAACGAGCGCAGCAACCACTACTCCAACCTGGCCGTCACCATCGCCGGACTGGACCGCCTCCTGCCCGTGACGGAAGAGGTGAGGGCCAAGCTCGTGGCCGCCGGCATGGACTTCCCCGTCAAGGAAGACCTCACGGCCCTGACAATGACCAACGCCACGGCCATCTACACCTACCTCTACAACAACTACTGGAGCCGCTGCAACCACCGGCTTCTCATCAGCCTGAGCCCCACAATTCCCTATGTGCACGACATCGGTGCGGCCTGCGGCTCGGCTTGTGTCTGGCTCGACCCACGCACGTCAAGCGAAAGGGTCGTACTCGACAAGATGCTCAAGGACATGACACCCGGACGGGACTTCGTCCTGGGATGGTACCCCGAGGAGCGTTCCGGCGTGGGGGAAGCCACGAAGTACGGACTCTCCACCGTGCCCGCTGACTTCTTCGAGAACACCACCGTCTATTCGGCAGTCCGCGGTCCCGTCAGGATAGCTCCCGTCCCCAAGCGTCCCAAGTTGGAGAACAAGGTCTATGCCGCCGTCTATATCAGCGACGGCGACAACATCCAATACTGTCAGCACGCTATGGCCAAGATATTCGAGCAGAGCGGACGCGGCAAGATGCCAATGAACTGGACCATCAGCCCTGCCCTGGCCGACATCGCCCCCATGATGCTTAACTATTACTACCGCAAGGCAACGACTAACGACTGCTTCGTCAGCGGCCCCTCAGGAATGGGCTACGCCATGCCCTACGATGCACACAACGCACGCTACTATGCCAGCGCCAACAACAGCAGGCTGATTACTCCCTACACGCAGCTCACGCAACGCTACATCGAGAAGGCGGGGCTTCGCGTCATCACTATATGGGACGACATCAGCACCGTACAGCGCAAAGCCTATGCCGACAACTGTTCCTACCTTTACGGCCTCACCATCAACGACTGGGAACGACAGGCAGGACGGCTGACTGCCAAAGTGCAGTCCAACTGGCTGCCCATCGTGCCGCAGTACCCCTGCTATGCCAACGGGACAGGAGTCATCACAGACTTCTTCAACCGCGACATCAAGGACTTCACTGGCACTGAGCCCATGTTCGTCACAGGTCAGGCAACGGTCTGGGATGTGGGGCCCGACAAGCTCATCGAATTGAGGACAAAACTCAATGCCCTCTCGCCGGGCAACGTCAGCATCGTCCGTGCCGACCATTGGTTCAGCTACTACAACGAGGCACATCACCTGCCTTTCAACATCACCATGCTGCAAGACATGGCTATCACCTCGTCCTCAGCCAGGACAAGTGTCCGCTTCGCTGCCGACGGCTCTCCGTCGGAAGGCTACATCTGGATATCCAAGACGACCGACGGCACCGGATGGGTGCAACTGGACTTCAAGGAACCCTACGAAATCAGCCGGTATGTCGTGCGGCATGCCGAAGCTGCAGGACTGGAGCCTGAACTCAACAGCCGCGACTTCACCGTCGAGACCAGCCTGGATGGTGAAACATGGACCACGGTTGGCACTCACACCGACAACATCGCCCCCGTGACCGACGCCTCCATCTCGCCCGTCGAGGCCCGCTACGTACGGGTCAACGTCACCAACGGCGGCGAGGACGGCTACGTCCGCATCGGCGACATCGAAGTCTATGGTGCACATTGAACCTGTCAGAGCAATCAATAACATTATATATATTTATGAAACACCAACTCAGAAGTTCCGTATGCACGGAAGGACGCCGCATGGCAGGCGCAAGGGCGCTATGGGTAGCCAACGGCATGAAGCGAGAACAATTCGGCAAGCCTATCATTGCCATCGTGAACAGTTTCACACAGTTCGTCCCCGGACACACACATCTACACGAAATAGGACAAATCGTCAAGCAGGAGATAGAAGCACTTGGCTGCTATGCCGCAGAATTCAACACCATTGCCATCGATGACGGCATCGCTATGGGGCACGACGGCATGCTCTACTCGCTGCCCTCGCGCGACATCATCGCCGATTCGGTGGAATACATGGTCAACGCACACAAAGCCGATGCCATGGTCTGCATCTCCAACTGCGACAAGGTGACGCCTGGCATGCTGATGGCTGCCATGCGCCTGAACATCCCCGCCGTCTTCGTCAGCGGAGGCCCGATGGAAGCACACAAGCTGAACGGCGAGAATGCCGACCTCATCACTGCTATGGTCAAGGGCGGCGACCCCACCGTCAGCGACGAGGAACTGGCCCAAGTGGAGCAGATGGCCTGCCCCGGATGCGGCGCATGCTCCGGCATGTTCACCGCCAACTCCATGAACTCCCTGACCGAAGCCATCGGTCTCTCACTGCCCGGCAACGGCAGCATCCTGGCTACACACAAGAATCGCATACAGCTCTTCAAGGATGCTGCCCGCCTCATCGTAAAGAACGCCTTCGCATACTATGAGGACGGCGACGAGAGTGTCCTGCCCCGCAGCATCGCCACTCGACAGGCCTTCCTCAATGCCATGACGCTCGACATAGCTATGGGCGCCTCGACCAACACCGTGCTCCATCTGCTGGCCGTGGCTCAAGAAGGCGAAGTTGATTTCAAGATGCAGGACATTGACACCCTGAGCCGCAAGGTACCCTTCCTCTGCAAACTTGCACCCAACTGGCAAAAGTACAGCATCCAGGAAGAGAACCGTGCGGGCGGCATTCTCGGCATAATGGGTGAACTGGCTAAAGGAGGCCTGCTTGACCTTACCTGCAAACGCGTGAACGGAGCTACGCTGGGAGAAGACATTGCCAAGTACAGCATCACCGGCGAAACCATCGACCCCGAAGCGGAACGCATCTACAGCAGTGCACCAGGCGGCAAGTTCTCCAATGTCATGGGGTCGCAGGACACTCGTTGGGAGAGTCTCGACACTGACCGCACAAACGGTTGCATACGCGACATCGAGCATGCCTACACGAAGGACGGTGGCATGGCAGTCCTCTTCGGCAACATAGCACAGGACGGATGCGTGGTGAAGACCGCAGGCGTTGACCCCAGCCTTTGGCACTTCGAGGGACCAGCCGTCGTCTTCGACAGTCAGGAAGATGCCTGCGAGGGCATCCTGGGCGGACGGGTGAAGGCGGGCGACTGCGTCGTTATCACCCACGAAGGACCCAAGGGCGGGCCCGGAATGCAGGAGATGCTCTACCCGACCTCTTATATCAAAAGTATGCACCTCGGCAAGCAGTGCGCCCTCATCACCGACGGACGCTTCTCGGGCGGCACGAGCGGCCTGAGCATCGGCCACATCTCGCCCGAGGCAGCCAGCGGTGGCAACATCGGCAAGCTGAAGGACGGCGACATCATCGTGATTGACATTCCAAGCCGCAGCATCAACGTCCGCCTCTCCGATGAAGAGCTGGCGGCCCGTCCGCAGCAGCCCCTTCGCCGCAATCGTCAGGTCAGCAAGGCCCTCCGTGCCTATGCCCAAAGCGTCAGCAGTGCCGACAAGGGTGGTGTGAGGATACTGGTGGAGGATTAGGGATTAAGGATTAGAGATTAGAGATTAGAGATTAGGGATTAGAGATTAGGGATTAAAGCATGGCAAAACTGAGGCGAAGATTGCTGCTGGCTACGCTGCTGACGTGTATGCTGCATGTGGCGGCTGAGAACGACGGGGGCGCTTCATCAAGTCTCTACCTGCAAGCCGACGACGTGGAGCAGGTCGTTGTGCCATTCCGACTGAAGGGCGAAGGCACGCGCTTCCAACCAACATGGGGACTGGACCAGGCATGGATAAGCGAACAGAACATCCGGAAAGGTATCAACCACATGGGGAAGGAGAACATCGGCATCGGTCGCTCGTGCTTCGGCATCAACAAGCCCCTGACCAACGATTCTGTTCTCAACAACACGGAAATCAACAGGCTGCGCGAGCGCAACAAGTGGTTCAACTTGGTCAGCACCACGCTTCCGCTCGTCCTCACTGCCGACCAGGAAGGAGGCACGTCCGACTACTACGTGACGGAAAACAGTGCCAACAACGCGCATTGGGCCGCCAACATCAACAGCCACGTCCATTGGCTTCAGAAGAACAGCAAGCACCCCGTAGTAGGCATCAGCATCTTCAACGAGCCCGACTACTGGATTGCAGAAGAAGGAGCCAGCACCACGAAACAGACGCAGATAGCCCGCCTGCTGCGGGAGAGCTATCCGCGCCTGGACGATGCTGTCATCACCGGAGGTAACACGCTCAACGACGACAAGGCGCTCCAGTGGTACAACGCCGGCAGAAGCTACATCGAATGGGGCAATACCCATCAGCTGGCAGGCAGCTTTGACAACTATGCCAAGTTCTATCAGCAGGTTGTAGCCGACGGCAAGGTGGGCTATGCCGACGAGATGCACAACGTGGGCGAGGCCATGATAGGGCTGGAATACGGCATGACCATAGGCATCTGGTGGGGCTTTGACAGCAGGGCCCGCGGAGAGTTCTGCGACATTAGCCGTCACGGAGAACGACTGTCGTATGCCGAGCACCGCACGAACTGGACTGCGGCTTCCGTCTGGCGGCATGATGACGGACGCGTGAAAGCTTTCATCGGCAGCAGCGAAAGGCAGGCAGCCACCACGACCTACAGGTTCGTATCGCCCGACCGCGATGTCTATTTCGATGGTCACGGCCCTGCAAGGACCTTCACGATGGAGATTCCCGGAGGCACGGTAGGCAGCTACCAGAAAGGACAGACCAATGCAGAGCGCGTCATAGACATCCAGTGGGGCGAGGACGTGCCGCCCGCAGCCATCGAAGCCAACACCTACAAGCTGGTGAACAAAGGCAACGGCAACGTGGCTATGGTGTCGGGAAGCAACATCGTCACCGGCAAGTTCACCGGAGCAAAGACTCAGCAATGGAACGTCTCGCCCGTCAGTCCACGCATTGGCGGTGACTACAGCTTCTACGAAGTGCGATGTGCCAGCGACGGCAAAGTCTGCATGGACGTAGAAAACTACTCGTGTGTGTCGGGTGCCAACGTTATGGCCTACACGCCCTCAGGAAGCCCCTCGAGCAATCAGCAATGGTATCTTCAGTACGCGGGCAACGGCTACTACTACCTGCGCAACCGCGAGAGCGCTCTGTACCTCTCGGCCAGCTCCAGCAGCAAAGCCGACGGCACCAATGTTTGCCAGCTCGACCTGCAGGCTTCCCCTTCCCGCCATGTCTGTCAGCTCTGGAGGCTTCTGCCCGTTGAAGTGGCTTACGAGACAGAGGCACCGGCTCAGCCTACCGGCCTCGTGGCAATGGAACAGCAGGCATCCGTCAAGCTGTCGTGGGATGTCAGCCCTGAGGACGACATAGAAGGCTACATGGTATTGCGCTCCGCGAAGGAGGACGGGGAATGGAACACCATTGCCCGATGCCTCGCCACGACGCATTTCGTTGATAACACATGCAGGCAAGGCGAAGAATATATATATAAGGTAAGGGCTATTGACAAGGCACAGAACCTCTCGGCATGTTCCGACTCCGTAACGGCACGGCCTACAGGCAGCGACGGCCTCATCGCGCAGTGGCTCATGGACGAATCGCTCATGGACGAAACGGAAAACCGCTTCGATGCCGTCGCTTCATCGTCACCAGCCTATACGGACGGACCTTCCGACGGGATGAAAGCACTGAACCTTGAGGCCGGCAACAACTTTGTCCAACTGCCCTACGAGGTTGCCGGCTCGGACGAGCTGACCGTCTGCATGTGGGTAAACTGGATGGGCACCGGGAGCAGGATGCAACACCTGTTCAGCTTCGGCAACGGACCGGACAGCCACGTTTCGCTCACTGCCTCGAACCAGAACAGAGTCATGAGTCTCATCCTCAAGGACGGAGCCTACGAACAGGTCCTCAACAGCAAGTCCCAGCTTACTCCCAAGCAATGGAAGCACGTAGCGATTACCACCGGTCGGGGACGAACCGTCGTCTATGTCGATGGACAGCAGGTGGCCGGGAGTACGACGACAGCCATCAGCCTTGCCGACCTGCATCCTGTTGTCAACTACATAGGTCGCAGCCAGTCCGGCTCCGACCCGTTGCTGAAGGCTCGCATTGCCGATGTCCGCATCTACAACGTAGCGTTGGAGTCCGAAGACATCTCAGCCGTCATGCAGGGTGGCAATCCGACAGCCCTGCCCACCCTGCAGCCCGACGCTTGGGACGCAACCCAACCCGCCGTCTTCACCCTTGACGGGCGACAGCCGACCAAGCATCATCGCGGCATCATCGTCACGAATCGGCGCAAGGAACTGGTCAGGTAAGTTCCACCCTCCCCTCACAGACGCTCGGGCAAGGTGAACTCAAACAGGAGTCCGCCGCCGGGAGCTGCCCCCACGGTGATGTTCCCGCCGTGCAGGACAACAGCATTCTTCACGATGGCGAGGCCGAGACCTGTGCCGCCGGCTTCCCTGCTTCGTCCCTTATCCACGCGGTAGAAACGCTCGAAGAGGCGTGGCAAGTGCTCCGGAGGAACGCCCACTCCGTTGTCGCTGAACGAGAAATGCCAGCCGTCGGCCTTATGCTCTGCCGAGAGGCAAATGGTGGTCCCCATGCCGGCATAGAGGATGGCATTGTCCGTCAGGTTACGGAAGATGCCGTAGAGCAGTTGCCAGTTGCCTTGCACACTGATGTCGCCGTGCAGACAGTTGCGGAAAGTCATCTGCCTTTTCGCAAGCTGCGATGCACATTCCTCCACGATGTCGGCCACCATAGCCTGGATATCCACCCTTTCGAGAGAGAGCGAATCGGCGGCATAGTCCATTCGGTTGAGCGTGGAGATGTCCTGCAACAGGGCTGTCAGACGCTGTGCCTGCGCATTGGTCCTCACGATGAACTGCTGGCGGGTCTGCTCCGGCATGTCCGGCTGACCGAGGATGGTGTCGGTGTAGCCCAGGATGCAGGCCACGGGGGTTTTCAGTTCGTGGGCAATGTTCTGCGTAAGCTCACGTCGCATCATGTTGTGTTCCTCCGCCTGCTGACGGCTGATGCGCTCGTCCATTCGCCGGGCATAGTGGAACAACAGCCAGCCCAGCACGGCCATGATGACGAGGGAAAAAATCAACAGATGCCAGTCGGAGGGTTCGCCGAGGGGCATGGAGTTCTTGCGGTCGTAGTCCTCGAAGAGGATGAAGATGGCGGCGTAGGCGGCAAAGATGACCATTACGCTCATCCACATCTTCCGGCCTTCACTTATCTTAGCTTTTGTCATTTCCGTTGTGTTTAGCTTTTGTGCCGTCCGTGTCCGCCGTTCAGAGGGGGAGGCTGTCCTCGAAGCAATAGCCGAATCCCTGGCGGCTGACGATGCAGGAGGCATACATGCCCATTTTCTTTCGCAGCCGTGCTATGTGGACATCGACTGTCCGCCCCGTCACGACGACTCCCTTGGGCCATGCCTTCTCGAGCAGTTCCTGGCGGGAAAGCACCTGACCCTGATGACTGAGCAGCAGGGAGAGCAGTTCGTATTCCGTCCGCGTCAGGGATGTTTCCTCGCCTTCGATGAAGAAGGTCTTCTGCTTCTGGTTCAGCCAAAGACCCTTGTAGGTCAAGGCTTCCTCGCTGTCGTTGCGTCCGCTGCCTGTCCGGGAGAGCACGGCCTTCACCCTTGCCATCACCTCGCGCACGGAGAAGGGTTTCGTCACGTAGTCGTCGGCTCCGAGTCCAAAGCCCTGCAGCGTGTCGTCCTCTCCCGTGCAGGCAGTCAGGAAGATGATGGGGATGCGTGCCGTATGCTCGTCCTGCCTCAGGAGGGCGGCAAACTCGAATCCGGACATGCCTGGCATCATCACGTCCAGCAGCAGGAGGTCGGGGAATGTACCTTTCGCAGCCTTGGACTCGGCCATCTTCCGCCATGCTTCCTCGGCAGAGTAGGCAGCTTCGGCCTCATAGCCCCCGGCCATGAGGTTGAAAAGCAGTATCTCGCACAGGTCCTGTTCGTTATCGACCACGAGGACACGTTTCTTTGTTGTCTGTTCCATCTTGTGCTGCCAGTGTTCTGTCTATTTGCGGTGCAAAGTTACGAATAAGATATGGGAAAAGGGAGGATTGCCTTCCCTTTTTCTTTTATATGTGTCGCGGGCGGTTATTTTCCGACCCTTGCCTGCACGACGTTCACGATGCAGCCGGTCAGTTTCTCGCATTCGCCTATCACGTCGCCAAACATGGTGCCTACGCCGTAGCTGTATTCGCGCTCGTCAAGGGCGCGGATGTTGTCGTCCTTCAGCCGGCGACACGTCTGGTTGATTTTGTTCTCGATGAAGTAGATGTCGCGGATGTCGTACTCCTGCCCGTGGCCTGCCATAGCGACGTTCATCTGTGTCAGGGCCTCGTCGGTCAGTTGCATCAGCTGCTGCAGCCTGTCTGTCTGGGCAGTCGTGAACAGTTGTCCGCGCTCGCTGCTGCGCACCAGCGTCCGGGCCAGTCTGTAGCAAGCGTCGCCTATCCGCTCCAGTTCGCTTATCTCGCGCATCATGCGGCGCACCTTTGTCTTTGTGATGTCGCTCAGGTGGTTGTTGCTCACCTGTTCCAGGTAGCGGGCTATCTCCACCTCGGTACGGTCGCTGATGTCCTCCTGCTCCGCCACCTGCTGATAGCTCCGGCCTATGCCCTTCGAGTCCTTCTCCTCAAGCATCTGCCGCACCGTAGCGAACATCTGCTGTGTCTGCTCTGCATAGAAGATGACTTCCTTCTGGGCCTGCAGGACGGAGATTTCCGGAGTCTTCATGACGTTTGCCTGTATGTACCTCAGGCGGAACCCGTCATTCTGGGGCTGTTCCCTGTCCGGCATCAGCCAGCAGACCACGCGTTCCATCTGCGGAATCAGGCCGATGAGGATGGCCGTATTGGTCAGGTTGAAACAGGTATGGAAGGCAGCCAGCACGATGGGCAGTTTCGTTGCCTGACCGCCGGACTGCGGGTCGAACCCCACGAGGTTGCAGACCATATCGACGAAAGGATAGTAGATGCAGAGCACCCACATCACTCCGAACACGTTGAAGAGCAGGTGGGCCAGGGCTGCCCTACGCGCCTGCGTGCCGGCTCCGAGGGCGGCGAGGTTGGCAGTGGCCGTCGTGCCCACGTTCTCACCCATTACGAGCGCTATACCTAAATATATAGGAAGCACGCCCGTAGAGCAGAGCAGTATGGTGATAGCCATCACTGCTGCCGACGACTGCACGATGCAGGTAATGACGGTGCCGATTGCCAGGAAAAGCAGCAGCGACAGGTAGCTGTCCGTGTTGAACGAGGCAAAGAACTCCATCAGCGTCTCGTTGTGCTGCAGGTCCATCTCCTTGCCCATCGTGCTCAGCAAGACGAGCGAGGCAAACAGGAAAGCCAGTCCGAACAGGAAGTCGCCGACGAAGCGATAGCGCTTGCTGTATATCAGGATAATGCCGACGGCGAAGGCCGGGAAGACGACATTCGTCAGATCGACGTTGTAGCCCAGCGACATGATCCAGGCCGTGAGCGTAGTGCCGATGTTTGCACCCATAATGACAGAGATGGCCTGAGCCAGGGTGAGCAGTCCGGCAGAGACGAAAGAGACGGTCATGACCGTAGTGGCCGACGACGACTGCACGGCGCACGTCACGAAGGCACCCGTCAGGACGCCCGTCAAGCGATTGGTAGTCATGCGGCTCAGGATGTGGCGCAACTGAGGTCCCGCCATTTTCTGCAGCGCGTCGCTCGTCGCCTTCATGCCGTATATCAGCAGAGCCAGCGAGCCGAGAAGCTTCATTGAAAGTTGTAAATAATCCTGCATCTTGCTTTTTTTGCTGCAAAGGTACGGACTCCTTCGTTGCCTGCCAAACAAATCCAGTTACGTTTTCGTTAAGATTTGCCGAGGCTTCCGCAAGGCCGCCCCCTCACGACGTATTGATTGCTTCATCGCGATCAAGCAATTGCTTCATCGCGATGAAGCAATCACTCCATCGCGATGAAGCAACGAACACCACGCTATCTGTTCGGCTTGCCAACTCGCCGCCCTGCCCCAAGTTTCGCCTTTTCGCAAATAATTCTTCGCGCTTCATTCTTCATTCTTAATTTATTTTCGTACCTTTGCAGCGCGAAAGTAATAAGGTAAGAAAGATGAATGAAAGAATAACGGGTGCCGAGGCACTGATGCGCTGCCTCGAGCACGAAGGCGTAGAAGTACTCTTCGGCTATCCAGGCGGTGCCATCATGCCCACCTACGACGCCCTCTACTTCCACAAGCAAGCACTGCACCACATACTGGTGCGCCACGAACAGGCTGCCGTCCATGCAGCCCAAGGCTATGCCCGAGTCAGCGGCAAAGTGGGCTGTGCCCTCGTCACGAGCGGACCGGGAGCCATGAACACCATCACCGGCGTGGCCGATGCCATGATTGACTCCACGCCGATGGTCGTCATCTGCGGACAAGTCGGGGCAGCCATGCTCGGCACAGACGCCTTCCAGGAGGTCGATGTGGTAGGTGTGACCGGGCCCATCACGAAGTGGAACTACCAGATACGCCGGGCCGAGGACATCCCCTGGGCAGTAGCCCGTGCCTTCTTCATCGCAAAGAGCGGCAGACCGGGGCCCGTCGTGCTCGACTTTGCCAAGAACGCTCAGACGGCCATGATAGAGTACGCACCGCAAACCGTCGATTTCATCCGCAGCTACAATCCCAACCCGCAGCCCGAAGAGGGCGCATGCCAGAAAGCTGCCCGCATGATAAACGAAAGCGTAAAGCCCTTCATGCTCGTAGGTCAGGGCGTTGAACTGGCAGGAGCCAACAGCGAGCTGCTCGAACTCTGCGAGAAAGCACAGATACCATTCGCCTCCACCATCCTTGGCCTGTCTGCCACACCCACCGACCACCCCCTGAACATGGGAATGCTAGGCATGCACGGCAACCTCGCCCCCAACGTCATGACCAACCAGTGCGACCTGCTCATCGCAGTAGGCATGCGCTTCGACGACCGCGTGACGGGCAACCTGAAAACCTACGCCAAGCAAGCCAAAATCATTCACTTTGAAATAGACCCCTCGGAACTCGGCAAGAACGTGAAGCCTACACTCGCCGTGCTCGGCAACTGCAAGCAAACACTGCCGCAAGTGACCAAGCTCGTGGAGAAAACGACACACAAGGCATGGATCGAAGGCTTCAAACCCTACGAAGAAAAGGAATACACGAAAGTCATCGATGCAGCACTGCACCCCACCGAAGGACCCCTCCTCATGGGCGAAGTGGTACGCAAGGTGAGCGAGGCAGCAGACAACAAGGCCATCCTCGTAACCGACGTCGGGCAGAACCAGATGTTCGGATGCCGATACTTCAAGTTCACCAAGCCACGCTCCATAGTCACCAGCGGCGGATGCGGCACGATGGGATTCGGCATACCCGCAGCCATCGGAGCCTGCTACGGCGCACCGCAACGCACCGTCTGCATGTTCTGCGGCGACGGAGGATTCCAAATGACCATACAGGAACTCGGAACCATCATGGAGAACCGAATCCCCGTGAAGATGATACTCCTGAACAACAACTTCCTGGGCAACGTCCGGCAGTGGCAGTACATGTTCTTCGGCAAGCGCTACTCCTTCACACCCATGCTCAACCCCGACTACGAGAAAATCGCAGCCGGCTACAACATCCCCTGCCGCACCGTCACAGACCGTCGCGACCTCGACCAGGCCATCAGCGAAATGCTCCAGACAGACGGACCCTTCCTCCTGCAGTGCGCAGTGAAGGAAGAAGACAACGTCCTGCCCATGACACCTCCCGGTGCCAACGTCGATGAAATGATGCTTGAGGTCAATTCATAGTTCACAGTTCACAGTTCATAATTCATAGTGCAAAGTTATGACGACAGACAAGAAAATGGGTGCCGCTGAATGCGGCGATTGCAATACATGCGGGAAGTGCGACGAGCAGGAACAGGCATCGCGCGCCCAGAACTTCAATGAAGCCGTGCTTGCGGCAGCAGCCATCGAGCGCGACAGCTTCGAGAAGAACCTGACCCGACAGCGACTCGCAACCCTGGCACAAGACTCTGCCAAGGGCAGCCAGAAGGAAACCTTCACCCGCAACGCCGTGGCTCGCCCCGCCGTGCCAGGCCACGAAGGAGCACTCCTCAGCCATGACGGACTCACACTCTACACGCTCATCATCTATTCCGAAAACTTCGCCGGCATCCTCAACCAGATAACCGCCGTCTTCACACGCCGGCAAGTCAACATCGAAAGCCTCAACGTATGCGCCAGCTCCACGCCGGGCGTGCACAAATACACCATCACCTGCTACTGCAAGCAGGAAATGGCCGAAATGCTCACCAAGCAGATTGAGAAGCGCATCGACGTGTTGCAGGCCAACTGCTTTGTCGATGACGAGATATTCATCCTCGAGACCTCCCTGCTCAAGCTCTCCACACCGATGGTGCTTGCCAACCAGAACATCTCCTGCATCGTACGCCGCTACGACGCACGCATCGTCGAGGTGAACCCCACTTACACCATCGTGGAGAACACCGGCATAACGAGGGACGTGATAGAACTCTTCACGCAACTCGACGCACTGGGATGCGTCCTGCAGTTCGTCCGCACAGGTCGCATCGCAGTCACCAAGTCCTACATCGAGCGGCTTGATGCCTACATTGCCAAGCGCGAAGAGGAAAGACCCCTTAACCCCCTTTAGGGCGGAATATAATTACTAAACAATAAGATTGTAAATAAATAGTAAATCGTAAATTGTCAGATAGTAAATATATAGACCGCTACCCCTTCTACGTGGAGCCCTTCCACGTGGATTTCACGGGCCGCATATTCCTCGGTCTGCGGGGCAACCACTTGCTCAACGCAGCAGGCAACCACTCGCAGAGACGAGGCTGGGGCATCGGTGCCCTCAACGAGTCACGTCACACATGGGTGCTCTCCCGCCTCTGCATCGAGATGAATGAGATGCCGCAGCAGTACGAGCACTGTCAGGTGAAGACATGGGTGGAGAGCGTCATGAAGCTATTCACCAACCGCAACTTCTCCATCCACCGTGCCGACGGGACACCCCTCGGATATGCCCGCAGCATCTGGGCCATGATAGACCTCGAGACACGCAGGCCCTGCGACCTGTTCAGCCTCTACGACGGCGACATACTTAACTACGTCGTTCCCGAAGAGAGCGCAGACCGCGAAGGAGCTCTCTGCCCCATAGAAGGACACGGACGCTTCCGCTTCCGCGATCCGAAGCTTGTCCGAACCATCGACACCTACTACAGCGATGTCGATATCAACGGCCACATCAACAGCATGAAGTATATCGAGCACATCCTGGACCTCTTCCCGCGCCAGCGCTTCGAGCAGCAACACATCCGCCGCTTCGAGATTGCCTACAAGACAGAAGCGTATATGGGCGACCGCCTCAGCTTCTACTGCCAGAGTGTCAGTGCCGACGAGACGGACATCGAGGTCAGGAAGAACGTCACCCCTTCCCCCGACGGCGGCGACGGCGGCGAAGTAGTCTGCCAGGCCAAGGTCCTGTTCCGGTAGTTTGTGTAAAATTTCTTAACTATCGCAATGATTTGGGACGGAAAAGGAGGATTTGTGAAGAAAATGTCGTAACTTTGCACTCCGAAAGACAGAAAGGATAACACAACAAAACCATCTTAAAGTTTAACAAATTCAAATACTATGGCAAAAATGAATTTTGGCGGTGTCATCGAAGAAGTCGTGACCCGCGAAGAGTTCCCTCTTGAGAAAGCACGTGAGATTCTGAAGGACGAGACCATCGCCGTCATCGGCTACGGAGTGCAGGGTCCCGGTCAGGCTTGCAACCTGCGCGACAACGGTTTCAACGTCATCGTAGGCCAGCGCCAGGGCAAGACCTTCGAAAAGGCAATTGCCGACGGATGGGTTCCCGACGAGACGCTGTTCTCCATTGAGGAGGCTGCCACGAAGGGTACCATCGTCATGTGCCTGCTCTCCGATGCAGCCGTCATCAGCGTATGGCCCACGCTGCAGAAGTGCCTCACTCCCGGCAAGGCCCTCTACTTCTCGCACGGCTTCGCCATCACGTGGAACGACCGCACCGGTTGCGTACCCGCTAAGGACATCGACGTCATCATGGTTGCCCCCAAGGGCAGCGGCACCAGCCTGCGCACCATGTTCCTCGAAGGTCGCGGCCTGAACAGCTCCTACGCCGTATATCAGGACGCTACGGGCAAGGCCCTGGACCGCACTCTGGCCCTCGGCATCGGCATCGGCTCCGGTTACCTCTTCGAGACGACCTTCCAGCGCGAGGCTACTTCCGACCTCACCGGCGAGCGCGGTTCGCTGATGGGTGCCATCCAGGGCCTGCTCCTGGCTCAGTATGAAGTGCTCCGCGAGAACGGACACACACCTTCCGAGGCCTTCAACGAAACCGTCGAGGAGCTGACACAGAGCCTCATGCCCCTCTTCGCCAAGAATGGCATGGACTGGATGTACGCCAACTGCTCCACCACTGCCCAGCGCGGTGCTCTGGACTGGTTCCCCCGCTTCCACGATGCCATCAAGCCTGTCATGCAGCAGCTCTACGCCAGCGTCAAGAGCGGCAATGAGGCGCAGATCAGCATCGACTCCAATTCGAAGCCCGACTACCGTGCCGGCCTCGAGAAGGAACTGGCTGCAATGCACAACAGCGAGATGTGGCGCACCGCCGAGACCGTCCGCAAGCTCCGCCCCGAGAACAACTGATTCTCCACGCAGCATAAAGCAATGCCCCCGAGTGTCCCAACGGACCTCGGGGGCTTTTCTTGTTTATGACAAACCTGACATCAGAAGACAAACATTCTTCGCCACAACGGAGAAGGATGCGCGAATTTCTTCGATATCACTGCAAAGTCCTTTCTTACTATAACCACTCGAAAGGAGGACGGAAAGTTTCCACGGCACGAAACAATGTCTCTCGACTCATGGTGCAAAAGTTATTTTCAAAGCGTGAAAATCTATTTTCAAAGTTTGAAAATTAATTTTCATGACGTGAAAATTGATTTTCACGTCATGAAAATAGTTTTTGGACTGCATTGCCGAGACTTTTCCTGCCTGCGGCGGAGCGTTTGGGGACAGGACGGACGATACGGAAAGAGGCGGACCCTGGGGCCCGCCTCTGTTGTTCTTGTGTCGGAATGTGACTTCGCCGGTGAGGTCAGAAGTAGTAGCCGAAGCCTATCCTGAAGCCTATCTTGGTGAAGTCCTTGAAGTGGTTCATGCTCATGTCGCAGTAGATGGCTGGCTCTATGCTGACGCGGTTGTTGAGATAGAAGCAGTAGCCCACTTCGGGGGTGAGGTAGATGTTGTTCAGGTTGGGACTGGTGTGCTGGTACTTGAGGCCGAGATTGAAGTAGATGCCGTTGCGGACCATGTAGTAGCGTCCGGCTACACCTACGTCAACCAGGTCACTGCCATTGAAGTGTTCCCAACCGATTCCGCCAAGGAGCATCCAGCCGTCGCGGATGAAATAGCCGCCGGTGGCATGGAGGCCGAGACGGAAGTCCTCGTGCTTGTTGTAGCTGAGGCCGAAGTCGCTGAGCGATGCGGCAACGTACTTTGTGCCTTTCTCGAACTGGGCGGAAGCGCCGAGTGAAAATGCTGCGAGCAGCAGGGCAAAGATCAGTTTTCTCATAATCTGAATGGTTTTATGTTTGTGGGTTATGTTTATGTGTTATTGCGGTTTCCTGACGAAGAAGAGCAGTGCCAGCAGGACCATCATGACGAGGCCGGCGATGATGCCTACGGAGAGCGGGAGGCTGAAGCCTTCGGGGGCGATGAGGATGTAGGAGGTGCAGACCACCGTCATGAAGAGGGCGGGCACCAGGGCTATCCAGTAGCACCTTGCGTTCTTGCGGAGCCAGACGGTTGCTGCCCAGAGCATGATGCAGGCCAGGGTCTGGTTGGTCCATGCGAAGTAGCGCCAGAGGGCGTTGAAGTCGATGAAGAACAGGCCCGTCGTAATGACGAAGAGGGGGAGGCAGAGCATGAGACGCTTGCCGATGCTCTTTTGGCTGATGTGGAGGAAGTCGGCAGCGATGAGTCGTGCGCTGCGGAATGCTGTGTCACCGCTCGTAATGGGTGCGGCCACAACGCCCAGGATGGCGAGTGCTGCTCCTACGGTTCCCATCCAGCCGACGCTGACGTCCTTGACGACAATGGCGGGGTTGCCCAGGGCGAAGAGCTTCTCGTAGGCTGTCTGTCCGGCCTCACCGGGCAGTGTGCTGGCGAACTTGATGGCAGCGGCGGCCCAGATGAGGGCTACGACGCCTTCGGTAATCATGGCTCCGTAGAAGACGGGGCGTCCCAGGCGCTCGTTGGTCAGGCAACGGGCCATGAGGGGGCTCTGTGTCCCGTGGAAGCCGCTAATAGCGCCGCAGGCAATGGTGATGCATAGCATGGGGAAGATGGGGAGGTCCTTCGGATGGTGCGTCGTGAAGGGTGCGTCCGTCAGCTCGGGCAGCCAGCCCTCATTCGTGTAGATGCCCCAGCAGATGCCTACAGCCATCAGCAGCAGTGCAAGCCCGAAGACGGGATATATCCTGCCTATCAGCTTGTCGATGGGCAAGAGCGTAGCCAGGATAAAGTAGAGGAAG
Source organism: uncultured Bacteroidales bacterium (assembly GCA_902763865.1). Classification (GTDB taxonomy): domain Bacteria; phylum Bacteroidota; class Bacteroidia; order Bacteroidales; family Bacteroidaceae; genus Physcousia. The sequence goes on along the minus strand of CACWTR010000008.1, from coordinate 32,530 downwards.
ATGACGACCAGCCAGAAGCTCTTGGAGAAGAACCAGCCGCTGTCGTCCACCATATTGTCGAGCAAGGCGGCAGGTGTAGTCACGAACACGGCGCCGACCAGCACGAGCAGCACCAGTGCGCCTACTCGCATCACGAGACGCATCCCGTCGCCCAGCTCATTGCCGATAATCTCGGGCAGGGAGACACCGCCCTGGCGGACGCATATCATGCCGCAGAGATAGTCGTGGACAGCTCCGGCAAAGATGCAGCCCAGCACAATCCAGAGGTATGCAGCCGGACCGAAAAGGATGCCCATGATGGCACCGAAGATGGGGCCGGTGCCTGCAATGTTGAGGAACTGGATGAGGAAAACCCTCCAGGCTGGCATGGGCAGGTAGTCCACGCCGTCCTGCTTCTCGTAGCAGGGCATCTTGGTAGTATCACTGGGCTTAAGCACACGCTCTACGACTGTGCCATAGAGAAAATAGCCCAAGAGCAGACAAAGGAGTGAGACTGAAAATGAATACATTTTGTTTATTTACGATTTAACGGTTTTACTCTGTACGGACGATTGTCTATCTGTTCTTCACGATGAACCACAGCGACACCACAGCAGTGAAGGCTCCGCCTATCGCATAGCCCAGGGTGGTGTCAAGACCGAGGCCGTTCTCAGCGTCGATGAGAATGAAGCAGGCACTGACGGCGCACATGAACACGGCAGGGAAGTAGGCAATGAGCCACGACGTGCGGGGCATGATGCCGTGTCCGTCGGTGCGGTGACGCAGGAAATGAGCTATGGTGAAGAAGGTGAAGGTGGACAGCACCTGGTTAAACCAGGAGACGTAGAGCCACAGCACCTTGAAGCTGCTGACGTTCAGCATGGCGATAGCGACGGCAAAGAGCGGGGCCGTCAGGATGAGGCGATTCAGGAGCGGTTTCTGGTCATAGTGGCTGAAGTCGGCCACCATCATGCGGGCCGCGCGGAAAGCACCGCCGCCCGTGCTCATCGGGGCTGCTACGATGCCCAGCACCGCCAGTACCAGTCCGGCATTGCCCAACCAATCGCTGCACATCCTTTCTACGAGCAAGCCCGGATTCATCTTCACCGTACCGCAGGCAGTCATGGCGTTGTAGAGCTTCTCGTAGGGCGTAGCCCCTGCAATGTCGAGCATATCGACAAACTTTATGGCGGCAGCAGCCCAGATGAGGGCAACCACGCCCTCCGTCACCATTGCCCCGTAGAAGCAGCGCAGGCCGTACTTCTCGTTCTTGATGCAACGGGCCATCATCGGGCTTTGCGTGGCGTGGAAGCCGCTCACCGCACCGCAGGCAATCGTGATGAACAGGCCGGGGAAGAGCGGTGTGTAGGGGACGGGGTAATGGTCGGTAAAAGCCTCGGATATGCCGGGGATGTTGCCGTCGTGAGTAAAGATGCCAAAGCCGATGAGGACAGCCATGATAAGCAATGCGGCACCGAAGACAGGATAGATGGTTCCGATAATCTTGTCGATGGGAAACACCGTCACAGCCAGATAGAAGACCATAATGATGACCGACCACACAAGGTTGGTGCCGCCTACGTCGAACAGTCTCTCCGTCAGCTGGTCCATCAGCCCGGCAGGTATCAGTACAAACGAAGCGCCTACGCAAACCATCAGGACAAGCGCCACACAGCGCATCACGAGCCGACAGACACTGCCCAGCTCGTCGCCGATAATCTCGGGCAGGCCCATTCCGCCGCGGCGGATGCTGATCATGCCGGACATATAGTCGTGCATGGCACCGCCAAGGATGCAGCCCAGCACTATCCACAGGAAAGCCGCAGGGCCGTAGAGCACTCCCATCATGGCGCCGAAGATGGGGCCCGTACCGGCGATGTTGAGGAACTGCACCGTATAGACTTTCCACGTCGGCATCGGGATGTAGTCGGCGCCGTCCTGCATCGTGTAGCAAGGTGTCCGACGGTCCGGACTAACGCCAAATACCTTCTCGACAAAGCTGCCATATATGAAATAGCCAAGTACCAAACATACTAATGCAATACAAAATGTAACCATCGATACGTTTACTGTTTAATCATTTACCATTTGCAATTCCTTTTCGATTGCAAAGATACAAAATAATTATGAACTACGAGCTATAAACTATGAACTATTTTTCGTATCTTTGCAGCATGAAATACACATTATATATATTAATATATATCGTAACGGCACTATTTTGCCTCAAAACCGAAGCTCAGGAGCTTTTTCTCTCCGCCCCGCCAGCACCCAAACACGAAGTGAGAGCCGTGTGGCTGACAACACTCAGCAGCCTCGACTGGCCCACGGCAAAGGCCACGAGCGAAGCTGGCCGCCGCAAGCAGAAAGAAGAACTCTGCCAACTGCTCGACCAGCTGCAAGCCTGCCACATCAACACCGTAGTCCTGCAGACACGCATCCGCGGTTCCGTTATCTATCCGAGCAAGATAGAGCCCTGGGACCCCTGCCTGACCGGACAGTTCGACCGCGACCCGGGCTACGACCCGCTGGCCTTTGCCATCGAGGAGACACACCGGCGCGGAATGGAACTCCACGCCTGGGTTGTCACCGTGCCGGCCTTCAAGGTCGTCAACGCAAAGAAAATGGGGAAACGAAGTCTGATGTCCACTCACCCCGAGCTGCTACGCAAGCACGGCGAAAAGTACTATCTCGACCCTGGAATGCCCGGCTCATCAAGCTACCTCGCCGCCATCTGCCGCGAGATAGTAAAGGGCTACGACATCGATGGCATCCACTTCGACTACATCCGCTACCCGGAACAGCCCGAGTCATTCCCCGACGGCAGTACTTACAAGAAATACGGGAAAGGACAGAACAAACGCGACTGGAGGCAGGACAACATAACCAGAATGGTTCGGGAAGCCTACAGCGCAATCAAAGCCATCAAGCCGTGGGTGCGCCTCAGCTGCTCGCCCGTCGGCAAGTACAAAGACTTGAGTCGCTACTCTGCAAAAGGCTGGTCGGCCCTCGGCGCAGTCTATCAGGATGCGCAGGGATGGCTTCGTGAAGGCATCATGGACATGCTCATGCCCATGATGTACTTTCAGGGCGACCACTTCTATCCCTTTGCTGCCGACTGGCAGGAAAACACCTACGGACGCACCGTAGCCCCCGGCCTGGGCATCTACTTCCTGCATCCTGACCAGAAAGACTGGGAGTGGGGCATCATTCAGCGCGAGCTATGCTACCTCCGGCAGATAGGACTCGGCGGACAGGCTTACTTCCGCAGCCGCTTCCTGACTGATAACGTAAAAGGCATCTATACCTATCTCCGTCAGGACTACTACCCCTACCCTGCCCTGTTGCCTCCCATGACCTGGCAGAGCGATGCTCGTCCCGCCATGCCGATACTCGTCAGGCGCGAGCGGCAGGGAGGCGTCAATGAGCGCGTTGAGTGGCTACCGCAGGAAGGGTGCCGTTACGTCATCTACGCCAGCGCTGACCAGCCCGTTGACATAGAAAAACCGCAGAACATCGTCAGGGTAACGTCCGAGACGAGCTACACCTACAGCCTGCTCGGTGCGTACTACCGCAACTATCACCTCGCCATTACCGCACTCGACCGCTACGGCAACGAAAGCCTCCCTCTTGAACTATAGGAATCGGGGGCTTACCTTTCACCAGGCAGGTGAGCAGGTCACTTCAGCTCCTGGCAAGCTTCTCGCGAAGGAAGCGGGCAGTGTAGCTGTCCTTGCACTTGACGACTTCCTCGGGAGTGCCTGCAGCGAGAAGGTAGCCGCCGGCATCACCGCCTTCCGGACCAAGGTCGATGATGTAGTCGGCACACTTGATGACCTCCATGTTATGTTCGATAATGACGATAGTGTGACCGCGGGCAATGAGGGCATCGAAGGAAGCAAGCAGCTTGCGTATGTCGTGGAAATGAAGTCCTGTCGTGGGTTCGTCGAAGATGAAGACGGTGGGCTGATGCTTCTCCATCCCTAAATAATATGCGAGCTTGACACGCTGGTTCTCACCGCCCGAGAGGGTCGATGACGACTGTCCGAGCTTGATGTAGCCGAGACCCACGTCCTGCAAGGGCTTGAGCAAAGCGGTGATGCGTTTCTGGTCATGCTCCGTAAAGAACTCGATGGCCTGATTGATGGTCATGTCCAGCACGTCGCAGACATTCTTGTCGTGGAAGCGTACATCCAGAATCTCGGGCTTGAAGCGCTGTCCGTGACAGCTTTCGCAGGGCAGCACGAGGTCGGCCATGAACTGCATCTCGATGGTGACGGTGCCTTCGCCCTTGCACTCTTCGCAGCGTCCTCCGTCGGTGTTGAAGCTGAAGAAGGCAGGCGTGTAGCCCATCTGCTGCGAGAGAGGCTGTGCCGCGTAGAGTTTCCTTATCTCGTCCCATGCCTTTACGTAAGTGACGGGATTGGAGCGTGTACTCTTGCCGATAGGGTTCTGATCGACGAATTCTATGGCCTGCACCCTCTTCGTATCGCCGTCGAGCTTCAGGAACTCGCCGGGACGTTCTGCCACTTCGTCGAGCTGACGCTTCATGGCATTGAAGAAGATGTCGCGCACGAGGCTGCTCTTTCCGCTGCCGCTCACGCCTGTCACGCACGTCATGACGCCGAGCGGGAAACGCACATCTATGCCCTTCAGGTTGTTGGCCCGGGCACCTTTCACCTCGACGTAGCTGCTGGAACGTCGGCGGCTTTCGGGCACGGGTATCGTTTCCGCTCCCGTGAGGAAGGCAAAGGTGTGGGACCCTCCCCATGCTTTTGCCATTGAAGATTCCGAAGGTGGTTCGCCCTGATACACGACTTCTCCGCCCAGGCGTCCCGCATCGGGACCTATGTCGATAAGCCAGTCGGCAGAGCGGATGATGTCCTCGTCGTGTTCGACAACGACGACGGTGTTACCCAGGTCGCGCAGTTGTTTCAGGACCTTGATGAGGCGCTCCGTGTCGCGGCTGTGAAGGCCAATGCTCGGCTCATCCAGGATGTAGAGGCTACCCACCAGACTGCTGCCGAGCGAGGTGGCGAGATTGATGCGCTGACTTTCTCCGCCTGAGAGACTGTTGGAGGGGCGGTTCAGCGTCAGGTACCCCAATCCGACATCGAGAAGGTACTGAAGGCGGTTCTTTATTTCGGTGAGGATGCGCTTGGCGATTTTCTCCTCGTGTTCGTCAAGTTTGAGATTTTCCACCCAGGGCAACAGTTGGCTGACAGAAATGTTAACCAGTTCCGTGATGCTCCGGCCTCCCACTTTCACGTAGCTTGCTTCCGGGCGGAGCCTCATCCCGTGGCATTTCGGGCAGACTGTCTTTCCGCGATAGCGGGCCAGCATTACCCGGTTCTGAATCTTGTACTGCCCCATCCGCAGGTATTCGAAGAAGGCATCGATGGACATCAGTCCCCATTCGCGTTCTTCGGGCGTCACCTGCCAGTCCGCGGGCACGAGGGTTTCTTTTCCGCCGAGGACTTCGGTTTTGAAGTTCCCCGTCCCTGGCCCCATGCCCGGTGCTCCGTGCCAGAGCCAGTCCTTTTCCTGTTGTGTCAGCTCGAAGTAGGGCTTGAAGATAGGGAAGCCTCGCTCGGAGTTGACGCGGATGAACCAGTCTTTCCACTCACTCATCTTCTCTCCCCGCCAGCACATCACGGCTCCGTCGTAGAGGCTCATTGCGGTGTTGGGGATGACCATGTGCTCGTCTATGCCGATTACTTTGCCGAAGCCTTCGCACTCGGGACAGGCTCCGATTGGCGAGTTGAAGGCAAAGAGCTTGTCGGTAGGTTCCTCGAAGGTGATGCCGTCGGCCTCGAAGCGTGTGCTGAAGACGTGGCGCTCGCCATCCGGCAGGAACTGAAGGACAGCCTGCCCGCGGCCTTCGTAGAAGGCTGTCTCGCAGGAATCGACGAGGCGTGCTATGGCGTCGCGGCTGTTGCCGCAAACCAGCCTGTCTATCACGAGGAACAAGCTCTCCTGCGGTTCCTCCGAGGGGGAATAGTCTTCTATCGGCACGATATTGTCCCCGACATACAGGCGTGCGAATCCGCTCTTGCGGTATATGTCCAACTGCTGCCCGAGGGTGCGTCCTTCGGGCAGGGTGACGGGACACATCACCATCAGCTTCGTGCCTTCCGGCTTCGAGAGCATGCACTGGACGGCATCCTCTGTCGTGTGGCGCTTTACTTCTTTGCCGCTTACAGGCGAGAACGTGCGACCGATGCGGGCAAACAGGAGGCGCAGGTACTCGTATATCTCGGTGCTGGTGCCGACGGTGCTTCGCGGGTTGCGGCTCGACACTTTCTGCTCGATGGCGATGGCGGGGGGGATGCCCTTGATGTAGTCGCACTCGGGCTTGTTCATCCTGCCAAGGAACTGCCGGGCATAGGCACTCAGGCTCTCCACGTAGCGTCGTTGCCCTTCGGCGTAGAGGGTATCGAAGGCCAGGCTACTCTTGCCGCTGCCGCTCACTCCCGTGATGACGACAAGCTTGCCTCGCGGTATCTCGACGGAGATGTTCTTGAGGTTATTGACCCGTGCCCCTTTTATCTGAATGCAGTCCTTCATTTCCTTTTCCTCGGCCTATTGAGTGTTCTCTAATACGACTCCGATTCGCCAGGGAAGTCGTGCGCCTTGACGTCGGTAATGTACTGGCCGACGGCATCGGTGATGACTGTGGAGAGGTCGGCATAGCGCCGCAGGAACTTGGGCGAGAAGCCTTTGGTCATGCCCAGCATGTCGTGGACGACCAGCACCTGGCCGTCGGCTGGTCCTGCTCCAATGCCAATGACGGGCACCTTCACCTGCTCGCATACCTTGCGGGTGAGCGCTGCGGGAATCTTTTCCAGAACGATGGCAAAGCAGCCCATCTCGCTCAGGAGGCGGGCATCGCTGACGAGCTTCTCGGCCTCGGCCTCTTCCTTTGCACGCACGGCATAGGTGCCGAACTTGTTGATGCTCTGCGGGGTCAGCCCCAGGTGCCCCATGACTGGTATGCCGGCATCGAGGATGGCACGGATGGTGTCCTGTATCTCGACGCCTCCCTCCAGCTTGAGGGCGTCGCAGCCGCTCTCCTGCATGATGCGGATGGCATTCGTCACGCCCTCGGTGGCATTGACCTGATAGGTGCCGAAGGGCATGTCGCATACGACGAGCGCACGCTTCACGCCGCGGACCACGCTGCTGGCGTGGTAGATCATCTGGTCGAGCGTGATGGGCAGGGTGGTCACGTTGCCGGCCATTACGTTGCTGGCGCTGTCACCAACGAGGATGATGTCGATGCCGGCCTGATCCACAATCTGGGCCATTGTATAATCATAGGAAGTCAGCATCGCTATCTGCTGTCCCTGTTCCTTCATTTCTATCAGACGGTGAGTCGTCACCTTGCGAGTATCGCTTACTAAGTATCCTGACATCTGTTTATCGGATTAAAAAGATTGAATGTTTCTGTTATTTGTGTCTCCTGTTCCTAAGAGCGTGCAAAATTATAAAATTAATGTGAATAATGGCGTAAGAATTCTGAATAATTTCGTATCTTTGCACCATATTTACTCAAATGCATTTGAATTCCTATGTTCTCCGGTATCATTGAAAGCATGGCACGCGTGGTTGCCATAGAGCACGAGCAGGACAACGTCCACCTGACCCTTACCTGCCCCTTCGTCGAGGAGCTGAGCATCGACCAGAGCATTGCTCACAATGGCGTCTGCCTGACCGTTGTCCGCCTCAAGGACAACACCTACACCGTAACCGCCATGCGCGAGACACTGGAGCGCAGCAACCTCGGGTTGCTCCGGGTGGGCGACGAAGTGAACGTGGAGCGCTCGATGCTGATGAACGGACGCCTGGACGGGCACATCGTGCAGGGACACGTTGACCAGACCGCCACGTGCATTGCCGTAGAGGACCAGCAGGGCAGCCACCAATACACCTTCCGACATGAAAGCACACGGGAGATGGTGCGCCACGGCTACTTCACCGTCGATAAGGGCAGCGTAACCGTCAACGGCGTCAGCCTCACGGTCTGCCGCCCTACTGCCGACACCTTCCAGGTCTGCATCATCCCCTACACTTTCGACAACACCAACTTCCACGCCATCCGGCCCGGCTCGATTGTCAACATCGAGTTCGACATCATCGGGAAGTACCTGGCCCGCCTGCAGACCCTGAGCGCATAGGCCCCTCACACTCCAACCAACATTTCGGATATAGAAACTAACATAAGATATGAGACAGACAAGGATTTCCACACTCTTCATTCTCTGCATTTCCTTTTTGCTGAACATGCAGGCCGGGGTCCATGTTCCCATCTGGCCGAAGAACAAGATGCCCGACAGACAACCCAAGCAAATTGCGGCCATGACCGCCGAGACAAGGGAAAAGAACTTCAACCCCAACACACACCGGATGCCCTACCTGGAGTGGATGAAGAAACCGGCAACGCCCAACGGCGGATGCATGATACTCATCTCAGGAGGAGGATATGAAAGCACCTGCGACAACAGCCTCATCTCCCTCTGGACAAAGCGCTTCACCGACCTTGGCTTCCAGTGCGTCAACTTCGTCTATCGCACACCGCGACCCGAAGGACTGCCCATCTACAAGACAGCCTGGGAGGACGGACAGCGGGCCGTCCGCATGGTGCGCAAGGAGGCAAAGAGGCGCGGCTTCAATCCCGAGAAGATAGGCACCATCAGCATGTCCGCAGGCTCACACCTGGCACTGCTGCTTGCCACCAGCTCGCAGACACCGGCCTACGCACGCATCGATGCCACCGACGACATACCCTGCCACGTCAACTTCGCCATCGTCAATGCCCCGGCCTACGTCCTCTCCGACAGCGAAGGCGGCACACCCAACGTCCGCCTCGGCATCGGACCGGACGTCAAGGTCGATACCATCTTCCACTTCGACGAAATGACGTGCCCCATGAGCCTGCACCACGGCGGAGACGACCCCTACAGCCCCAACGCCTCCACTATGGTTTACCGACAGCTGCGCAAGCGCGGCATACCCGCCGAGCTGCACATCTATCCGGGAAAGGGACACGGAGCATTCGGACTGGACCGCGGCATCGAGTTCCTCCAGCAGATGGGACTGCTCACACCCCTTGCTCCCGAAGAGGAAATCATGCAGCGCTTTCCCAACGACAATGCACGCGCCAACTACGTGAAGGAAAACATCTGGCCCGAAGGCAAGATGCCCTATCCACAGGAGAACCAGGGCACACCATACATCGAATGGCACATCCCCGCCAACCTCAAGACAAATGCCATCCAGATCATCTACTCCGGCGGCAGCTATAACGGCAACGGACCCGACGGATTCGAAGTGGCACCGGCACGTCGCTACCTCAACAGCCTGGGAATGGCAGTCGTGACCATGCGCTACCGCACACCGCGGCCCGCCCCCGAGACAGGCTTGAAGAAGCACATCTCGGCCTGGCAGGACCTGCAGCGTGCCATTCGCGTAGTCAAGAGCAAAGCCGCCGACTACGGACTCGACCCCAACAACATCGGCATCATGGGCAGCAGCGCAGGCGGACACCTCACCCTCATGGGCGTTACCTCGTCTATGCAGCAGTCATACCTACCCATCGACGAACTCGACAAACTGGAATGCAACGTACAGTGGGGCATCGGCATCTATCCCGCCTATGCCCTCACCGACGGCGACGAAGAGCACAACACCTCCCGAGGCACGGACGACAACGCAGTGCTCGTACCCGAACTGAACTTCGACCTCAAGACGGTACCCATGCTCTTCATCCACGGCGACGAAGACCAGTGGGCAGCCATGAACTCCGTCAAGACATGGGAGAAGATGCGTGCCATGGGCATACAAAGCGAACTGCACATCCTCGCCAAACGCCAACACTGCTTCCAGCGGACAGCATCACCCGGCACCGGCAGCTACACCTATCTGGAACGCATCAGCGAATTCCTGAAGGACAAAGGAATCTTCTGACACGCCCGTAAGCTCACGAGTCGAAGCCCATAAGCTCACGAGTCGTCGGCCATAAGCTCACGAGCCGTTGGCCATAAGCTCACGAGTCATCGGCCATAAGCTCACGAGTCATCGGCCATAAGCTCACGAGTCATCGGCCATAAGCTCACGAGTCATCGGCCATAAGCTCACGAGCCCCAAAAGAAGAACAAGCAAAACATCAACCCCTCTAACGACAATGATCAGTATCATCGCTGCCATAGCCGAGAACAATGCCATCGGACTGGAAGGCAAACTCCTCTACTGGCTCCCCGCCGACCTGCGCCGCTTCAAGGAACTCACGACGGGCCACACCATCATCATGGGGCGCAAGACCTTCCAGAGCCTCCCCAAGGGAGCACTGCCCAACCGCAGAAACGTCGTCCTGTCGCACTCCGGCCAGGAATTCCCGGGAGCAGAAACCTACGCATCCCTGACCGATGCCATCGCCTCCTGCCCCGCCGAAGAAGACATATATATAATAGGTGGCGCAAGCGTCTATGCCGAAGCACTGCCACTGGCAGACCGCCTCTGCCTGACCGAAGTACACCACACCCCGAAACAGGCCGACGCCTTCTTCCCGCACTTTGACCGCAGCGAATGGAAAGTCGCCTTCCGCGAAACACACGCCCCCGACGAGAAACACGCACAAGGCTTCGACTTCGTGGACTATATCAAGAAGTAACCACACATGAAACAATATCTCGACCTACTACAGAAAATCCTTGATGAAGGAGTGCACAAAGCCGACCGCACCGGTACCGGCACCATCAGCATCTTCGGCCATCAGATGCGCTTCGACCTGAGCGAAGGATTCCCACTGCTCACAACGAAGAAAGTCCACCTCAAAAGCATCATCTACGAACTGCTCTGGTTCCTGCAAGGCAACACCAACGCCCGCTGGCTCCAGGAACGGGGCGTACGCATCTGGAACGAATGGGCCGACCCCGAGACAGGAGACCTCGGCCACATCTACGGCTACCAGTGGCGCTCGTGGCCCGACTACAACGGAGGCTTCATCGACCAAATACAGGAAGCAGTCGATACCATCAAGCGCGACCCAGACTGCAGGCGCATCATCGTATCGGCATGGAACGTGGCTGACCTGAAAAACATGAACCTGCCGCCCTGTCACGCCTTCTTCCAGTTCTACGTAGCACCGCCACCCGAAGGCAACGACGGCCCCGGACGACTCTCACTGCAACTCTACCAACGCAGTGCCGACACCTTCCTGGGCGTACCCTTCAACATCGCATCCTACGCCCTGCTCTGCATGATGATGGCACAAGTCTGCGGACTACAGCCCGGCGACTTCATCCACACCACAGGCGACACACACATCTACCTGAACCACCTCGACCAGGTACACCTGCAGCTAAGCCGCCAGCCACGTCCGCTGCCACGGATGCTCATCAACCCCGACGTAAAGGACATCTTTGCTTTCCGCTACGAAGACTTCCAGCTCGAAGGCTACGACCCCTGGCCGCCCATCAAGGGCACAGTCAGCGTCTGAACCCCACAACAACTCCCCGAACTGCCAAAAAGACAAGCGCAATTCGGGGAGTTCCTTTTCTATTTCAGGCTGAAAACAATAGGAATGGTAAGCTTGGAGCGAACAGTCTTGTTTCCCTGCATTGCCGGTTTCCACTTGGGCATGGAACGTACCAGACGCTCGCCTTCCTGCGCAAGGGCAGGGTCCGGTGAACTGATGGCCTTGACATCAGTTATCGAGCCGTCCTTATTGACAACAAACGAGACAAAGACCCTCCCCTGAATGCCTTTTTCCTGGCATATCGGGGGATACTTCATGTTTGCGGCTAACCACTTGTAGCATTCCTTTTCGCCACCGGGGAACAGAGCGTTTGTCTCTCTAATGACGAAGACTGTCTCGTTCACGACGGAATCATTCCGTATCGTGTCCGTTTTCGCCGGTTCATTGACATCCAATCTGAAGTTAACCGGAATGCTCATCCTCGAGCGGACAGCCTTGTCGCCATGCATTGCAGGCTTCCATTTGGGCATCATGGCAATGACACGCTCCGCTTCCTTGGAAAGGGCAGGGTCAGGCGAGCGCATAGTCTTGACCTCCTCAATACTGCCGTCCGTGTTTATGGTGAAGGAAACGATGACGCGCCCTTGTATCCCCTTCTTCATACACTCAACAGGATACTTGATGTTATCGGACAGGAACTTGAAGCATTCCTTTTCGCCGCCCGGGAACTGGGCAATCACGTCATAATCTACGAACACTTCGTTGTTCACAGCCTTGGATTTATCCTCCTGGGCTATGACACTGGAGATTGCTCCCATGAGAGCAACGAGAAGAATAATTCCTTTTTTCATGACAGCCTACATTCTTAAACGTGACACATGTGCCGCAAATTTACGAAACTTTCCTTTAATCCACAAGTTATTTAGGATAATTCTCCATGATGGGCTTCTTTTTCGTACTCGAAACTCGGCGGTTTGGGATAAAACCCTCCCAGCAGGCCACCGCGAATAGATGATATCTGGATGAAATTGCTTAATTTTGCAGTCGTGTTTAAGTATTTAGTTGTTCGTGGTTCGCGAGAGTCGCGAACAGCACACTATAGGGTATCTGTGCCCTATAACATCTGATAAGAATCTTATCCTCAGCGGTTCGCGAGAATAGCTGAGGTTTTCTTTTTTCGGCAGGACACAAGGCGAGAGATAAAAGCTATGCATGTAAAGAAGGCAGGTCCCCGATGCCGGGAACCTGCCTTCTTCTGTATATTTCCTCTTTCGGTAGAGGGTTGAGTCTTGTCTTATTCGCTCCAGTCCTCCTGCGTCTTGCGGACGTAGGTCTTGTAGCGGAGCTGGGCCATGCGCTGTGCTTCGGCGAAGAGTTCCTCGGCCTCGTCGGGATAAGCCTTCTTGACGGAGAGGTAACGGACCTCGCCCATGAGGAAGTCGTGGAAGTTCTCCCAGTTCGGCTCCTTCGAGTCGAGGCTGAACGGATTCTTGCCTTCCTCAGCCAAAGCGGGGTTGTAGCGCCACAGATGCCAGTAACCGCACTCCACAGCCTTCTTCTCCTCGGCCTGGCTCTTACCCATACCGCCCTTGGCCTTCAAGCCGTGGTTGATACAAGGAGCGTAGGCGATGATGATGCTGGGTCCGTGCCAAGCCTCGGCCTCGCGGATAGCCTTCAGGGTCTGAGCGTGGTCGGCACCCATTGCAATCTGAGCGACATAAACGTAGCCGTAGGTTGTTGCAATCATGCCGAGGTCCTTCTTGCGGATGCGCTTACCCTGGGCAGCGAACTGAGCGATGGCACCAAGCGGCGTAGCCTTTGAGGCCTGACCGCCCGTGTTAGAATAGACTTCAGTATCAAGCACGAGGATGTTGACGTCCTCGCCGCTGGCAATGACGTGGTCGAGACCGCCGTAGCCGATGTCGTAGCTGGCACCGTCGCCACCGATGATCCACTGGCTGCGCTTGGCAAGATGAGCCTTGCCTTCGAGGAGCTGGCTTTCGAGAGCGCAGCCGCGGCACGGGCAGATGGGGCTGCCTGCTGCCTTGGCTTCCTTAGCCTCCTTCAGCTTCTGTGCAGCCACCTCGGCTCCATACAGCTCGATGCCTTTGCCTTGCCAGAACTCGATGGCTCCGTCAATAGGCAGGATGGCCTTCTCGAGTGCTGCAACAAACTCGTCGGTTGCCAGACGGTTGGCAGTGGAGTCGTCGAAGGTGTCGAGCCACTTCTGCGTGGCTTCGCGCATCCAGTCGAAAGCGGTAGTTTTCACCAGCTCTTCTGCCTTCTCTCGCAGGATGCCGCGCATCTTCTTATGTCCGAGCTGCATGCCAAGACCGAACTCGCAGAAGTCCTCGAACAGGGAGTTGTTGAAGCAGGGACCCTGACCCTGCTCGTTCTTTGTGTAGGGCGTGGAGGGGATAGAGGCAGAGTAGATTGACGAGCAACCGGTGGCATTGGCAATCATCTGACGGTCACCGAAGAGCTGAGAGATGAGCTTCACGTAAGGTGTTTCGCCGCAACCGGAGCAAGCGCCGGAGAATTCGAACAGAGGCTGAGCGAACTGAGAGTTCTTTACGCTCTGCTTGATATCCACGAGGTGTTGCTTCGAAGGTACCTTCACGAGCTTGTCCCAATCGGCAGCCATCTTCTTCATGTCCTCGGCATCGGGGTTGAAGGGAACCATCGTGAGGGCCTTGCCCAGCTTGGGGTTGCCCGGACAGATGTCGGCGCAGTTGCCGCAGCCCAGACAGTCGAGCACAGAGGGCTCGATGACGAAGTGCATGCCCTTCATGGCTGCGGGAGCCTTCATTTCGAGGGTATCGAGGCCATCGAACTTAGCCAGCTCGTCGTCGGTGAGGACGAAGGGACGGATGGCTGCGTGAGGACAGATGTAGGCACACTGGTTACACTGGATGCAGTTATCCTTGTTCCAAGCGGGAACGAAGGCTTCCACGCCGCGCTTCTCGTAGGCGGCAGTGCCCACTTGCCAGGAGCCGTCGGTTGTGCCGTGCTTGACAAAGGTGCTTACGGGAAGCTGGTCGCCGGCCTGTGCGTTGATAGGACGGACAAGTTCCTTGACGAATGCGGGAGCGTCGTCCTGCTTCTCAGCGTCGTCGGGCAGGTTAGCCCACTCGGGCTTCACCGTGAGCTGCTGGTATTCGCCGCCACGGTCGATGGCAGCATAGTTCTTATCCACCACGTCCTGACCCTTGGCTCCGTAAGACTTCAGTGCGGCTGCCTTCATCTTCTCGACGGCAAGTTCCACGGGAATGACGCCGGTGATGCGGAAGAAGGCTGACTGCAGGATGGTGTTGGTGCGGTTGCCCAGACCAATCTCCTGTGCAATCTTGGTGGCATTGATGGTATAAACTGTGATGTTGTTCTTTGCGAAGTAACGCTTCACCTTGTTGGGCATGAACTTCTCCAGCTCGTCGGCTTCGAAGATGGTGTTCAAGAGGAACTGACCGTTCTTCTGCAGGCCACGCGTCACGTCGTACATGTGGAGGTAAGCCTGTACGTGGCAAGCCACGAAGTTAGGCGTTGTCACCAGATAGGTCGAGCGGATGGGCGTGTCGCCGAAACGCAGGTGCGAGCAGGTGAAGCCGCCCGACTTCTTGGAGTCGTAGGAGAAGTAAGCCTGGCAGTACTTGTCGGTGTTGTCGCCGATGATTTTTACCGAGTTCTTGTTGGCACCGACGGTACCATCGGCACCCAGGCCGTAGAACTTAGCCTGGAACATACCCTTGCCGCCGAGAGCAATTTCCTCTACCTCGGGCAGGGAGGTGAAGGTGACGTCGTCAACGATACCTATTGTGAAGTGATTCTTCGGCTCGGGCATAGCAAGGTTATTGAACACGCTGATGATCTGGGCAGGTGTGGTGTCGCGGCTGCCGAGGCCATATCGGCCTCCGACGATGACGGGACGGTCCTGAACGTCGTAGAAGGCATCCTTCACGTCGAGGTAAAGAGGCTCGCCGTTGGCGCCGGGCTCCTTGGTGCGGTCGAGGACAGCAATCTTCTTCACCGTCTTGGGGACAGCTGCCAGCAGGTGCTTCACGCTGAACGGACGATAGAGATGCACTGAAATCATGCCCACCTTCTGGCCGTTGGCGTTCAGGTAGTCGATAGCTTCGCGGGCTGCATCGGTGGCAGAACCCATCAGGATGATCATGCGGTCTGCATCCTTGGCTCCGTAGTAAGAGAAGAGGTGGTACTCGCGACCAGTAATCTTGGAAATCTCGCCCAGGTACTTCTCTACGACCTCGGGGACAGCATTGTAGTAGGGATTGCAAGCCTCGCGGTGCGTGAAGAATGTCTCGGGGTTCTCGGCTGTACCACGTGTGATAGGACGCTCAGGGCTCATAGCACGGTCGCGGAACCGCTTCAGGAACTCTTCCTTGACGAGGGGACGGATGTCCTCCTGGTCCATTATTTCAATCTTGTGATACTCGTGGGAGGTGCGGAAGCCATCGAAGAAGTTCACGAAGGGCACGCATGTCTCGAGAGAAGCCAGATGAGGTACGGCTGTCAGGTCCATTACTTCCTGTACCGAGCCGGAGCAGAACATAGCGAATCCTGTCTGTCGGCAGGCCATGACATCCTGGTGATCGCCGAAGATGCAGAGTGAGTGAGATGCCAGTGTGCGTGCAGAGACGTCGAACACGGTCGGTATCAGCTCGCCGGCTATCTTGTACATGTTAGGAATCATCAGGAGCAAGCCCTGAGAAGCGGTGAACGTGGTGGTCAGGGCACCAGCTTGCAGCGAACCGTGAACGGCACCGGCAGCACCGGCCTCGGACTGCATTTCCTGCACTGTTACGGTCTGTCCCCACAGGTTCTTACGACCGCGTGCAGCCCACTCGTCAACATGCTCCGCCATAGGCGAAGACGGCGTGATGGGGTAGATAGCAGCTACCTCCGAGAACATGTAGCTCACGTGAGCGGCAGCCTCGTTACCATCACAGGTGATAAATTTCTTTTCTTTTGCCATTTCCTTTGTTACTATATATTTATAGAAGAATATGTTTTGGGGTTATCCATTCTCGTTGTTCTTTCTTTTCTGCGTCCGCGTCGGGTCAGTACAGGAATCCGTAGAGCCAGAGGGGAATTTCCTGTTCGAGGCCTTCCTTGACGCCTGCCAGGGCATAGAGCACGTCGGTGTTCTTGCGCTTCGGCTGCTCCAGGCAGATGCGGAACCGCTGTGTCTTATCGACGATGAAGGTGCAGCTGCGGTCGCCCTTCTGCACTTGATGGCGACCCCAGAGAGCGTTCTGGAAGAAGGTCTCCATGACCATCTGCTCGTCGTTGAAATCGGGCATCATGGCGTACATCAGGTTTGTGTTGTGTAGCAGGATGCTGGCGGGCTTCTTGGGGAAATCCTCGCCGGGACGGTAGAGCATGTTGAGCAGGCGTGCGTCGCTCAGGTACTTGATGTAGTTCACCACCGTAGCGCGGCTCGTCTGCAAGTCCTGTGCCAGCTGGCTGACGTTGGGTGCTCCGTAGTCGCCCGTAGCGAGCAGGTAGAGCAGCTTCTTTATCTTGCTCAGGTACTTGAGGTCAATCTGCTGGATGTGCAAAATGTCCACCTCTATCATCATGTTGACAGCCTTGAGCAGATTCTCGATGAAGCTGGCCTTCTCCAGGAAGAAGGGGTAGTAGCCGTGGTGGAGATAGTCGTTGAAGTAGTCCAAGGGGTTGACCTTCTCCAGCACTTCCTCGGCGATGTGCTCGTGGCGGTTCTGAATCTCGCGAATCGTGTAGGGACGGAAGTTCGTCCCAGCCCTGAGGTTCAGGTACTCGCGGAAGGAGAAGCCGCGCAGGTTGTAGCTGGCAGCTATGCCGCCCAGGTCGGGATTCTCGTCCTTGAGCCGCATCACGCTCGAACCGGTGAAGACCACCTTCAGGCGGGGACAGCGGTCGTAGATGAGACGCAGCTCGCGGCTCCATTCCGGGTACTTGAAGACCTGGTCTATGAGCAGCACCTGGCCGCCTGCCTGCATGAACTCCTGGGCAAATTGGAAGAGCGTCTGGCCCTGGAAGTAGAAGTTGTTCATATTGATGTACAGGCACCTGCGGTCCCGCGGACCGAAGTTCTCCTTCGCATACTGCAGCAGGAAGGTGGTGCGTCCCACACCGCGGCTTCCCTTGATACCGATAAGGCGCTTGTGCCAATCAATTTCATCCATCAGCGCACGTCTGATGGGGGCCTGTGTGCGCTCCACCAGGTACTGATGCATTCTGTAGAAAGATTCGAACATAATAGAAAAAACGTTTTTTGCGTTGCAAAGATACGGATTTATTTGCAATTTGCAAAGTCTATGTGGCAAAAAGTGCATCTCCAGGCGACATTTTCCACACAAAAAGCGACCTCTCTCCCTCAAAAAGGGTTTCGCAAGGCACTTTTAGCACCCTGTCTTATTATAAATAAGGTTGTCACCAAAAGTTAGAAAAAAAAACCGGGGCAACCCTTATCGTGAGTAAGACCACAAGTAGTCAACTAAAATCGTTAAACTACACTGTGTCGTTCCACTAGACACTGCCTGAAGTGCAAAAGTTTTTTCATGACGTGAAAATAATTTTCAAGCTTTGAAAATAGTTTTATGGCACGTTCTTCGAGGTTTTTCAACCCGCCGCGGGAGATTCGTGCTGCGGCTGTGTGAAAAGTCGGAGCAGGTATATCCCCAGCAGGCAGACGGGAGCGGAGAGGGCGTTGACGAGGAAGTAGGCCTCGTAGCCCAGCTGTTCGGAAAGCCAGCCGCTGGCAGCCATCGGAAGAATCATGGCGGCAGAGACGAGCGGAATCTGCAGCATATTGATGGTGTTGCTGTAGCGGTTGCCGAAGACGGCACTGAGGGGATGGCGGCAGGCTCCCAGGCCGAAGCCGAAGAGGAACTGCGCCGTCATCGTGCAGCAGCACAGCTCCCAGAGCAACCGCGGCGGCCACATCGTCATGCCCCAATAGACGAAGGGGGAGAGGACAATGCAGACGGCCATCGGCCAGAAGGGACGCTGCAGCCCGTGGCGGATGATGAGCAGGCGGCCCAGAGCGATGCCGATGCTGAAGGCTATCACGCCGACCGTCCCCTGGGGGGTCTGGAACATAAGGGCCTGTGGCAGAAGTAGCAGGAAGATGGTGAGCAGCGGGGAGTGGATGACGGACATCCGGCGCTTGGCTGACGGCTGCGGCTCTGCCTGATGGTCGGAGGCCGGGCCTTGAAGTCTGGACATGGTGCCGCCGTTCAGCCAGAAGAGATGGTGCAGGGCAAAAAGCAGGAGGATGCCGGCAACCACACAGCAGCCTACCGACCACGAGTAGCGTATCTGCCGCGTATAGACCTCCAAGGCTCCGACAAGGAAGATGAGGGCTCCATAGGTGAAGATGACGGCTATCTGCGAACAGGCAAGCTTGGGCACAACAAGCAGGCGTCGCAAGGCGGGCGGCAGGGTCCGCTCGTAGCAGGCATGGGCTGCCAGTTCGTGCCAGGCACAGAGCAGGCTGACCTGAAACAGGATGAGGAAGGAGGAGTGGAGCGTGAACAGCTTGCTGCTGACAGAAGAGGGGAAAGAGAAGAACAGCGCCGGACGGAAGGAAAGAGCCAGGAGCACGAGGCTCAGCACGAGAAGCGCCTCGACAAGGTGCAGCATCCGGCTGAGGTGGCGTGTCCGCTCGATGCGGGAACGCATCAGGGGCTTCAGAATCCAGGGCACGAAGAGCAGGGCAGAAAGAAACGTGGCCTCTGCCGGTGCCACTCCCATCTGGAGCAGCATCAGCAGGGCCACGTAGGTGACGATTGCCGCAGGTATTTCCTCAGCGGCAAAGACTGTCAGGAACCAAAAGCCTCCCCCTACCCCTCCAAAGGAGGGGAGATTGTCCTCCCATCCCCCTACCCCTCCAAAGGAAGGGGGAACTGTCCCGCCGCTTTGTGTCTCTCTCGTCTGGAGAGGGCTGGACAGGGTCTGCTTAGTAGCTTCTGGCAATGAGGACACGCGCCTTGCTCGGTTTGCCTGTCACCATATCCACGCCGGGCGTCTGCTCCATGCCGAAGGGCACGCAGCGGATGGTGGCCTGCGTTTCCTCCTTGATGCGGGCCTCCGTCTCGGCGGTGCCGTCCCAGTGGCAGAGGAAGAAGCCGCCGTCCTTGACGCGTTCCTTGAACTCCTCGTAGTTGTCGCACTCGTAGATGTGTGCGTCGCGGAAGGCCTTGGCCTTTGCGAAGATGTTCTGCTGGATATCGGAGAGCAATGCCTTGACGTGGGCAGCGATGCCTTCCAGGGGAAGTGTCTCCTTCTCGAGCGTGTCGCGACGCATCACCTCGACCGTACCGTTCTCCAGGTCCCTTGCACCAAGCACGAGGCGGACGGGCACACCCTTCAGCTCGTAGTCGGCAAACTTGAAGCCCGGGCGCTTATTGTCGGCATTGTCATACTTCACGCTGATGCCCATCTGCTTGAGTTCGGCAATGATGGGAGCGACGGCAGCATCGACGGCTGCCACCTGTTCGGGTTTGCCGCCAATGGGGATGATGACCACCTGCACAGGAGCCAAGGCAGGCGGCAGCACCAGGCCGTTGTCGTCGCTGTGCGTCATGATGAGGGCACCCATCAGTCGGGTGCTGACACCCCACGACGTGGCCCAGGCATACTCGGGCTTGTTCTCCTTATTGAGGAACTGCACGTCGAAGGCCTTGCCGAAGTTCTGACCCAAGAAGTGGCTGGTGCCGCTCTGCAGGGCTTTGCCGTCCTGCATCATTGCCTCGATGGTGTAGGTGTCGAGAGCACCGGCAAAGCGTTCCGTCTCGCTCTTCACGCCCTGCACTACGGGCACGGCCATGTATTCCTCGGCAAAGCGGGCATACACCTTCAGCATCTGCTGTGCACGCTGCTCGGCCTCCTCGCGCGTGGCGTGAGCCGTATGGCCCTCCTGCCAGAGGAACTCGCTGGTGCGCAGGAACAGGCGGGTACGCATCTCCCAGCGCATCACGTTGCACCACTGGTTGACCAGCAGCGGCAGGTCGCGGTAGGACTGAATCCAGTTCTTGAAGGTGTTCCAGATGATAGTCTCCGAGGTGGGGCGGATGATGAGTTCCTCCTCCAGGCGGGCAGCAGGGTCAACCACCACTCCGTCGTGCGTCTCGTTGGTCTTCAGCCTGTAGTGTGTCACGACGGCACACTCCTTGGCAAAGCCCTCCACGTGCTCCGCCTCCTTCGAGAGGAAGCTCTTCGGGATGAGCAGGGGGAAGTAAGCGTTCTGCACACCGGTTTCCTTGAACATGTCGTCCAGCGTGCGCTGCATTTTCTCCCATATTGCATAGCCGTAGGGCTTGATGACCATGCAGCCGCGCACGTCGCTCTGCTCCGCCAGGTCTGCCTTCACTACCAGTTCGTTGTACCACTTGCTGTAGTCCTCACTGCGCTTCGTGAGGAAATCTAATTCTTTTGCCATTATCGTCGTGGATATATTGAGTTATGTTAATTTCCAGCTGCAAAAGTACAAAAAAAAGTTCACAAGTCATAATTATTAACTCTTCTTCATGCTTCATTCTTTGATTTTTCGTATCTTTGCAGGCGGAAACGGAATGAAAGAACAAAGTATTAACCAATAAAAAGCAAAGAAAGATGAAAGCAAAGAAATTCCTTTTGGGGGCCTTGGCATTGACCTTGGTGCTCTCCGGTTGTAACTTGAACAACGCAACAAAGGGCGGCCTCATCGGTGGTGCAGGCGGCGGTGCAGTAGGCGCAGGCCTGGGAGCTGCCATCGGCGCACTGGCCGGCGGCTCGAGCGGAGCCAAGCTGGGTGCTGCCATCGGCGCAGGTGTAGGCGTGGCAGGCGGCACGACTGCCGGCATCCTCATCGGCAAGAAGATGGACAAGGCCAAGAAAGCTGCCGAGGCCGTAGCCAACGCTCAGGTGGAGACAACAACCGACAAGAACGGCCTCGAGGCTGTGAAGGTGACATTCGACAACGGCATCCTCTTCAAGGTAGGTAAGAGCGACCTGCAGGCTGCAGCCCAGAACTCCCTGCGCCAGTTCGCCAATAACGTGCTGAACGTCTATACGGACTGCGACGTTGCCATCTATGGCTTCGCAAGCAGCGACGGCAGCGACGAGACAAACCTGACGCTCAGCCAGAACCGTGCCAACGCCGTGCGCAGCTACCTGACCGGAGCTTGCGGCGTGAACGCCACACAAATCAAGGGCACCACAGGCTTCGGCGAGGATCCCAACTACCTCGTCTATGATGCCAACGGCAAGGAGGACCGCAATGCCAGCCGCCGCGTAGAAGTTTACCTCTATGCCAGCGACGCTATGGTCAAGGCTGCCAACGCAGGCACACTGCAGTAGTCTCTCCAGAGGGAGAACCTCTACAACAAAAAGGTGTGACAAAATACAACCAATACTTAAATCATAAAAGAGAGTATGTCTGTTTATCTTGACATACTCTCTTTTATATATATATTAATGTGTAGTGGACCTACCTTAATTTTCCCCATCGGGTGCCTGCCCGATAAGCTCCATGAACTCGTCAAGCTTCGGCGTGATGATGATCTGGGTGCGACGGTTGCGCTGTCTGCCCACGTTGCTGTCGTTAGCCTCCACGGGATTGTACTCGCCGCGTCCGCCGGCTGTCAGGCGCTTCGGGTCAACGCCGTACTTCGTCTGCAGGCACTGAACAACACTGGAGGCACGCAGGCAGGAGAGGTCCCAGTTGTTGCGGATATTCGTCTTCGAGATGGGCACGTTGTCGGTATTGCCCTCGATGAGCACGTCGTAGTCCTTGTAGTCCGTAATGATTTTGGCTATCTTCGACAATGTCTCGGCTGCACGGTCGTTAATCTCATACGAACCGCTCTTGTAGAGCATGTTGTCGGCCAGTGAGATATAGACCACGCCCTTCAGTACCTGCACGTCAACCTCCTTCAGCTCTTCCTTCGAGAGGGAGCGCGTCAGGTTGTTGGTCAGCACCATGTTCAGGGAGTCGCTCTTCGTCTTCACCTCCACCAGATGGCGGATATACTGGTTCGACTCGTTAATCTGATCCACCAGCTTCTCGATGCTCACGTTGTTCTGACTGGCATTGGTGAGGCTTTGGTTGAGCGACGTCTGCAGGGCCTTGTTCGTCTCGTCCATCTTCGAAAGCGCACGCTTGTTGGCCGTGAGCTGCTCCTGCAGGCCAGTGATGCGGGTCTCCGATACCGACAGTTTCTGTTTAGCATCGGAAAGCTGCTCTTGCGCCGTCTGGTACTTACCCATCAGCGCGTTATAATCACTCTGGCAAGAAGCCAGTTTCTTCTTGCTCACACAGCTCGTCAGACACACTCCCGTGACTGCGAGCAAAGTCATAGTTAACAGTTTCTTCATGTTCCTTTTTCTTTTTCGTTTAGGGTGATACTGTGCTTTGCGCCTCCAAAATTACATCATTCTCAGGGATTATGGTGCACAGTCACACAAAAAACTTCATTTAATTATTGTATCTTAACATCGTAGGACCACATTTAGGGTTTTTAAGTATCTCATTTAGTCCATCTGGTCCTTCAGACACGAATTACTTCACGAGGACTTTTCGGGTAACGCCGTCGGAGGAACGGACGATGTTGACACCACGTTGCATCTTGTCGAGCTTCATGCCGCTGACGGAATAGACAGCGGTTTGCCCTGCCGGCTGCTCTGCCTTCACCGCCTCGATAGCATCCGGGTTTGCAGGCTTGTAACCCTTCTTTGCGATGCCGAGGACGGTTGGTATCCGTCCGGACTGCGTGGAAGTGAAGGTGATGCCGCTGGTCTTCTTGCTCTTGTCGGCAGCAAGGGTGTATTCGAAGATGCGGAAGTTGGTGCGTCCGTCGAAGGCATCTGCCGAATAGCCGGAGCCGTTGCCTCGCTTGATGCGGTCCAGTCCATAGATGGCCTCGCCCTGATTGGCACTGCCGCCGTACCAGTCGCTCACGGTGAACTGGCAGGCAGCCTCGGTGGTGCCGTCCTCGTAGCCGACTTCAGCCTTTAGGGTAGAAGCGCCTTCGGCAGAGATGACGATGAAGTAGAGCTCTTCGCAGTTGGCAGGCTCGGCAAAGCGGAGCGTCTGGGGAGCATTGGCTGTCTTCAGTACCAGAGAATTCTTCTTTGTGGCATCGATGGCATAAACCGTTCCGCTTTTGGTGGTCAGTTTGCCGTCGAGGACAGGGAATGCACCGCTCGCCTTGACCTCGGGGGTAAAGAGACACCAGCCCTGGTTGTCGAGCGTAGCGTCGGTATAGCTATCTACGGGCTTCCCTTCGGCCAGCACGTCGTCCGTCCAGTTGACGATGTCCACCGGAGCATTCAGCGGGATGGCACTCTCGTACTGCTCGTAGGCTTCGACTTCAGCCATCGAGGGATAGAAGTAGGCGTTCAGGGTTGAGACAACGGCAATATACTTGGTATTCTTGTACTCGGGCAGGATGTAAGAAAGCTGCGAGACGCCGTCGAGTTCTGTAAATGTCTTGATGGTGGTCATGGAGGTCAGGTCATTGCCCACGCAGATTTCCACCGTCTTGGTGACGGTGCCTTCGTTGCCGTTATCGTTCTCTCCGAAGTTGCCATCGGGCAGATAGATGTTCACCTTCGAGAGGTTCCACCCGGAGCTGGTCGGTGCCTCGAAGATGGTCCAGAGGTCGCGCTTGTGAGTGGAGAAGTCTTCAATCTCGAGCAGTCCTTCCGTCTCGAGGTCGCCGTCGGTGAGCGTCTGCACGCTGTACTCGTTGTACTTGGCCTCGTAAGAGTAGTCGGCCTTGTAGTGACGCACAGTGGCAGTCTTGCCGGCCAGGATGTTGGGTTGCGTATTGGAGTCAATTGTCACGGCAAGCGTGCGCTGCTGATAGGAGCCGCCATTGTTGATGGTTATGGTGACATTGTCCAGCCCGTAGGCATAACCTGCGATGACGGGCACGGTGAACGACTGGTTCGACGGGTCTTCCTTAATCGTGCCGATGACGGTGCTTCCGGAGGACTGAGCTGTACATACGAAGTAATCCTCGCGTTTGTCACCGCCCAGGTCGTAGTGAACCGTCACGTTTCTGCATTCGCCGGCAATGATGGTCATCTCCTTCGGCTCGATACTCATGGTGAGGTTGTTGTCCTCCTTGCCGTAAGCTTCAAACTCCCAGATGCGGAGCGTCCCGTTTACGTGGGGGCGGAGCCTTATGTAGCGGGCCTTGACGGGTGCGATGTAGTCACTCTTGACGGATATCTTCTCGTTACCAGGGGTGTCGTTTTCGACCACGGTCTGCCATGTCTGTCCGTCCTGGGAAAGTTCGATGGTGTAGGAGTCAATCTGGTCAACGCCTGACTCGGGACCTGCATTGCCGTCGTAGATGACAAAGCCGTACATGCGGTAAGCGCCCTCCATGTCGAACACGACCTCATTGTCGGAGGAGATGTTGCACCACTTGGCGCTGGTCTGCGAGGGACTGGTCACGCCGTCGATTATCTTGTCGGGCACCTCGGTGGAGTTGGTGGAGCCACTGAAGCTGACAACGGTCTTGCCCTTGAGCACATTATAGACGGACTTGACAGCCGATGCGTCGGCAAACACGTCGAAAGCCTCAGCCGTGTATTCGGTGGTGCCGACGGCATTCGTGGCAGCAACCGTCAGGCTCACCTTGCCTTCCTGTTCTGCAACGAGCGATACCGACTCGTCGGTCAGGCTGCTTCCCTTGGCGAGGCGTACGCCTTCGGGGAGGGTCCACTGGTAGCCTGTAGGATGACCTGTGCACTTGGCCGTGACTGTCACCGTTTCGCCCACGAGGAGGTAGCTCTTCGGCGAGACGGTGTAGCTCACCTTGGGAGCTGTCGGTGCGGGATAGCTGACCTTGAGCTCTGATGCTGCCTGCTGCTTGCCGTCCTTCATGACGGGCACTACAAGCACGCTGACGTAGGCATCGTCGCCGTTACGCTCAAAGCGGGGAATGTAGAAGCCCTCGTCGCGGGTCTGTCCGACGAGCGTTTTCTCTCCGCCCACGGTCTGCGTGTAGATGTCGAAGTGGTCGAAGTCCTTGTTCCAGGTATATTTCCACGTGACGCGGATGTCGCCACGTTCTTCGCCGAGCACGCTGGACGTGGCAAGGTCGCTCACCTGTACAGCTGCCGGAGCATAGTCGGCAGGCAGGACTGCCACCTGCCCAAGGTTGAACGAGAACGACGAGAGTGCTCCCGGCACTTTGATGTTGATGCCAAGCATGTAGATAGTCTTGCCGTTGAGGGACGACAGGTCGAAGTCGCAGACTGTCCATCCGTTGACGGTGGTCGAGGTGCCTGTGAGCGTCACATCGGGAGTGACGGAGCTCTTGGTGGAAATCTTGGCCTGGAAGGTGACACGACGGCTCGACTTATAGACAACGCGATAGATGCCGCCGTCCGTGACCGGAATCTGTGTCTTGTAGAGACGAATCAGGTGGTCGCCGGACGTGAGGGACCCGCTGAGTTTGAAACTGGAGCCTACGTTCCAGGCATCGTCCCAGTCGATGGCCATCTCCAGGCCGGTCCTCTTCTCTATCCACCAGCGCCACGTGGGAAGTATGCTTTGCATGCCCGAGTGGTACCAGTCGGACGTGCCCTGAACCTGGCCTTCCACAAAGCGGTGCTTACCGTTGCCTACCGACATGTCGCTGATGAAGGGCATACCTGTTATGACGGAACGCTCCAGGACGCGGCTGGAGACTCCGGGGAAGCCGCTGGCCGAGGGCTGGGTGGGGTCGGAGTTGCGGTTCACCCACATGTCTTCTTCGTTGTCGAAGACTGTCTTGCCTATCGGGTAGGCCGTCTCGCCGTGACAGTCACTTGCCGACTTGAAGGCTTTCTTGGCAGGGTCCTCCCATATCTTCGTCTCGGGGCAGAAGAGGTCGAGCGAACCTACGTGGCCGGTGGTTGGCATGGCGCTGTTCAGTGCTGTTGCCCATCCTAGGTGTCCGGCCTGAGCCAACTCGATACCGGCATAAATCTTGGAATAGACTTGCTCCTCGGTGCAGTTCAGCTGCGAGGCGTAGCTGCGATAGTCTCCCACAGCGCCGTATTCCAGGAACTGCGAGGTGTTGGGGTGCGTCTTGAGAATACCCAAGTTGGGGGAACGCGAAGCATTGTACCACTGTATTTCCATCTGGGTGTTCGGGTCGTCGGCCATAGCAGCAGCATAGAAGTCCTTGCAGAAGGCTTCCCATTCGCTTTGCGAGCCGCCGCCGGTCTCCTCGTTGATGAACCATCCGTCGAAACCGTAGTACTTAGCCATCTCATAGAGTTTGACGGCCATGGGGTAATGTCCGTTCTCCGTGACAAGCATCTCGCGGACCCATGCCTGTGTACCGCCAAACGCTGCGGGCGGGAAGAAGATGTTGCCCAGGGACTTCACGCCGCTCTGGTGTGCGGCATCGGTTGAGCCGGCAGGGGGGATGTTGATGATGCCCTCGGAGGCTGCTCCGGCCCAATAGACGAGCTTGTCCATGTACTGCCAGTAGGTAGGCTGGTAGCCCAGGAAGTTACCCAACTCGCCCTGCGACGGGCAGAGGGAGCAGGTGGGATAGAGGATTGTGGAGTTGCAGATCTGTCCTTCGTAGAACTGCGTGGAGTTGGCTTTCATCAGGGTTGGTTCCTTGAAACGGGCCTGGAGGGGAACCTTGGATACATTGAATGCATCGTCCGGATTCGAGCCCGGAGTCCAGTTCTTGATGTCCTTTGGATGGCAGCATACATTCAGCGGCTGCTGGGCAAAGCCCGACAAAGCCAGCAGCAGAAGAGCTGCCGAAAGGGTAAGTCGCTTTAATTTCATAGCAATCGTATTTAGTTTAAGTTTCTTTTTTCGTTCATTATGTTTTCCTACTCGCTGAGGTCGTTCACCGCACGACATTGCCGGTCTTGCACGATGTCTTGATTGCTCCATCGCGATGGAGCAATTGCTTCATCGCGATGAAGCAATCACTTCATGGCGATGAAGCAACGAATGCGACGCGACGGGTGCGCTTCGCCGAGGGGTGTTCTCCGCTGCCGGAACTTCATTCTGCGGCATCCGGGACCTCGGTGAAGTTATGGTAGGCTGCTTTTCGGTTGCCGCCATCGTCCAGGGTGTCATCTACGTCCCACCAAAGTCGGGTGCTCTGCCTGTTCTTCTCTTGCAGCTCGGCATTGTTAGTGAAATACTGGTTCGAGCTTTCGCTGTTGGGATAGAGCAGTCGCTTGATGAGGTGATGGTCCAGGAGCGGGTCGCCCGAGGTGTTGGTCACGGTGCCGGTCTCAGGGTTGTACATGCCCTCCAGGGCAGGATAGTCGGTTCTGCGGAAGTCGGCCCAGCCTTCGTTGCCGTTGGGGAAGACGGCCATCCACTTGTGGGTGATCAGGGCTTCGAGAATGCGTTCCTTGTCGCCGCTCTGGAATGTTCCGTCGGCAAAGCACTTCACGCCATCGATGTATGACTGGGCATCTGCGGCACTGACCTGATAGTGGTCCATTGAGGCCTGAATGCCGGCGCGGACGTAATCCTCCACGTCCATTGTGAGCCCTTCACCGCTCCATCCGCGAAGCACGGCCTCGGCCTTGAGGAAGAGGCTCTCGGCATATCCGAGCCAGACGTGCGGACGGCAATAGTTGAAGTAGAAGTCGGGATTCAGTTCCTTCGATGTGGGCTTGGGCTGTGTCTTGGTGAGGCTGTACCTGAGCACCGACATGGAGATGTCGTCGTCCTGCGCATTGCGGTGGCAGCCCACATAGTCCTCGCGCAACGACTCCTCGCCGGCTGCGAGCGTCTCGGAAGTCATGTTGGCGCGATACCAACACTTCAGGCAGCGCGGGTCGATGACCTTCGTGGTCGAGCCCGTGCGTCCGGTCTTGATTTGGTACTCGGCTCCACCTGTCGAGAGGTTGCGGTAGAACTGCTCCATGTCCCACGAGAGGACGAACTCGCCTCCGTAGGCCACCGAGCACATCGCCATGCCGTTCTCGTCGCCGCCGGCATCCTCTCCGCCGATGCCGACAGGAGCATACTTGGGCACCGTCTGCATGTTGTCGTCATTCGACTGCATGAGGCCGTACTGGTTGGAGAGTGCCGCCTCGCCTTCCTTGCGTGCACGGGCCGGATCGACATTGGAGATGCGCAGGGCCAGGCGCAGACGCAGGGTATTGGCGAAGCGCAGCCACTTCATGTCGTCGCCGAAGTAACAGATGTCGGCATCGGCGGGATTGTACTGGCTGGCATCGTCGGGCTTGATGGAATCCACTGCCTGCTCCAGCATGCGGAACATGCAGTCGTAGATTTCCTCCTGCGTATTGTAGCTGACGTTGTTCTCTTCCGGAATCCTGGCCTGCACGTATTCCTTGCAGGGCATGTCGCCGTAGGTGTCGGTGTGGGCCAGCAGGACAAAGGCCATGTAGATGCGCACCTTGTAGAACAGGTTCTTGTAGTGCTCGGGATTGTTATTGAACTTGAGGGCTCGCAGGATGTTGCGGTACTCGGTGCAGCGCTGGTTGTAGAAGTCCTCCCAGCGGTAGGCCGACCATCCGTCGGTGTAGCCGTAGCGGGGCGAGCCATTCATGTGCTTGGGCTGGTTGTAGGCTCCGTAGCCGGAGTAGATGTCGTGCGTCAGGTTGGTGGCACGCTGGTACTGGGAATAGTAGCTCTGGTAGAGGAAGGAACGGAGGTCCGTCGGCACGGAGCCTATGTTGTCTATGCACTTGGCGGAGTCCTCGGCAGAGAGCGCATAGCTAAGGTTGATGTCGGCATATGGAGACGCATCCTCCGCCGGTGTCACCTCGCTGGTTTTCTCTTCGCCCGTAACTTCGATGGCATACGGATTATGGCTCATCTCGGTGAGGTCGTAGCAGGAGACAAGCAGACAGGACAGGCCGAACAGACAGAGAAGTGAAGGTAAGAGTTGTCTTACATTATTATATATAGTGTGTTTCATAACCATGAAGTGGGATTTATGCATTGTCAGAATCCAAGGTTCAAAGTGAAGCCGAATGTCCTGGAGTACGGGACAGCCAGGAAGTCGAGCGCCTGGGAGAACATGGTGGTGTCGTAGCCTCCCTCGGGATTACCCGGCGTGTTCTTCATCAGGAAGCAGAGATTGCGGGCCACGAAGGAGAGCCGCAGCGACGTAAGGGGCGTCTTGCCGAGCAGCCGGCTCGGGAAGTCGTAGCCCAGGGAAAGCTCTTTCAGCTTGATGAAGGATGCATCGTGGACGAACTCCTCGGCATAGCCTTGGGTGCTGGAGAAGAGGCCGATGGTCTGGTAGTAACGCTGTGCCGAGACGGGAATGTCGTTCACACTGCCGTCGGCCTTGACGCCGGAAACGGTCATGTAGTAGTCGGTCGTGCCGTTCACGGTTTGAAGCTCTCCGCGGTAGAGCGTCCTTTCGGACGTGCCGACCATTGTTGCCATGCCTTCCGAGACGCTGACGATGTCGCCGCCAATCTTTGCGTCGAACATGGCAGAAAGGATGATACCCTTGTAGTTGAACGTAGGCATGAGCGACATCATAAGCTTGGGCTGTATGTTGCCAATGGGATGGTCCAGCAGCCACTGCTCCTGATTGCCGCCGCCTGTTTCAGGCTGGGGCAGCCCATTGGCATCTACCACGATATTGCCGGCTGCATCACGCTTCATCAGCTTATTCGCATAGATATCGCCAAGCTTGCCTCCTGCCACGGCACCTACCTTGACGGGCATGTGCGAGTCGCCGGCAAAGTAGATGCGGTTCACGCCGTCGGCCAGCTCATCCACGGTGCTGACGTTGTGGGCCAGGTTCAGGTTGAGGTCGAAAGTAAAGTCCTTTGTCTTGACGGGTGTGGTGTAGAGTGTGAATTCGATGCCCTTGTTCGTAATTTTGCCGGCATTCACCCACTGCTGGCTCCAAGGCGACGAGGCATCGACAAGCATGGCCTGGTTCTTGGTGGTATTGTGATAGAAGGTGAAGTCAAAGCCAAGGCGGTTCTGGAGGAACTTCATGTCGAGGCCAACCTCGAAGGAAGTCTTGATTTCCGGCTTCAGATTGTTGTTCATCTTGATGGTCTGCACCGTCGATTGCCTTACGCCATTGGAGAAACTGTACAGAAGTGTGTTGTAGAGATTGTAAGGCTCGGGGTCCTTACCCACCTGGGCTACAGAGAAGCGAAGCTTGCTGAAGGTGACCCACGACGGGAGGGGCTTGTCGATGGAACGCATGAAATCGGAGAAGATGTAGCTCAACGAGCCAGACGGATAGAAGAAAGAGCGGTTGCCGGAAGGCAGCGTCGAGGACCAGTCGTTGCGGGCAGTGAGGTCGAGGCTGAGGTACTCGCGGAAGGCCACCTGCGCCGAGGCAAAGATGGAGTACATGGCGCGGTCGCTGCCGCTGTCGGTAGCGCTGTTTAGCCGCTCGGCAGTATTGAAGAGCCAGGTATCCTTGCGAAGCATGTTCCGCACGGATGCTCCGAGAAGCTCGTACTTCTGGTACATGATGTTGCCGCCCAGGGTATAGCCGAAGCGCCAGTTGTCGTTCAGCGTGTAGTCGCCGAGGAACATGGCTGAGATGTTATGCTCGAAGTGGTTCGTCTCGCCACGGTACATGTTGTCCTCCGTTATCTGCGACTGCCAGGTGTTCTCGCCACTGGTTTCTGCACTGATGGCTCCGCTGAGGTCGGTCTCCTGGATGCGTGTGCGGTAGTAGTCGAAGGCGTACTTGGCTTGGAACTTCAGCCATGACTTGATGTCAGCATTAGCCGAGAAGTAGCCGAAGGCACGAAGCCGCTCGTCGCTGTTCTGCAGCTGATGGCGGATATAGTAGGGATTGCTGTAGTTCATGTCGGGACCGAACCAGTTCCGGTGCGGGCGCTGGTCGGTGCTGTACTGTTCCAGGTCCTCCAGGCGGATGTTAGCCGGGATGAGCAGCAGCTGGCCTACTTCACCGCCCAATCCGGTCTGCGGACGGTTGTTGGCCTTCGTGCGGGACAGCGACACCTTGCCATCGACGTTGAGCCACTTGTTTAACTGCTGCCCTGCATTGAGGTCGATGGTCAGCTTGTCCAGCTTCTCGTCCCGGAACATGCCGCGATTGTCGTTGTAGCCCAGCGAGAGGCGGAAGTGGGAGGTGTCGGTCTGCTTGCCAAGGGCCACGGAATGGAAGTGAGAGAAGCCTGTCTTGAAATAGTCCGTGAGCTTGTTGCCGTAGGCCGTGTAGGGAATAATCTGGCCGTTCCATGCAACGTCGAGATGTCCGTCGAGCAAAGGGCCGAAGGAATTCTCGCCCGTCATGTGGTCGATGCTGCCGTCTTCCTTATATATATACTGCAAACGTGAGTTGCTTCCCTGTCCGTAGGTCTTCTGCAGTTTGATGGTTTGTGCAGGCTGGCTCCAGGTGAAGCTGCCTGAATACGTGACACCGAAGCCTTTTTGCTTCACTCCCTTCTTCGTGGTGACGAGGATGACGCCGTTGCCGGCACGTGCTCCGTAAAGGGCTGCGGCATTCGGTCCCTTCAGTACGGAGATGGACTCTATGTCCTCGGGATTGAGGTCGAAACTGGTGCCGCCGCGGTCATAGCCGCCGTAGGCTGTCACGTCGCTTGTCTGGTTATCCGAGAATGGCACGCCATCCACCACCCAGAGCGGCTGGTTGTTGTCCGTCAGCGACGAGTTGCCGCGGATGGTTATCTTCGTGGAGCCTCCCAGCCCGGTTGATGCGGTGTTCATCTCCACACCGGCTATCTTGCCGGCAAGGGCCGAGGTCACCGAGGGGTCGCCCGTCAGGTTGAGCTGTTCGCTCTTCAGGTCCTGCACGGCATAGCCCAGCATCTTCTTCTCGCGCTTAATGCCGAGGGCCGTCACGATGACCTCGCCCAGCTCTTCCGTGTTCTCGCCGAGCTTGACGTTGACAACGGTCTGCTTCCCGGCGGGCACTTCTTTCGTCTCGTAACCCATATAGGAGACTACGATGACGGGAGATTCGTTGCCGGTCGAGAGAGCGTAGTTCCCGTCCATGTCGGTTATGGCCCTGTCGCCGGTTCCCTTCACGAAGATGGCGGCACCGATGAGGGGTTCGCCCTGCTCGTCCGTGACTTTACCTGTGATTTTTCGCTTCGTTTTTT
>CACWTR010000007.1 GCA_902763865.1 uncultured Bacteroidales bacterium | reverse complement strand
CTTTGCAAACATGACACGTGATTTTACGGATTTGCTCCTTACAACAGAGTCAAGTTATCTGTCAAAGGTTTATCGTGAAATGTACGGTCAACTTCTAGAGAAGAGTATTCCTGAGACCAGCAACACATCTTCCACTATTGAGACAAAGAAACTTGAAAAAGGAACTTTAGAAGAGGGAATGCGAACAATTGTTCTTCAAAATCCAGAAGGAGAGGCTCTTAAAGATTGGCAAAATGGTATAAGAGTTTTTGCGGCATCTGTAATTAAAAGAGATAAGCAAAAGCTTCTTAGTTCACTTGAAGATGCATTTGCTCAAAACGGTGATAATCAGGACTATTTCGCTTTCATAACAATGCTTGACAATTTCGAAGGTTGGAAGCCTGGCAAGAATGGTCCAAGTACAGCGTGGACAAGATTACAGGAACATTATGTCCCTGACTATAACCAACGTATAGGCAAACCTGCAAAAAAACAAAGCCAAAACAAGAAACCCACTCAACAAGAAAAAGGTTTGTTTGATGGTTTTGTTGATGGATTGCAGAATGTTGCCCAAACCGTAATAAACGCATTCACAGGTGACGAAGATAAAACTAATAAAGAGGACCTAAAACAAGAATTGTCATCTCCTGGAAAAGCGAAACAAGCAGTTTCTCGCGTAGGAAAATCTATACTAGAGGACAAAGCTTGGATATATGAATGTTCGACTTTGATTTCTGATTCTCGCGCCAACAGGCAATTTATTGAGGATATGGAATGGTTTGTAGGGAATCATAATGATACCTATTATGACAAAAAGAAGGGAAAAGTTCCAGGTTATTATGCAGGACATGATCGAACTAACGAACGTGTTCTTGAAAGAATTAGGGCATATATGGATAATAAGCTTAAACCTCGTAATGAAAAAATGCGATGGCTTGCCGATATATATGCTAATATCCCGATTAATAAAATAATAGATTATATTTCAAAAATGTATGGCGTCTGAAAAAGTTTCAATTCGTACGGACTCTGGTGAGTTTGTAGAAGCAACGGCTCCTGTAATCATATCTGCAAGCCGTTCTACAGATATACCAGCCTTTTATGCCAAGTGGTTTTTTAACCGCTTGGCTAAAGGGTATTGTGCTTGGTACAATCCATTCAATCAGCAGAAGATATACATTTCGTTTATGAACTGCAGGGTGGTTGTGTTTTGGACAAAGAATCCCAAGCCTATACTTCCTTATCTTCATGAGTTGGATGAAAGGGGCATCCATTACTACTTTCAAGTCACACTCAACGATTATGTGAAGGAAGGCTTTGAGCCTAATGTGTCTTCTGTTGATGATCGTGTTGAGACATTCAAGAAATTGTCGGAAAAGATTGGTAAGGAGAGAGTCATCTGGCGTTTCGACCCATTGATTATTACTCCGAACATTACACCTCGTGATTTACTAACTCGCATCTGGCATGTTGGTAACAAACTGAAGGGTTACACTGACAAATTGGTTTTCAGCTTCGTTGATGTGAAGGCTTACAGAAAGGTACAAAACAACCTCGTTAAAGAAACCATGCTCTTCACCAAAGAAGACGTAGAAAATGCAGAAGCCAATCATGCCCAACGAATTGAAATTGTGCAAGGGCTTCAGAAGATTCGTGAAGCTTGGGACAAGGAGGGCTGGAAAATAGAAATTGCCACTTGTGCAGAAGACATTGATCTTGAATCATACGGCATTGAGCACAATCGTTGCATAGATGGTGAATTGATGAAGCGCATCTTTGCTGAAGATGAAGAATTGATTTACTATCTTCACACGTTGAAATGGCCAGAAAGAGATATGTTCGGTCAACTACCACCTATCCCTGAGAAGAAGAAAAATGTGAAAGATATTGGACAGCGTAAAATATGTGGCTGTATGGTAAGCAAAGACATTGGAATGTATAATACATGTCGACACTTCTGTGTTTATTGCTATGCTAATACAAGTAAGGAGGCTGTATTAAAGAATAAAGACAAGCACAATGATGAAAGTGAAAGTATAATTGGTTGAGGACGTAAAAATAAGTACAGAAAAACAATTCATAATTAGTTTTTAAAATCATGGCAAAAGTAGTTAATGTAATAACACCATTTTTCTTTAGTGAGAATGAACCTTATATGATTGTTTATTTTGTTGAAGAATTTGAGAACAAATTCAGAACTGCTGCGTGTTCAAATCCACGTTATATGGTTGTTTATGATGTACGGAAAATCTATCCAGATTTAACTACCTTTGAAGCTAAGGAGAGTTTTCTGGAGGAAATGGAAATTGGTCATCGTGAAGAAATTAATTTACGCGAATTTTCAATCTCAGACTTGACAAACAACAAATTTTCGTCTGTTATTTCAAGGAATGGTAAAGAACAATTCTTTCGGATAGGATATTATGATAGCTTTGATGAACGAGAAACTGCAAAAAAGATTCTGAATCTTTTCATTAAGCATCGAGTGTTAGAATTTGGAGATTAAATTTGGATCAAGGGACTCTGATTCTCCAGATGGTAACTCCCTTATTAATATTTAAATGGCGACAAAACTAAGAATAAATATAACTTCTAAAATGCACATATAATGACATACAACGAATTATTGAAACAAGATTCTTGGTATGAGAAATGTGTCGAGATTCTTCATAGGGATAAATATCGATACCAAAAGTGTGGGGCAATAATTACCTTTTTCATCGTAACAGAAAACCATGTAACTTAAAAAAGTATTAATATATGTCCATAGGAGCTAAAGATTATGAGTTAGTTGGCAACCAAATCATTTCAGGCTTAGTTGACCTGGTCGATTTTGATGGGAACATCAGGTTTGATGAGAAGCCCTGGAATTCTTCAAGATGAACCCCAGACTGATTCTGATCCATTTTAATTAACTTTTACTAGAAAAGAATAAACCTATTATGAAGAAACTGTTCCTTTTTATACTGGTTATAATCTGCCTGGGGTGGATGGTTAGTTGTCCTTCTTTCAGAGAGGAGGAAACCGAGGTGGCAATGGAGAATACCTTTGTAGATAATGAGGAAGATGCTTCTGCTATATTTGAGCATCCGATTACAGAACAGTTGTATGCAGAGTTGGATTCTGATGAGGTGTATGATGACAAGGTACTTTTCGGGTACTGGTTTAAGCCTCACGAGGCGAATGCTGTGAACATATTCCTACACAAGAATTATACCTACGAGTTCAACTATTACATTGTGGATGAAAAGGATAGCATCATTTATATATATAAAGAGGGGACTTTTACATTTGATGGACGAGTGATTAAGCTTTCTTCTGCTGAGGGTTGGGACAAGACCTTTAATGGGGAGCTATATTGCGACCATAATGAATTAAACGGTTTCCTGACGGACGGAACAGAGTCTTTTTATCTGGTAAAAGGTAGTGATTGATTGTCCCTAATCCATGTATAAATTGTAAGCATTCGAACAAATACCCGTTGTGGGATTTTTCGTCGAACTCACTTTTTGTTAAAGCTTTTCCGAAACAGACTCTTTCCGTATCGCACGTTTTTGGGCAGACTTCGACTTGAAGGATGGTTTATTTCCCTATTTTTTGCGATGTGACACTATCCATTTTCAGAACAAGTAAAATCTTTCACAAAAAATTTTGAATTATACCTACATACCTACATTTTACCATATAGCTAACTGAAAAGCAGAGTGTTATACTATGTATGTAACCTACATAAAATGAGGGCAACCTACATAAATCGGTCTGTATTTATTGCATTTCTATGGTTATAACAGCATATCTCATTGTATTACTGCGGTTTTCGTTTAACATTTCCCTTGCGAAAAAATTATTTTCGCAAGGGAAAATAATTTTTTCGCAAGGGAAAGAACTCATTTTAGCATGTAGTCTGATGTTAAACCACATGTCGGCACACATTTCATGCCTCGAAATTAGTGGAGTTTTAGGACAAAATAGGTGAAATGGGGGAGTGGTTCGAGTTATGTAGGCAACATACATAGTGTAACTTACGTAGTATCAATGTGTAAACATCGATTATGTAGGTATGTAGGTATAAAATGGATTTTCTGCGTGAATGAAATTACACACAAAACATGATGTCATGGAATTTCACGAATCATATAGTTTAAGTGAGTTCCCGCGAACTGTATCTGGCTGATGACGGAAGCTACGCTAAAGGACAAAGGGGTTGACGGCCATGGATGCCTAAACTCAGCATACACTCAGGCCATGCTTTGACAGAAAGCCTCGTACGACTGTTCGAGACGCGATATCTGATAGGGCTGGAGGCGGAGGGAAAAGGTGCCGGACAATTCGTCGAGACCAAAGGCGACCTTGATGATGCTGGCGAGATTGAAGCTGCCGTCTGTTCCGCGCTTCATCAACTGTCGGGCTACTCGCAAGACCTCAGCCCGGTCATGCTCGATGTAGCGCAAAGAGCGCAACAGGAGAAACAGGCAGGGTAACGTGTCGATACGCACCAGATAGACCATCTGCTCACGGCCTTTCGCTATCCCCAAAACGGAAAAGAGCTGCTCGACCAGCTTGGGCGTCTGCATGTCTGGCAGGAGAAGGAGCGCTACCTTCTGCCGCTCTACATCGTTGAACTCAGCAGCCATCCGTCCGAAAGCCAAAAAGGGGATGCGCCTGACAAAGCAGACGCATCCCCTTGCTTTTTGTATAACACGCCGGGGGCTGTGCTTGTCTCAGAAAACCTTGTCGAGATTGATCTTGAACTTAGCTCCGGCCATGACCCAGATGCCGGGCTGCGGCACGGAGCCGAGGTCGTAGTAGCGATGGTTGGTGATGTTGGTGGCCTGGACGTAGAGGTTGTATCGCTTGGCGTCCCATTGCAGCTTGGCATCGAGCATGGCGTAGGGACGGTAGGGAACGAGCTTGCCGTCCGCCATGTAGCTGCCCACGCGTTCCTGCCAGCGGAAATTCCAGCTCATGGAGAGCCGGCTGACAATGCGGTGCGTCAGGCTCGCCACGAATTTATGCCGGAGATACTCCATTGCAACGTTGCTCTTGACTACCTGCTGGGCATCGTGTTTCGTCTGGTGTATGTAAGTGTAGCCTATGCTGAGGGAACGCACCCAGGTGTCGCGCCCGAGAAGCTCCGGCAGGAGAAGCTTTCCGCGAAGCTGCACGCCCAGATTGTCGAGGTCGAAGGCTGCGGTGTGGTAGATGTCGTCGGGCGAATACATCACCCAGTCTATCATCTGAGTCCCGCGGTGATAGAAGCCTTTCACGCTCGCCTCCACCCCGCTGCGCCTGTACTCTGCTGCGAGCGACAGCGAATGGTTGTGTTCGGGCTTCAGGTCGCGGTTCCCTTCGTGCGTGGGGCTCTTGTAGTAGAGTTCCGTGAAGGTGGGCAGGCGGAAGCCCTTGTTGTAGGAGAACAGCACCTTCCATCCGGACGCTGGGCGCCAGGCGATGTCGATGCCGGGATACAGGCGGAAGCGGTGGTCGATGCTGGGGGTCATGCTTGCCATCAGGCCGGCAGAGAAGGTCCAATGGCGGAGCAGGACATTATGTTCGAGGCTGAAGGAGACCGTCGTGCGGTCATCGCTGCGGGTATAGACGTCGCGTGTGCCTTCGGGGGGTGTGTTCTTCCCCAGGTTCGAACTCAGGATGTCCTCGTGACGCAGGAGTGCCGAGACAGCCGTCTTGCCGAGGGCCCAGGCGATGTGTCCGCCGGCCTTGAGGCCATAGACGTCTGTGCGGTGGAAGTTCTGGCCGAAGGAAGTGCCGCGGACAAGCTCGAAGTTGTCGTAGGAGCGCTGCCAGAAGAATTGCGGGGTGAAGTGGAAGCGCCCCTTCGTCTCGGCGCTGACGCCGGCCATGAGCCGACGGTTGCGCTCGTACTGGTCGGGATAGGCGGCGCTGTAGAAGGTGTTGGCTCCGTAGCTCTTCTTCGAGAAGCCGAACTGCCAGTCGAGCCGCAACGCGTCGTCCTCGTAGTCGCCCTGATAGAAGAGCTGTCCCTTTTGCCAGGAGCTGTTGGATGTGCCGCCGTCGCTCCTGCCGCCGCCGCCGCTGATGCGGTGGTTTGTGCGCCACAGCGGAAAGGAGATTCGTGCTTCGCCTTCGCCGGTGCCGTAGGAGCCACCCCGTCCTGCCAGGTCGATGCTCTTCTGGCGGTCGTGGCGCGTAACAATGTTGATGGCGCCGCCGAAGCTCTGTCCGCCATAGACGCGACTGGCCGCTCCCTCGAGCACTTCGATGCGCTCGATGTCGCTGATGCTGACGGGGAAGTCTGCTGATAAGTGTCCTGTCTGTGGATTGCTGATGTCGATGCCGTTGAGCAGGAGGGTGACCTGGTCGAAAGTCCCGCCATCGATGCTGATGTCCGTCTGAATACCAAAGCCACCGCGCTGCCGGACATCCACGCCGGTGACTGATTTCAGGAGGTCGTTAACGCTTTGCGCCGCCGCCTGTTCGATGTCCTGTCGGGTGAGCACACTCACGATGCGCGCCGACTGCAACTCGGTCAGCGGAGCCATGCTGCCGCTCACCGTCACTTCGGCCATTTCCGTCTCGTCGGTAACTTCGTGGGCATCGGATTCGGTCACCGCGTCGCCGTTCAGCCGGGCATGAGCCGAAGCCGCTATGCCAAGCGTGGCAACACCGAGGATGCCGATTCGTACCTCGCGATGGAGACTGGCGAATGCACTGTAGCCCTTGCGGGCAAACTGCCTCCAGACGATGACATCAGGCCTTTCTTGATGTTTGTTGTACATGTTTTTTGAAAAGTTAATTATTAAAGAATTGATTTATGTTTCGGCTTCCTGCCTCCTGACTTTGGGAGGGAGGAGCCTTTTCGAGCCGCAAAGTTAGGCATTTTTCTTCACCCGACCAAACATAAGGCAAGAAAAAACACCTCGTGAGGTGTCGGCCATCGACTCGCGAGGTGTTGGCCTCCGACTCACGAGGTGTTGGCCATCGACTCACGAGGTGTTGGCCTCCGACTCACGAGGTGTTGGCCATCGACTCACGAGGTGTTGGCCATCGACTCACGAGGTGTTATGAAGTTATTTGATTATCCGCAAAAAATTTTTATTAGTGTCCGAGGAAAAGCACCGGAGGTGCGAAAGAACACAGACAGGGGTACTACCCCCCGGAATAAGGGTCATCAACAATACAAAACCCTGAAAGGGTGACAGACATTCCTTTATTATTCTTTTGCCCTTTCAGGGCGAAGGATGATATACGCGATGACCCAGGGCGATGCCCTGGGCTATGGGCTTACTGCCCTTTCAGGGGGGTGAGGCTTTTCTATATGAGTGTTATTCCGGCTTCCCTGCATTCCTGCCGCATGCTGTCGGGCCAGATGCTGGCTTGCGTCTCGCCGATGTGGGCCTTGTGCAACAGGACCATGCACAGACGGCTCTGTCCGATGCCGCCGCCAATAGTCAAGGGCAACGTGCCGTTCAGCAAACGCTGGTGGAAATAAAGCTCGCGCCGCTGCTCCTTGCCCTGCAGGGCCAGCTGCCGGAGCAAAGCTTCCTTATCTACGCGTATGCCCATCGAACTGAGCTCAATACTGCGGCCCAGCAGGGGATACCAGACAAGCAGGTCGCCGTTGAGCCCCAGGAAACCGCTCTCATTCGGAGTGCTCCAGTCGTCGTAGTCGGGCGCACGCAGGTCGTGCTCTTCCCCGTTGCTGAGCTTTCCGCCTATACCGATGATGAATACGGCTCCGTACTTCTGGCAGATGAGATGTTCGCGCTCCTTCGGCGACTTGTCGGGATACATCTGCAGCAATTCCTCGCTGTGGACGAAATGAATGTCCTCGGGCAGGTAGGGCTGCAGTTGGGAATACGTCTCGCAGATGTAGAATTCCATACGCAGGATGGCATTGTAAATCTTCTGGACAATGCGGCGCAGGAAGGCTTCGTTGCGATTCTCGGGCAGCAGCACACGTTCCCAGTCCCACTGGTCAACGTAGAGGCTGTGCAGGTTGTCCAGCTCCTCGTCGGCACGGATGGCGTTCATGTCGGTAACGATGCCAAAGCCTGGCTGTGTCTTGTACTCGGCCAGGGTCAGCCGCTTCCACTTGGCCAGCGAATGGACCACCTCGGCCACAGCATCGTCCATGTCCTTGATGGGGAAGCAGACGGGGCGCTCCACGCCGTTCAGGTCGTCGTTGATGCCAAGCCCGCGAAGCACGAAAAGCGGCGCCGTGACGCGACGCAGACGCAGCTCGTTGCTGAGGCTGCACAGGAATATGTCCTTTATATTCTTGATAGCTTGCTCCGTCTGGTTCAAATCCAGCAGAGACTTATATCCTTCCGGTTTCAGAAGTTTGCTCATATCTTCAACTGTTCTGCAATTTGCCTGCAAAAGTACTGCTTTTATTCCTATTTGCAAACAATTCTTGCAAAAAAGTTTCACTATCAGTCCTCAAAGTCATATCTGTCTAACAATTTGCCGCATTTCGAGCAAAAGACTTCGTGCTTGTAAATGACATTGCCGCAGTCGTTGCAGCGGAATGTACGTTCCTCCTTCTTGCCCTTGTTTTCTGTATTGGCCGTTTCCATGATGATAATGGTTATGTGTGAATATATAATGAATGGTGAATCCTAATCATGACCGGGTCCCCCCTACTCTATCTCGCTCAGTTCGAGCCATCGCATAGACTTCTCGTCGAGGAGGTCGTTGACGACTGGCAGACGTTTGCTCAGTTCGATGATTTCCTGTGTGGAGATGCTGCCGCTGCTGAGGGCTGCCTCGATGTCGGCTTTCTCCTTCTCCAGGGCGTCGATTTCCTTCCCGAGCGACTCGAACTCCTGCCGCTCGCGAAAGGTCATCCTGCGTTTGCGCTCTCGCTGAGTGCCCTGGGAAGCCTGAGCATTCCGGCTGCCCTGACTGGCTTGCGTGTTCTCCGCTTTCCGCGGAGAGGGGTCAGGGTTGAGGCTTCTGTACTGTGTATAGTTCCCGGGGAAGTCCTTCACGACGCCGTTGCCCTGGAAGACAAACAGATGATCGACAACCTTGTCCATGAAGTAGCGGTCGTGGCTGATGATGATGACACAGCCGCGGAAGTCCTGCAGGTAC
Organism: uncultured Bacteroidales bacterium; assembly: GCA_902763865.1. Classification (GTDB taxonomy): domain Bacteria; phylum Bacteroidota; class Bacteroidia; order Bacteroidales; family Bacteroidaceae; genus Physcousia. The sequence goes on along the minus strand of CACWTR010000007.1, from coordinate 66,094 downwards.
TGCTCCAGTATCTGAAGGGAGGTGATGTCGAGGTCGTTGGTCGGCTCGTCGAGGACAAGGAAGTTGGGGCTTTGCATGAGGACGGTACAGAGGTAGAGCCTGCGCTTCTCGCCTCCCGAGAGCTTGTAGATGTAGTTCTGCTGCTGCGCCGGCGAGAACATGAAGTGCTGGAGGAACTGCATGGCGGAAAGCTTCTGCCCGCCCCCCAGGTCAACATACTCGGCTGTCCGGCGGACGGCATCGATGACCTTCATCTGCTCGTCGAACTGAATGCCCTCCTGACTGTAGTAGCCAAAGCGCACCGTTTCGCCTACGACGAAGCGTCCGCTGTCCGGAGTGACCAGCCCGAGCAGCATCTTGACAAAAGTGCTCTTGCCCGTACCATTAGCCCCGACAATGCCCAGCTTCTCGTAACGCGAAAAGTTATAATAGAAATCCTTGAGCAGGACACGCTCGCCGTATGCCTTGCTGACGTACTCCGCCTCGAATATCTTGCTGCCGATGTAGGCCGACTTCATCTGGAGCTTGACCTGCTGCTCCTCGATGCGGCGGTGTGCCTGCTTCTCGAGTTCGTAGAAGGCATCCTCGCGATAGCGGGCCTTATGACCGCGTGCCTGTGGCATCCGGCGCATCCACTCCAGCTCCGTGCGGTAGAGGTTCGTGGCCCTCGCCACTTCTGCCCTCGCCACTTCGAGCCGCTGTGCACGCTGCTCCAGGTAATAGGCATAATTGCCATGATAGGTATAGACCGTCTCGTCGTCCAGCTCCATGATGACAGAACACACACGGTCCAGGAAGTAACGGTCGTGGGTCACCATGAGCAAGGTTAGGTTTGAACGTGACAGGTAGTTCTCGAGCCACTCTATCATCTGCAGGTCAAGATGGTTCGTCGGCTCGTCGAGGATGAGAAGGTCGGGTTCCATGATGAGCGTATTGGCCAGTGCGACACGCTTCAGCTGTCCGCCGGAAAGCTGGGAGAGGGGTTTGTTAAACTCTGTGATGAAGAGCTGCGAAAGAATGGTCTTGGCCCGCGTCTCGTAGTCCCAAGCCTTCAGTTGCTCCATGCGGTCGAGGATGTCCTGCAGGCTTTCATGATTCGCCGATGCCATGCAGCTCTCGTACTCGCGGATGAGGTTGGTCGTCTCGTTGCCGTGCCAAAAACAAGCCTCAATGACTGTAAGGTCCGGAGGATAGACAGGAGTCTGCTCAAGATATCCGATGCGGATGTCATTGTGAAAGACGACTTGCCCCTCGTCGGCCTGGTCCTTTCCGCTCAGGATGTTGAGCAGCGTGCTTTTGCCCGTGCCGTTCTTGGCGATAAGGCCAACCTTCTGTCCTTCGCCGATACTGAAGCTGAGGTCGTGGAAAAGTGTCTTGTCCCCCACGCTTCGCGTCAGATTCTGTGCCTGTAAGTACGAAACCATGCTGTTTTTCCTGCAAAGTTAAACAAAAAAGTGCAGGTAAGCAAACATTTTTCCCTTTTCACTTTCTTCTTTTCACTTTTTGTTGTATCTTTGCATCGCTTTTTAGAGAAACAGCTGTTGGCCTCTTTCCGACAGTATAGTATTTTCTTCCCTAATACATTATATATTTATAATAGCATACACAGACTATGCACAAAAGTGAACTTGAAGGAATGACTCTGGCAGAGCTTACTGCGCTTGCCGGGAAACTCGGTGCGGAACTAAGCAACGACCAGACTACACTCATCTACAACATACTGGATGCCCAGTCGCTCCAGCTGGCTGCCGAACCGGTAGCGCCAGCCAAGAAGAGAGGCAGGAAGCCCAAGGCTGCAGCATCAACGGCTCTTCCAGCGCCGGAAGAAGCAGGAAACGCAGAGGGTGAAACAACAGAAACTGCCGTGACACCCGCTCCCAAGAAGCGTGGACGCAAGTCCAAGGCAGAGAAAGAAGCAGAGGCCAAAGCCCTGGCCCAAGTTGCTTCCAAAGAAGAAGAGAGCGTCCAAACGCCTCAGCCGGATTCAGAAGCGACCACTGAAGAGGGAGTTCAGGAAGGAAAGAAACGCCGCAAACGCATCAGCAAAGCCGAGGCTGCAGACGAGCCTGCCCAGGCCAAGGAAACCATTCAGCAGCCTGCAACCAAAGAGCAGGAGGACGTTAAGACTGCCCCTGCTCAAGATGTGACTGCTGAGAAAGGCGAGGACAGGTTGCCATCTGAGGACCCTGATTTCATCATCATACAGGACATCCCTACTGCCGAAGAACAGGCAAAGAGCCTGATGACAGCCAATCAGACTGACTCCATCGATTCTGTTCAGCAACCAGAACGCGAGAGCAAGGAGACCAAGACTGCACCGTCAAAGGCAGAACCGGAGGCCCCCTACAACTTCGGCGACAGCATTCGCGGCGAAGGCGTGCTCGACGTGATGCCCGAGGGCTTTGGGTTCCTCCGCAGCAGTGACTACAATTATCTGACCAGTCCCGATGACATCTATGTCACGCAACAAGTCATCAAGCAATACGGACTCAAGACGGGAGACGTGATAGAAGGTCCGGTCCGCCCACCACTGCACGGCGAAAAGTACTTCCCCTTGATTCGCGTTGACCGAATCAATGGATGCAACCCCGACACGGTGCGCGACCGCAGTCCCTTCGAGAACCTCACACCGCTCTTCCCCGACCAGAAGTTCAAGCTCTGCTCCGGCAAGGGCGACACCCTCTCCGCTCGTGTCGTTGACCTCTTTGCCCCCATCGGCAAGGGACAGCGTGCTCTGATTGTGGCTCAACCTAAGACAGGTAAGACAATCCTGATGAAGGACATTGCCAATGCCATTGCAGCCAATCATCCCGAAGCTTACCTGATGATGCTCCTCATCGACGAGCGCCCGGAGGAAGTGACCGACATGGCCCGCACCGTAAAAGCAGAAGTGATTGCCAGCACCTTCGATGAACCGGCTGAGCGTCACGTGAAAATTGCAGGCATCGTCCTTGAAAAGGCAAAGCGTATGGTTGAATGCGGACACGACGTGGTCATCTTCCTCGACTCCATCACGCGCCTGGCCCGTGCCTACAACACGGTTTCGCCGGCAAGTGGCAAGGTGCTCAGCGGTGGCGTTGATGCCAATGCTCTCCACAAGCCCAAACGCTTCTTCGGCGCTGCCCGCAACATCGAGAACGGCGGCAGCCTGACAATCATCGCCACTGCCCTCATCGATACCGGCAGCAAGATGGACGAGGTCATCTTCGAGGAATTCAAGGGAACGGGCAACATGGAGCTGCAGCTTGACCGTGTGCTCTCCAACAAGCGCATCTTCCCTGCCGTCAACATCATTGCCAGCAGCACTCGTCGCGACGACCTGCTGCAAGACAAGATGACCCTGGACCGCATGTGGATATTGCGCAAGTTCCTTGCCGACATGACGCCTCTCGAAGCCATGAACGAAGTCAAGTCCCGACTCGAAGGCACCGAAACCAACGAGGAATTCCTCCTCAGCATGAACTCATAAAGAAACCATAACGAAAGCAGCCGGAATGTGTTCTTGCAACAGCGAATCAAAGATAGGATTCCTAATCTCAAGCCTTTATTCCTATTTTTCCTGCTCTCCGTTTTGCAAATAAGATAAAAAAGCGTACCTTTGCGCAGAAAACATAAATAAGTCAATGAAAAAGTCAACATCCCTTCTGCTCGCACTGATGACGATGCTTCTGATGTCGAGCTGCGTGTCAACCAAGAAGATTGTATATTTCCAGGACTCCGACCAGGTGTTCAAGCAGGGGCAGCAAATGCTCCAGCAGTACGAGATGCGTCTGAAACCCGCCGACCAGGTATATATCAAAGTCACCTGTAGCGAGCCCGAGCTGCTTTCCATCTTCGCTCAAGATGTAGTGATGGGTACTACCGGCGGCGGCACCAGCACGAGCTCTTCGTATCTTAACAGCTCCGGCAACATGTCAAATGCCTATGGCTATACGGTGTCCAACGACGGAAGCGTCACCCTGCCGGCAGTTGGGCGTGTCAATGTGGCAGGACTTACGATGGACGAGGCAGCGAAGCGCATCGAGGAGAGCATCATCGAGGCCAACCTCATCAAGGACCCCGAGGTGACCGTCCTCCTGCTCAATGCCCGCGTGGCAGTGCTGGGTGCAGTCAGAGCGCCGCAGGTCGTGAGCCTGACCAGTGAGCGCAACACCATCCTGGACGTGCTCTCCCGCTGCGGCGACATTGCCGACACGGGTCTGCGCCAGAAGATTTCGCTTTACCGCGAGGAGAACGGCGTGCGCAAGAAGTACTCCATCGACCTTACGGACAGCCAGGTATTCCAGAATCCTGCCTACTACGTGCAGCAGAACGACATGATTTATGTGGAGCCCAACAAGAGCCAGAGCGTTAAGAGCAGCGCCTTCTACACGTTCCTCGGTGCGGGTGCCAGCATCGTCAGCGTTATTTCCTCCATTGTGTCTATCGTGATACTCGTGACGAGATAACGGCGCACCCCATAGTCTCAAAACTCTCTTTAGTTACGGATTTCGATGGTGTTCCAGTCCTGAGGGGCAACGGAAGCAATGTCGAAACCATCAAGCCAAAGGCCTGCGGAAACACCTCGCAGGCCTTTTCTGTTGTAGAGATAGCGGGAAGGGATGCCCTGCACGAGTAGGCACTTGCGGAAGTGCAGGGTGTTCGTGGGCAACGAGAGTGCTTTTCTCCACTTGTCGGAAGAGAGTTCTACAGGGATGCAACGGGCGGTATCGGCACAGAGCGAATCGGAGGAAAGCAAGATGTTGGTTTGGTTCTGGCTTTCCGAAAGGAACGTGGCATTGCCCATTGACGAGGGCGTCGTTCCCACGAGATAGCCTATCACCCATACGGGACTGCTTGCGGAAAGGAGCATAGAACGAATGTCCTCCACCGTGAAGGGATATGCTGCAGAGCCTTCTCCCGTGCCAACTACGTTGACAGCCTCGCTCGTGGCTCCGGCTGAGATGCCGTCGGGTGAATCCGTATATGCGGCCAAGTCAACCTTCTGGCAGCATGCAAGGAGCATGGCAAGCAGCGCTACGCTATTCTTCTTCAGTAAAGGCATCGAACACCTTTTTGCAGACCTTGGGCAGGTTGTACTTATAGTAGAATGCGTCGCCCCACAAGAGGAGATAGACGAGACAAAGGAAAATTCCCCAGGCAAGCAGTATAATCATAGGGCTATCTGAGCTTTTGTTGTCAATTGTTACGTAACTTACTGCAAATTTACACAAAAATAATTGAATAATACCGAAATAATGCCTAAATTTGTGTGCTTAAACACATAAACCACATAAAAATGTCCTTTACACATCGTCTCAGAGGCTTTTTCATGCTTCTTGCATCAGGTATCGTGTCCATGTTCCTTTCCTGTCAGTCAGAACCGGAGGAAGCATCCGCATCGCAGGAGCAACATTCCATCTCATTCACCGTGAAGAATTACCGCCAAGTTAGCTTCGACGACCTTTCCGGCTCGGCAGACACCAGGGCGGTGGCCTCCAACCATCCCTCTACCCTGGCCCATCTCGTGATAGCCGTCTTCAATGCTGAGACCGGCGAGCAGGCATGTTCGCCCATTCAGCACGACCAGAAGAATTACGAAGAGAACAACGAAGCCTATCCGAAGTTCACCTTGACATTGCCCTACGGCCACTACCGCGTGCTCGTCCTTGGCTACAACGGCTCGCAGGGGTGCAGGATTACTTCCGCCAGCCACATCTCGTGGGAGAATGACTACGTGCCCAACTCGTTCTACTACTGCGAGGATTTCACCTTCGACCAGAACACGAGTCCCGACAGGAAAATCACGCTCAAGCATGCGGTAGCTGCCTTTCGCGTCGAGACGGAGGATGCGCTTCCCGCCGAGCTCAAGAAGATGCGCTTCAGCAGCACGATAGGCGGAACGGTGCTGGATGCCACGACGGGCTTCACGCCGCAAAGCACGGGCAGGACTTCCGAGATTGCAGTTCCTGCCGATAGCTTGGGGAAGCCTGGAATACTCACTGTCTATCTCTTCCTGCCAAACGAGGAAGAGAACGTGGGCAGCTACACGGTACAGGCTCTCGGGAAGAACAACGATGTGCTCTACGAAAAGCGTTTCAGCGAAGTGCCCATGCGCATCAACTATATGACCCTATGGCAAGGCAAATTCTTCGAGGACACTATCGACAACGAAGAGCACACGTCGGGTGTCAGCCTTTATTGGGACACACAATGGGCGGACACGATAAGACTGTCTGCCCCCTGATTCCCTTTCTGGCACTGAACAAAAAAGAGGGCATGTCCGTTTACTTAGACATGCCCTCTTTTTTTGTGCTCATGCATCAGAACTTCAGCCGACAATCCAGGCCGAACTGGATGGGGTTGCCGCGCTGTCCGATATAGTTGCCACCCTTCACGTTCTCCAGTCCGAACACGGTATATTTAGTGTCGGTGAGGTTACGTGCCCACAGGTTGACCGACACGGTGCCGAAGTCGGCCAGGGCATGGAGTCCGAGGAGTGCGTAGAAATTCTGCGAGGTGACATTGGCCTCGTCCCAATAGGTCTTGCCTTGTGCGGTGAGGTTAGCACCAAGAGTCAAACTGCGGAGCAGCATATTGTTGAAGTCCAGACGGTAATCGACCATTGCACTGAGGGTGTGCATAGGGATGTACGGCACGTGCTTCCCGCTGTAATCTACGAACTGCTTCTGGGTTTTCTGTCGTACCATGACCTTGTGTCCATCGACCTCAACTTCCTGTCCGCCCACCTTCACTTCCAGCGAGTCGGTATAGTTGCGGAACGTGGCGTGGGTGAAGCCGTAGCATACATTATATATAAGGTGGTTGTCGAAAGCGGAGCCGTTCACGCTCAGTTCGACACCTCCGTTGTTGGATTTGCCCACGTTCTTCATCATGCGTCCGTAGGATGTGTCGCCGGCCATGACGGTGAGCTGCAGGTCGTGCACCTGAGTGAAGAATCCGGCGATGTCAACCTTCAAGTTTGGCAGCAGGTTGAGGTGAGCGCCGAGTTCATAGTTCCATGATGTTTCGGGCTTGTATGAGATAGTCTTTTCGATGTCGGCGTATGCAGCCTCGTCGTGCTGAATGTCCAGGTCTGCCGTAGCCCTTTCCTTGTCTTCAATCTCGCGCGAAATCACGTCGGAGAACATCTGTATGTTGTAGCCTCCGGTGCGGTAGCCCTTGCTCCACGTGGCATAGACATTGCTGCCGTCGCCAAAGCGATAGGTGAGAGCGACCTTGGGCAACAGCTGGTTGAAGTCGTTGCTGTGGACGTGTGCCAGCACATCGTTGATTCGTGCTCTGTAGTTAGCCATAGGAATCACGGCGGGACCACGCCTCATCTTCATCAGGAGCTCCACGTCCATGTAGCCGGAAGTCTCATAGTCGAGCTTCACGTGGTTGTAGTCATATCGCAGTCCGAGCGTTGCCGTAAGATGGTCTGTAATGTCGATGTTCGACTCGTGGAACAGGGCCAGGTTGTACTGTGGAGTACGGAACAGTCCCGGCACAACAGGGCTCATGTTGAGCGTCATGTGGCTATCGTCGGTAAGTGTCATGCCGGAGAGCGACATGGCTCCCTTCTGTGCCAGCCATACGGCGTTGGTAATAGTCTCGCTGAACCCGCGGTCAAAATAGACGGGGGCGTCCGTTTTGCTCCACAGGTAGGAGCCGTATAGTCCGGCGGTCCAGTGCCAGATGCCGGTGTTCTTCCCCTTGAATACGATTTCCTCGAGCAGGCCGTTCTGCAATTGGTTTTCCTCCATGAGCATGTTCTGCTTGGCGAGGTAGTCAATGTCCATGAGCATGTAGTCGTCGAGGTGCTGGTAGGATGTGGTGCTGTACAGTTCGAAGGCGTCAGCTTCGTACTTCAGCTTCAGGCCCGTGTTGAGCATTGTGCGGCGATACCTGCCGTCGATGCTTGTAGCCACATCAGCAACCTGGCCTGTGGCGACATCCATCAGTCCGTAGGGGAAGGCATTCTGGTTGACCCATTGGTAGTCGGCTATGAAGTCGAAGGAGAGGCGGCGTGTCGGCCTCCAGAGCAAGCGCACCTTGCCTCCAGCCTCATTGGACAAGTCGGCGCGGTTGCCTGTCGTGGTGTTCTTGAAGAAACCGTTCTGACCGCTGTAGAATGCAGCCACGGAGAAGGCAAACTTGTCGTTTACCTTATTATAGTGTGCAGCCTCCACATTGCGGTAGAAGCGGGAGCCGATGCTCAGGCTGACGTCTGTTCCCTGGTGCTGGAAGGGGTCCTTAGAGTAGATGCGCACGAGTCCGCCCTCGGTGTTCATGCCGTAGAGTGTGCCTTGCGGTCCGCGAAGGACATCGACGCGCTCCACTTCGTAGAGATGGGAATTGAACATGCATCTGCTGAGCAAGGGCACTCCGTCGATGTACATTCCCAGTGCGGGATTGTTGGCACGGGAGCCGATGCCGCGTATGTATGCTGACGATGTGTAGCGGGAGCCGTAGTCAGGCATAGCGAAAGAGGGGACGAAGAGCGAGAGCTCGCGAATGTCGCGTACTCCCAGGTTCTTGATGGCTGCTGCATCGAGGAGGTTGCTCGAAATGGGTTGCAGGCGGAGGCGCATCTGTTCCTTGGGTTGTGCCGTCACCGATATTTCATCAAGGTCAACAACGCGACTTGTGTCAACTGCATTGACGTTTGCACGAGATGGCATACCGATGGCCAGGAGGCACAATGCAGGGATGCCATAGAGTAAGTTTTTCATCATGTCGTTATGTCTTTTTGTCGTTTTTTGTTTTTCGCGGCAAAGGTACGGCATGATTCCTTAAGTTTCCTTAAGTTTTCCTTAAAAGTCGCCGTCGTCCATCGGAATGTTGAGCTCCACGCCCATGATGTCGCCGTCTGCCGAATGCTTGTTGCCCATGCGGATGGGGATGCCGAGGAAGGCTGCCTGCTGCCGGGCTGAGGCGATTTCAGCGAAGTCGGGGCAGGTTCCTGTCGAGGTGAACGTCAGTGTATAGGCGCGGACAGTCAGCTGCGATGAGATTTCCCAGCGTGCTCCGTCGGGCGCATACTTCAGGAAGAGGGCGAACACAGAAGAGAAGACTTGGCGCAGGATGGCTTCATCGACGAGAATCTCATAGACAAACGGCGTGAGACGCAGGTAGCAGCGAATGTCCTTGCGGCGAAGCACATCTTCGTGGCACATGAGGAGTTCGCGCAGGAAGAGGTCTATCTTCACGATGCCGGAAGCCGGTGACTCGTGGGGCAGGATGAGTCCTACGCCGCGCACGGTCCGAAGGGGCCCTTCCTTCGTCCAGCCCAGCTTGTGGCGGAGGGAAGAGAGATGGACGTCGAGTGTGCCCGTGTCGTAAAGGAAGCGCTCGCCCCACACATCTTCTATAATAGTGTCGCGCCGGCAGACTACTCCCTGATGCCTGAGCAGATAGACGAGCAGACGATACTCTGTGTCGGTGAGCTGCACGGGATTGCCCGACTGCATGGTCTGGCGGGAGTCGGTATCGATGAACAGGTCGGCGTAGTGGATGACTTTCTGCATAGGCGGCTCCGTTTAGCGATAGTCGTCCGGCGAATAGGACAGCTCCAGCAGGAGTCTGCCTGTCTTCATGCTGTAGTATATGTAGCGGAAGGAGACGCTTTCGTCCTTGTATGGCTTCATCTGTATGCTGTTCTTCAGCCCCTTGAGGATTTCTTCACGGAAAGCATCCACGTGCTCGTCCGTGTAGATGGAATCGTTGTCGAGCAAGCCATCGACTGTGTAGTTATAGCTGACGGTTCGGCTCGGGATGTCGTAGCTGGCACTGTCCAGGCGCGTGCAGGGATCGACGTACTTGGGGCACTCCTTCTGCGTAAGCTGTTCGAAAGTGCGATGAAACATCTCGTCCTTCGTCTCGCGTTTGCATCCTGAGGCGAGAAGCACGGCTCCGAGGAGGGCAAAAGCCAACATTTTGTGGGTTTGCATGATGGTTATCCTATGGTTAAACGAAGCGCAAAGATATACTTTTTTCTGAAATAAACACTACCTTAGCCTTGATAAATATCAAAAACATGCCATAAAACATAAAAAAATCCACGAAAGAAGAGCAAGGAAAAGAGATTTTGCCGTAACTTTGCACTCGTAAAGTAATGAGAGAAAGAAAATAGATTGATTAAGGATTAACCAAAAAAAAACACAAAAGCTATGACTGAAACAGTTGGAACATTTGCAGGTGCCGTCTGGACGGCCCTCAATGAAAATGGCACATTGAACACTAAGGATCTGAAGAAAGCTGCAAAGCTGAAGACCGACAAAGATCTGTATCTGGCCCTCGGCTGGCTTCTCCGCGAAGACAAGGTGGTAGTGGCTGAAGAGGATAAGACAGTGACTGTCACTCTGAAGTAAGAAGCAGACAAACTTTACGAAGCCTTCCCACATTCGGGGAGGCTTTTTTCGTTGTCCGACGCAACATGCAACGGCTGCGCATACGTCACGTCGTTTTCGTTGCTTCATCGCGATGGAGCAATTGCTTCATCGCGATGAAGCAATCACTTCATGGCGATGAAGCAATCAACACATCGTAATCTTTAATAAAAAAGATAAAGAGTAAATTGCTTAATTGCATTTTATTTCGTACCTTTGCACGCGTGAAGAAGGTCCTCTACATACACGGCTTCGCCTCGGCTGGCAGCACAGGCTCTGCCACGCAGATGCGCAACCACCTCTACCCTAAAGGCGTACAGGTGCTGAGCCCCGACGTGCCCACCGACCCGATTGATGCCATTGCCTTCCTGAAATCGCTTGTCGAGAGGGAGCAGCCAGACCTCATCGTAGCCACGAGCATGGGGGCACTTTATGCAGAGCAAATCAGGGGCAGGAAAAGGATTCTCGTCAATCCCTCGTTCCACATGGCCCGACTGCTGACCTTCCGGGGCCTGGGACGCAGAGAGTTCCGCAACAAGAGACAGGACGGACAGACGGAATTCAAGGTTGACAAGCCGATGATTCAGGCCTTCCAGCAAGTGGAGAAAGACAGCTTCAAGGGCATCACCGCAGAGGAAAAAACTCTGGTCTGGGGGCTGTTCGGCACTCAGGACAAGCTCGTCAACTGCCAGTCAGACTTCCTGAAGCACTATGGGAAGGAGCAGATGCGGCTCTTCGAGGGAGAACACTTCCTCAACGACAAGGTACTGAGCAAGGTCGTCATGCCCCTCGTCGAAACTACTCTCTCTAACTCTCCAATAACTGGAGAGAACTGAACGTGAAGCGAAACACAAGGAAAAAAAGAATTAATAACATAATGTACCCTGCCTTAACATGTCTCCTTCCCATTAAGGGGAGGTTTGGAAGGGACTTAACCGTAAATTAAAGATGTTTGAAAACCTAAGCGAGCGACTCGAAAGGTCGTTCAAGATACTGAAAGGCGAAGGAAAGATTACAGAGATAAACGTTGCCGAGACGCTGAAAGACGTGCGCCGCGCCCTGCTCGATGCCGACGTGAACTACAAGGTTGCAAAGTCGTTCACCGATACCGTAAAGCAGAAAGCACTCGGACAGGACGTCCTGACCGCCGTCAAGCCGCAACAGCTGATGGTGAAGATTGTCCACGACGAGCTGGCAGAACTGATGGGCGGCGAAACCACCGACATGAACCTGAAGGGACATCCGGCCATCATCCTCATGGCTGGCCTGAACGGTGCCGGCAAGACCACGATGAGCGGCAAGCTGGCAAAGCTCCTCCACGAGAAGCGCGGCAAGAATCCCCTGCTGGCCGCCTGCGACACCTTCCGACCGGCTGCAATGGAACAGCTGCGCGTGCTGGGCGAACAGGTCGGAGTGCCGGTTTACATCGAGGAAGGCGCCACCGACCCTGTACTCGTTGCCCGCAATGCCATCCAGTATGCCAAAGCCAAGGGGCACGACGTGCTCATCATCGATACCGCCGGACGACAGGCCATCGACGAAGAGCTGATGCAGCAGATACAGGACATCCGCGATGCCGTACAGCCCGACGAGATTCTCTTCGTCGTTGATGCAATGACCGGACAGGATGCCGTCAACACCGCCAAGGAATTCAATGACCGACTCGACTACACAGGCGTCATCCTCACCAAGCTCGACGGCGACACCCGGGGCGGTGCGGCACTCAGCATCAGAAGCGTCGTCAACAAACCCATCAAGTTCGTCGGCACAGGCGAGAAGATGGAAGCACTCGACCCCTTCCACCCAAGCCGAATGGCCGACCGCATCCTCGGAATGGGCGACATCGTCTCGCTCGTCGAGAGAGCACAGGAACAGTACGATGAAGAGGAAGCACGTCGGCTGGAACGCAAAATCCAGAAGAACCAGTTCGACTTCAACGACTTCATGGGACAGATACAGCAAATCAAGAAGATGGGCAGCCTCAAGGACCTGGCCGGCATGATTCCCGGCGTAGGCAAGGCCATCAAGGACATAGACATCGACGACAATGCCTTCAAGAACATCGAAGCCATCATCCAAAGCATGACACCAAAGGAACGAACCCACCCCGAATGCCTCAACACCAGCCGCAGAATGCGACTCGCCAAAGGCTCGGGCACAAGCATCCAGGAGGTGAACCGCCTGATAAAGCAATTCGACCAGACACGCAAGATGATGAAGCTCGTCACCGACAAAAGCAAGATGCAGCAAATGGCTGCAATGATGAAAGGCAAAGCCCCCTTTTGACCATTGAACATTAAATTTCAAATCGCAAAATAGTCAAATCGTGAAATTAATCGACGGAAAACAGACAGCTGCCACCATCAAGGCAGAGATTAAGGCAGAAGTAGATAACATCGTAGCCCAAGGCGGAAAGCGACCACACCTGGCAGCAATCCTTGTCGGACACGACGGAGGCAGCGAGACCTACGTGCGCAACAAGGTGCTGGCATGCGAAGCCTGCGGCTTCCAGAGCACCTTGCTCCGCTTCGAGGACGACATCACCGAAGCACAGCTCCTTGAGGAAGTCGGGAAGCTGAACCGCGACGAGACAGTGGATGGATTCATCGTCCAGCTTCCCCTGCCCCGCCACATCAGCGAGCAGAAAGTCATCGAAGCCATCGACTACCGCAAGGACGTGGACGGCTTCCACCCCATCAATGTAGGGCGAATGGCTATCGGACTGCCTTGCTACATCAGCGCCACGCCGAAAGGCATCCTGGAACTGCTCCGTCGCTACGACATACCGACCAGCGGAAAGAAGTGTGTCATCCTCGGACGCTCGAACATCGTCGGCAAACCGATGGCACAGCTCATGATGCAGAAACAGTATGGCGACAGCACCGTCACCGTCTGCCATAGCCGCTCAGCCACACTCAAAGAGGAATGCCGGCAGGCTGACATCATCATCGCAGCCATCGGACAACCCGCCTTCCTGAAGGCAGACATGGTGAAACCCGGAGCCGTGGTCATTGACGTTGGCACGACACGAGTGCCTGATGCAACAAAGAAGAGCGGATTCCGACTCTCCGGAGACGTCGATTTCGAGAACGTAGCACCCCTCTGCTCCTACATCACCCCCGTGCCCGGCGGCGTAGGACCCATGACTATCTGCATGCTCATGCTCAACACACTCGCCGCAGGCAAGCACCTGTACTATTAGCCGACAAAGGAATGCTGAGGGCAAAGAGCACCGGCCATATTCCTGCTGATATGCAAGCTGACAAACTGTTGAAGTGGACGACAACTCTTGCCGCACTTATCCTTTCGTTCAGCGAAGCCCAAGCCCAGAGCTTCCTGAAGAGGATATGGACAAAGACCGACAGCATCCTGACCACACGCTATTACCGCACCGCCTACGACACGAATTACGTCGTCCGACCCGAAGGAAAGCTGACCTTGAAGCTCAAGGCTAACCTGACAGGCAACAGCATCCACGCAAAAGGCACCATCAACGACGTTCATTCGAAAGCTGACCTCAGCTCACGCCATAAGGCAACCATCTCCATCGGAGCCTCCTATTGCGGCATATCGGCCAGCTACTCCATCAATCCTGCAAAGTTCAGCGGATTCTATAATGACTTCGAAGTAAACGTCAACTACTACGGACGTCGGCTGAGCATTGATGCCAGCTACCTCCGTACCTCGTCCATGTCGGGCAACGTCGAGCGAAACGGCACAATGCATAGAATGGAGGCTGACGACATCACGATGAAGGTCTTCAACGTTGTCGCATACTACTGTTTCAACAGTCGTCGCTTCTCCTTCCCCGCAGCCTTCAACCAGAGTTATATTCAGCGGCGCTCTGCAGGTTCATGGCTGGCAGGCTTGAGCTATCAGGGGGGCAGCATCCGGACAAATGAGGAACTGAAAGCACGCAACCCCAATGCCCCCGACGTCACCATCAACGTCGGACACATCGGCATTGGAGGCGGCTACGGCTACAACCTCGTCCTGGGCAGGAAGTGGCTGCTTCACCTGTCTGTCCTTCCCACGTTTGTCTTCTACAATCGCAATGATTTGACTATAAACAATGAAAGCAGACACGCTGGCCGAATGCGATTCAACATGATCTTCAACGAGCGTGCTGCTGTCATCTATAATATATCTCCTCGCTACTTCGTTGGCGCCACACTGGTGATGAACAACTCTTTGTTCGATGACAAGGTCGTTATCGTCAACCAAAACAAATGGATTGTACGTACCCTGTTCGGTGTGCGCTTTTAGTCGGAACGAGTCGAAGAGGTTCCCAACCTTATTCCTTCAGCTTCTTGAGGACACAGGCCGTGCGGGTCGGAAGGTAGAGCTGGAGCCAACCCTTGTTTTCGCGAGCCAGGCGCTGGTCATAGTTGGTGTAGTGAATAAGCTTGTCGTCGTTGAATCCATTGCCGCCAAAGCTCGGGTCGTCAGTATTGAGGAGGTACTCATAGGCGCCCTGTTCCACCATGAAACCATATCCCGTGTATGAGTTGCAGGGACTGAAGTTGAAGAAGAACAGCAGGTCGCCGCGGCGGAAGGCAAACACTTGGTCGCCGTCGTTGTGCCAGATTTCGACGAAAGCCTGTTTCTCAAAGCCGCGATGCTTCTTGATTACCTTCAGCATTGCTGCATCAAAGTCTCCTAAGTAATGGAAGCACAGGTCCTTGTTGTCAACAAGGTTCCACTGCCTGCGGGCATACTTGTAGCTCCATCCGTTGCCTTCACGCGGGAAGTCTATCCACTCGGGATGGCCGAACTCGTTGCCCATGAAATTCAGGTAGCCACCGTTGATGGTGCCGAGCGTTACGAGACGTATCATCTTGTGGAGTGCGATGCCGCGGTTGACATTCGAGTTCTCGTCGCCCTTCTTGAAGTGCCAGTACATGTCGCTGTCGATGAGACGGAAGATGATGGTTTTGTCCCCGACGAGTGCCTGGTCGTGACTTTCGCAATAGGAGATTGTCTTCTCGTCGCGTCGGCGATTGGTGAGCTCCCAGAGGATGGAGCTTGGTTTCCAATCCTCGTCGCGCAACTCCTTGATGATCTTTATCCAGTAGTCGGGGATGTTCATCGCGAGTCGGTAGTTGAAGCCATAGCCACCGTCCTTCATTGGCAGGGCAATTCCGGGCATGCCGCTCACTTCCTCGGCAATGGTGATTGCGTTCTTGTTGATGTTATGAATCAGCTCGTTTGCCAACGTCAGATACGTGATGGCATCGCCATCCTGATGGCCGTTGTAGTAGTCGCCATAGGACATGAAGCTCTCTCCGAGGCCGTGGCTGTAGTAGAGCATTGACGTGACACCGTCGAAGCGGAAGCCGTCGAAGCGGAACTCTTCAAGCCAGTACTTGCAGTTGGAGAGGAGGAAGTGGAGCACTTCGTTCTTGCCGTAGTCGAAGCAGAGACTGTCCCAGGCAGGATGCTCGCGACGGTCTCCGCGGTTGAAATACTGGTAGGGGTCTCCGGCAAAGTTGGCAAGACCCTCCACTTCATTCTTCACGGCATGGCTATGGACGATGTCCATGATGACGGAGATGCCCATGCTGTGAGCCTTATCGACAAGCGACTTGAGGTCGTCGGGCGAACCGAAGCGGCTGCTTGGAGCAAAGAAGCTGCTGACGTGATAGCCGAAGCTGCCGTAGTAGGGATGCTCCTGTATGGCCATTATCTGTATGCAGTTGTAGCCGTCGGCAGCAATGCGTGGCAGGATGTTGTCGCGGAATTCGGCGTATGTTCCTACGCCTTCCTTGTCCTGCGCCATTCCGATGTGGCACTCGTAGATAAGCAAGGGGTTGGTGGCGGGACGGAACTTCTCGACCTTCCATTGATAGGGTTCTTCCGGGTCCCACACTTGAGCCGAGAATATGTGTGTCTCTTCGTCCTGGACGACTCGTGTGGCCCAGGCGGGGATGCGCTCGCCTTGTCCGCCTTCCCAGTGAACGATTAGCTTGAAGAGGGAGCCGTGGCGGAAGGATTTGTTCTTGATTTTAATCTCCCAGTTGCCTGCAGAGCCTTTGACGCGCTTCATTGCGTAGCGTGCACTTTCCTTCCATCCGTTGAAGTCACCTACGACGAAGATGTCGATGGCATGTGGTGCCCATTCACGCAGCACCCATCCGTCTTCCGTCTTGTGAAGTCCGAAGTAGAGGTAGCCGCTGGCAAACTCGCTGAGGTTGTTGGTGCCGCCCGTCAGTTCTGCCATTTTGCGGATTGCCTGTTCGTGGCGTCCGTTGATGGCATCCGAGAAGTCGGCAAGGGCAGCATCGTTCTTGATGAGCCGAAGGACGTTGGGCACTGGATTACTCTTCTTCTCTGTCGATGAAGCCTTTTTCTTTTTCGAAGGTTTCTTGACTTCCTTTGCATTTGGTTTAGTACGAGCCATATGTGGAATGTGATTTAGTTGTTTTCTATCGTGCTTACGGGAACGCCGTCCTTATAGACCACTCTGCGCAGCAGGACTCCGTTCTTGTCCTTTTCAAGGAACTCACCGTTCTTCTTGTCGTGGCTGAAATTACCTTCGTAGCGTATGCCGTCGGCATCTTCGAGGATGCCTTTGCCTTCTTTCTGTCCGCCGCGGAACGTTCCCTTGAATCGTATGCCGTCGGCCTGTCGCAGGATGCCTTCTCCCTCCAGCAGGCCATCCGCCCATCCGCCTTCGTACTCGTCGCCATTGGCCCAGCGGTAACGGCCTGTGCCGTGCTGCTTGTTGTGGCGCCACTGTCCGACGTAGGAGGCTCCCGTGTGCCAGGTAAAGGTGCCCATGCCGTCCTGTTCGCCGGCATTGAAGTGGCCCACGTACTTGTCGCCGTTGGCAAAGGTGTAGATGCCTTCGCCGGTCCGCTGTCCCTTGACGTATTGTCCTTCGTAGCGATTGCCGTCGGCAAAGACGAAGATGCCGCGACCGTGTTGCTGATCGTTGGCCCAATCGCCGGTATAGGAGTCGCCTGTGGCATAGGTGAATGTCCCTTTGCCGTGCTTCTTGTTCTCGCGCCATGAGCCTTCATAGCGGTTGCCGTCCATCCAGTCGAACACTCCCTGCCCGTCCTTCATGTCGTTCTTCCACTGGCCTTCGTAGTAGGCTCCGCCCTGTGCAAAGGAGTATCGTCCGGAGCCTTCGCGCTTGTCTTGCATCCACGAGCCGACATAGACGTCGCCATTGTAATAGTACATCGTGCCGAGTCCTTGCTGATAGTCGCGGAACCAGAGGCCTTCGTAGCGGTTGTTGTCGGAGAAATAGTAGGTACCCTGTCCGTGCTGTTGGTCCTGATACCACTCGCCTTCGTACTTCTCGCCGTCGGCAAACTGGTAGGTTCCCCAACCCTGCCGCTTGCCCTTGACGTACTGTCCTTCGTGGACGTCTCCATTTGGATAAACCGTCTTGCCGGTGCCATACGGCTTTCCCTTATACATCTCCCCCTGGTACTCGCCGCCGCCGGGGAAGGTGTAATTACCTATCTTTATCTGCTGGGCCAACAGACAAGTAAGAGACAGGCAAAAAAGAGAATATATGGTGCAAGCTAATCGCTTCATTAGGAATATTCTGTTCGATGGCAAAATTACAACATTTTTCCCAATCCTGCAACCTTTTCTACTTCAAAAAAGCTAATTATGATGAAATTTTAACACTATTTCGTTTATTTTACTAATAAAGCATGTGTTTCGGGATGGGGTTTGAGTGGGGATGGTTGAGCTGACGGGCTGCATTGCATAATATCATGTCCTGAGTGAATGATTATGCCATGCAATGAAGGAGGACGACGTGACACGGCGGCGAACACGTCACGTCGATTTCGTTGCTCCATCGCGATGGAGCAATTGCTTCATCGCGATGAAGCAATTGCTTGTTCACGATGAAGCAATCAACCCGACGCGTTGCATCGGGAATGCTATGCTGTGGGAGGGGGAAGGGAATCCTGTCGTTAATTGAACGTCAGCTGCAGCTGGCTGACCAGTTCTCCGACGTTGCTGTTCTGCTCCTGCATCATCTTCAGCATCTCGGGGGCGCTGTAGCTCTTCACTACTTCCTGCATCTCTTCGAGGCGCGTCTCGATGCGGAATTCCGAGTTACGAAGAGCGTGGCGCATCGTGGCGAGCATCTGCGGCATCAGGCTTTCCACGGTCTGCTGGACCTGAGGGTTGCTGACGGTCAGCAGGGCTGTACTGCTGTCCTTCACGGTCGGTTGCAGTCCCCTGAGGCGCTGGGCGAGCGCCACACTGTCGTGAGGCAGGCTCCCGATGAAAGCAAACCAGGCAGAGGTCAGCCTTTCGGCATCTATGGGTTCGGTAAGCACTTCTGTCTGCTGCTCGGGCTGGGTGGGCTGACTGGATTCCTCCTTCTTGCCGGCGCCAAAGTGCTTGAACGTGACCTTCGGGAGTTTCCTTGTCTCCTCTGCAGCCACGGCAGGAGCAGCCGCGGGTTGGGGGGTAACTCTTGCGGCAGGTTGAGGCGACGCTTGTACCGGCGAATGTGGAGCAGACGCTTGCGCTGCGGGCTGTGGTGCGGGCTGCTGAGGCGGCACGTTGTGAACGACAGGCTGTTCCGCCACAGTCTTCTTGATGGGTTTCAATGTCTCGGAAGGGCCAGGCCCGGAGGCTTCGGCGCTGTCCGGGTCGGTGAGCTGCGCACAACGGATGAGACATATCTCGACCTGCAGGCGCTTGTTGCGACTGGTTCGGTAAGCCTGGTCGCAATCGTTGCAGACGCGCAGCGCCTTGTAGAGGAACTGGACCGGGCAGCGCTGGGCCTGTTCCTGATAGCGGGAGCGCATCTTCTCGCTCATCTCCAGGAGCGGCAACGTGACGGCATCGCGACTGACAAGCAGGTTGCGCATGTGGCTGGCAAGTCCGGCCACGAAGTTTCCCGCGTCGAAGCCCTTCTGCAGCACGTCGTTCAGCAGGAGCAGACACTCCGGCACGCGACAGGCAAGGAAGTGGTCAACAAGCTGGAAGTAGTATTCCTGGCTCAGGACGTTCAGGTTCTGACAGACATTCTCGTAGGTCAGGTTTCCGCCGGAGAAGCTGACCATCTGGTCGAAGATGGAGAGGGCATCGCGCATACCGCCGTCGGCCTTCTCTGCGATAAGTGCAAGGGCTTCCGGCTCGGCTGTATAGCCTTCCTTTTGTGCCACGTACATCAGATGGTCGATGGTATTCTGCGTTGTCATGCGCTGGAAGTCATAGACCTGGCAGCGGCTCAGAATGGTCGGCAGGATTTTGTGCTTCTCTGTCGTCGCCAAGATAAAGATGACATAGGAGGGTGGTTCCTCCAGCGTCTTGAGGAAGGCATTGAAGGCTGCACTGGAAAGCATGTGGACCTCGTCGATGATGAACACCTTGTAGCGTCCCGTCTGAGGCGGGATGAGCACCTGCTTGCACAGCTCCCTGATGTCCTCGACGGAGTTGTTGCTTGCGGCATCCAGCTCGTGGATGTTCATGGAACGCTGCTGGTCGAAGGCCCGGCAACTTTCGCATTCGCCGCAGGGCTCGCCTCCGTCCTGCGGGTTAAGGCAGTTGATGGCCTTCGCAAAGATACGGGCACACGTGGTCTTGCCCACGCCCCGCGGACCGCAGAAGAGGTAGGCATGGGCCAACTTGCCGGAGCTGATGGCATTCTTCAGTGTAGTGGTCAGAGATCGCTGGCCGACAACTGAGTCGAAGTTCAAAGGACGGTATTTAAGCGCAGAAACAATGTATTCTTCCATTACCTTCTATATTTTTCGCAAAGTTACAAAAATAAATCCGATTTCTTCGTCCTTATTCATTATTTTATTTATATCTTTGCATAAAGTTAGGAAAAAAGGACATCAGCATGAGTAAAATACATTCCGCCTGGCTCTTCATGTGCAGGCACAAATACTTCCTCACCATTCTCATCATCGCGCTCATCGTGGGTGTGGTCGATGAGGACAGCATTCTGAACCGTCATCCCCGCCGGGTACGCATCGACATGCTTCGGCAGGAGATAGCCACCCACAAGCGGCAATACGAAGAGGCAGACAGCAAAATCCGCGAACTGGAGAACAACCCCAAGGCCGTTGAGAAGATTGCACGCGAGCGCTATCACATGAAGCGGGCCGACGAGGACGTGTTTGTCTTCGTAGGCGAAGAAAACGAGCCTGAACCAGACACGACTGAACCGGACGAAGAATGAAAGAGCTGACTCCCTTGGAGAACTACTGTTTCCGTTGCGGAGCTATACTGATGCTTGTCGGCGTAGCCCTGTTCATAGTCAGCCCCGTGGCCTGCATGTACATCTACGGCACAGGCGCACTGATGTTCACGCTGATGCAGGTTCGTGCGGAGTATCAGGGGCGCAACCTGACCTTGATGCGTCTGCGTCGCCAGCAGTTGTTGGGATGTTGCTGCTTCATCGTGGCATTGGTCATGATGAGCATGCAGCAGCACAACTGGGGTCCCTTCCGTCGCCAGGAATGGATTGTCGCCCTCACCATCGGATGCATGCTGGAGCTCTACACAAGCTTCAGGATTCCTCAGGAACTGAAGAAAGAGAATAAAGGCTGAGAATAAAGAATCTGGGAAGGCTGCTACGGCAGTATGTTCCTGAATCGCTTGAAGACTTCGCCGTCCGTTTCGTCTAGCGCCATGAAGATGTTGCAGATGGCCTGTGCGTGCATAAAACGGATTTTTCCACCGAGGTTCAGCTGTGAAAAGCGCACGATGAGATGTCTGGCTTCGCTCTCGGAGGCTTTGCTGAGCTTTCCCAGTTTCTCTTTTTCCGCAAGGAGCCTCTCGCTGTCTTCAATCAGCACACGCACCTTCTTGTATGCCCGTGAGGTGTAGGACTTGCCCTGACAGTCCGTGACCTTGGCAAGGTCGAGCAGCTGAATGTCGTTGGCCGGAATCCTTGGTGTGCGCACAGCCAGCACGTCGCGCAGTGGAACGATGACGCGGCCTCCTTCATGTCCCTTCACACTTTCCAGGATGCCTCTGATGCCGGCAAACGTCCCTGCCATGATGCGGACATAGTCGCCGACCACCAGTTCCTTGTTCGTCGGCACAAAGTACTCCACCGCTCCGTCCATCTTCTCTACGGCAAGCCGCAACGTCTCTATCTCGATATCGGGCACATAGATGCAGCCCGTAGGCGAAGTAGCGGGATGGAGGAAGCGAAGCGTGGCATCGAATGGCGGCTCCTGACGAATGCGGAGGATGTCTTCTCGCGTAGCACGGATAAAGATGTAGCAGCCGGCAATCATACGCTTGCGCTCTATGGTCTTACCATCAACGACCTGACGGTTGACGTCCAGAGGAACAAAGTAATCGTATATGCCGGTATGCTCGCTGTCTGCCCGTTTGGATTCCAGAGAGTCGAGTATGCTCATATCGCCGCTATTGCTGTACATGACGAGCCATTCCTTTGGCTGACTCATGTCGGCGGCTTGTTGTCTGTTGTCCGTTGCCATCTTTATGTTTCTGAGTGCAAAGTTATCAAAAAGAAGCCAAACTTCCAAAGGAAAGGGCAACAATTCGCTTCGCGGCAAATGTTTTTTTAATGTTTCTTTGTGTTAATTTACCTTGATTGGTTCTGTGAGTGCCTTTTCGTAGAATTGTCTCGGAGTGATGCGTACCGGTTCCTTCATGAACTCGGGGCGGCTCCAGCTCCTGAGGAAGAGGCGAAAGTATTCGGGGTCTGTGGCCGGCACTTCGAAGGGCTTGTGCAAGCGGCCCTGCTTGTCGAGGTATGCGAAATAGGTACGCGTGTAGTTGCCGTCATCCCTGCGCGACTCGAAGAGCACCCATCGTCCGTTGGATGAGAAGGAGGGATAACTTTCCGGCAACTCGCTGTTCATTGGCCGGGTGTTGACCATCTGGCCGGTCTCGATGTCCAGCATCTGCACGTCGGCACTGGTGTGCCAGATATGAAACAGTCCCCACGGCCCTTCGGCAAAGAGGAGATGGCGACCGTCCGGAGAGAGACGCGGCTGTACGGCGCTGCGGTTCTTGGCAACGGCGTCATAGATGAGTTCGGGCTCGCCGAATGTTCGGTTCTCTGCATCGAAGGAGAGGCGGTACAAGTTGTATTGCAAGGTCTTGTACTTTGCAAGCAGTTCCTCGGTATCTTCGTATTTCTTCGTATATTCGAAGTGTGCCGAGCAATAGTAGAGCCACTTCCCGTCGGGGCTCCACGAAGGAAACAGCTCCATCTCTGCCGAGTCGCAAAGAACGACCTGGACCTTGTTTTGCTTGACATCGTAGATGACGAGGTCGCTGGCCGACTCCATTACCTCCACCTTCGACACTTGCCGGGTGTGGAAGCTTTGCATCGTGTGGTCCGTGCTGAAGGCAATGATGGGGAGGGAGGGATGCCATGAATTATAGGCGGCAGCAGATATCATCTCATTATTCTTGAGATTGACGAAGATGAGTTCTCCGTCGCTGACAATCATGGTGCCGGGATGCTGGAAGCGCATGTGGAACATCATGTTGTCGGTCCTGTAATTCTGATAGGAATGGCAGTTGACGCACTGTCCTTCGAGGTCCTTCGAGATGATGCGGTTGTTGTAGATAGTCGTCTCCTGAGAGTTGGTCAGGTTATACTGACGGATGGAGAGCTCGTCGTAGCCGACGAAGGTTGGTGGCAGGACACGATAGGAGATGTAGGGGTCTATCTCGTCCTCTGCCACGTTGATGCTGAAGGGTCTGAAGGCGGCCCATTTACCGTCCTTTTCTGTATAGACGGTGACGGAAAGGCTCTTGCCCTTGGCTGCTGTAAGCATCTCGTGCCATTCCTTTTCATCAATCTGAACCTTGTTGTCCTTGCCGCCATAGTTGAACTTCGTGTCTTGGAATGAGACTTCAGCTATGACGTCATCTACGCTATCGACCATGAAGTTGAGCGGGGCGATGTTGGGTGGCACGGTCACGTCCCGGTAGTCGGGCCAAATGGCAGGTTCCTTGTCGGCCTTTGTAAAGTTGGAAGGCAACGACGGGTGTCCGGAGCATGCAGCCAGGAAGAGGATGGCTCCGCCGAACCCTGTCAGGAGGAAACGGGATGTGATTTTATGGATGAGTTGTTTCATGATCAGTTGGTCTGTACTTGCCTCAATACGCAGTAGTCCCACATGTAGGTGTCGCCAAACTCAGGTCGGAGCAGGCTGCCTATCTGTTTCTCGTTCATGCCCTGTGCGGCGTATTGCTTCATTCTGCTGATAAAGTTCTTGTAGCGCTCCACGACTTTTTCGTCGAACTTCACGAAGGAGAGGTTCACTCCCTGCATCTTCAGCTCATAGACTTCGAAGAGCATTGCTTCCTGGACATGCGTGGGGAAGTCTTTGCCGGGGTTGATGTTGTAGTACTGCTGCACTTGTCCCCAGAAGCAGTTGTGGTCGCGCATCCCCATTGCGCAGCCGAGTGCCACTTCCTGAGCTACGGGGTCCTGGGTAATGGTGTACATCCATTTCTTCAGTATGGTCAGTTCGACGTACTTGTCGTCTGTCCCCACCAGCTCGGACCCTTCGTTATAGAATCTGAGGGGCATGCGGAATGGTTCTGTATCGGCCATAAGGCTTTGGTTGTCCACGAAGCGTTGCATCTTCTCTGCCCACTGCTTCTGGAAGGTGGTACGCCTCAGGAGCCGGAGGTATCTGCGGGCATTGTCGAGCTCGCCGTTGACGAGTGCGCACATCGTGAGCATCCGCATCGTGTAGTAGGAATAGCCGAAGTGCATACAGCGCTCCAAGGCTCTGCGGATGGCAAAGATTGTTTCTCCGTAGTTGAAGTAGATGAGGTCTGCCGCCTGGTCTGCTATGCGCATGCGGATGGAGTCGCTGACCGTGGCGGGAGGGATGCTCTCATTATTATATATATATCGCTTGGAGCAGAATTCTCCCCTGTTGATGAGTGCTATGTCGCGAAACATGACCATTTCGCGGGTGACGGGTCCTTTTACCCGAGCAGCTTCGCGGAGGACGTCGTCCCAACGGCATTCTTCCACGCCGCGCTGCATGCGCATCTCTGCATGGAAGTTGTAGTCGGTGAAGTCGCGGACGGAGAGGCAATAGAACATTGCCGCAGCCACGGCAACCATGATGCCCTGACTGACGAGCAGCCGTTTCGTCTTCAGCCCTTGGAGGAACGGCAGAAGGAGGGGCACGATGAGCACGAGGTAGAATGGCACTTCAAGGGAGTAGTCGCGCAACTCGTCGAGTTCAAACTTATGGAAACCGTAGGTCCAGGCCTGGTCGGGGCACATCAGGAAGCTGCGGGACGTCTCGACAAGAGGAACGAGCCAAAGGGTGAAGAGGAGGAGAAGCAAAGCCCCTACCCAACCTCCCCTTAAAGGGGACGCTTCCTTTGCAGAGGACTCGCCTGGTTTCTCCCCCCTTAAGAGGGAGTTAGAGAGGGTCTGTGCAGTCACGATGGCAGCTGCAAGCAGGGCATAGATGCCCAGTGGATGATAGAAGAGGGCTGCAACCAGCGGAATCCAGACAAGGGCGGTCCACTGCTTTGGCTTCTCGCCTACGGGAAGGTACCTCCAGAAGGGGACGGAAAGGAGCAAGGCTGCAAGGAGTCCGAGGGAATGATAGAAGACGTAGTCGATATCCCTCAGGATATAGACCCAGTAGCCAAGTTGGATGATGCTGCACAGCAATGCAGCCAGCGGGATGCAGATGACGAAGCTCCACCTGTCGGGAACGCGGAGGGACCACTTTGCCAGCCAGAAGGTCAGCAGCCAGAGGGCGATGAGCATTGCGCTGCCGAGGGCCGGGTGGTAGAAGAACTGCGTCAGATAGGCTCCCGTCCAGGCGAGCAGGCCACCGGGAAGTCGCATGCAGTCCTCCCAGAAGAGGTCTGTGCTGTTCCACAAGCCGCGGTCCTGCAGGAAGTACATGGTATCTGCATTCCTGACGTAAAGGAAATACCAGGCCAGCGCTGCAAAGGCGATGCAGTAGCAGAACGGGGCAAGGAGCTTGCAGTTCAGTATCTGACGTAGGTCTGTACCCATAGTTGATGGTAGTTATGGTCGGTGGCCAGGCGGTCGTTGACATAGTCATACTGCAACTGGAACATCAGGTTCTTGTGCAGCTGGAAGTTTGGGCAGATGCTGTAGATGCTCCTCATGGTGCCCCACGTGGCACTTTTGCGATAGACATCGTAGCGGAGGAATATCTTGAGCCATGACGTGACGGGCACTCCGGCCAACGCGTACCAGGCATCGGCCTCGTCCGTGGAGCCTTCCCGCCAGCTGTTTGTTGCAAGGTCGAAGTCGTTGACGTTGCGTCCTTTATGATGTGCGTACTCGGCACGGAAGGTCCAGTCGTTGCGCTCGTAGATAGCGGAGAGGGCCCATCGGTGACGCTTGACGGAGACTCCGTTGCTGCCCTTGTAGGTGCCTGTCCAGCCGAAGAGTCCGACGTAGAGTCCCTGGATGGGTTGCAGCTGAATGTTGCCCATCCAGTCCTTCTGGCTGTTATTGTCCCTCCTGTTCTGCCCGTTTCCGTTGAAGACGGCAGCCTGATAGCGCAGCAGTCTGTGCCCGTCCTTGCCTATCGGGAAGAGGTCACCCTGGAGCTGCAGTCCCTGGTCGCGTCCGTTCTGCCCCGGTTCTCCGTTGCAGTCCTCAAAGACGAGGGCCGTCATGCGACCTGCCAGCTGCGAATAGGAGCAGAGTCCTACGTCGAAGGGGTTCAGGGGGTTGTCGTAGGAGAAGCAACGCTTGAACTGTCCCACCTTGACCTGTATCTCCTTGAAGCGAATCCATTCCAGCGTATAGTCGCGCATGGCGGGGTTCTTCAGCTCAAGCTGGACGCGGTAGCGGAAGTCGCGCAGCACGGTGCCGGAGACGTAGATGCGGATCAGTCGGGCATCGAAGCCGTTTGTTCCGGCATTGTTGCGGCTCGAGTATCTGTAGCCGCCGATGACGTAGCCGCCGAACTGTGGCACGGAGACGTACTTCGTGATGTGGCGGCCAAAGGAGGGCTTTTCGTTGTCGGCAGGGACCTGCATGGCTTTTTCCAGGCCGCGGTTGAGGTAGGAGGTCAGGAAGCCTTCCTGATACTCGTCTTCCACGACGGCAGAAAGAGATGACGGTGCCGACAGGAGTGCCAGCACCAGTCCCGTTGCAAGGAAATTTTGCAATTTCATTAATACGGGGCCTTAGGCTTTGTTGATGTAATCCACAATCCAGGCTCCCACTTCCTTGGTGCCGTACTTGGCGCCACCCTCCACCTGTATCTCGGGTGTGCGGACGTTCTGGTCGAGCGAGGCTGAGACGGCCTGGCGGATGAGGGCTCCTTCCTGCTTGAGGTTGAAGTACTCGAACAGCATCGCTACGGAGAGAATCTGTGCCAGGGGATTGGCGATGTTGAGTCCTTTGCCTTGCGGCCAGCTGCCGTGGATGGGTTCAAAGACGGGCGTGGAACTTCCGGTGGAGGCACTGGGCAGCAGTCCCATCGAGCCGGTGATGCAGGAGCCTTCGTCGGTCAGGATGTCGCCGAAGGTGTTCTCCGTCACGATGACATCGAAGAAGCGCGGGTCCTGTATCATGCGCATGGCTGCGTTGTCAACGTACATGAAATCGGTCTCCACGTCGGGGTACTCGTCCTTCATCTCCTGGGCCACCTTGCGCCAGAGTCGGCTCGATGCCAATACGTTGGCCTTATCGACGACGGTCAGGTGCTTGCGGCGCTGGCGGGCATACTGATAGCCGACGCGCAGGATGCGCTCCACCTCGGGGCGGCTGTAGTAGTTCGTGTCGAGTGCATCTTCCACTCCCTCCGCGTTGACCGCCGGTTCCTGTTTCTTGCCGAAGTACATGCCGCCGGTCAGTTCGCGGATGCAGACAAAGTCGGCTCCGCGCACCAGCTCGTCCTTGAGCGGGGACTTGTGCACCAGGCAGTCGAAGGTCTCCACGGGACGGATGTTGGCATAGAGCCCGAGCTTCTTGCGCATGGCGAGCAGGCCCTGTTCGGGGCGGACCTTGGCCGAGGGGTTGTTGTCGAACTTCGGGTCGCCCACGCTGGCAAAGAGCACGGCATCAGCCTGCTTGCACGTCTGGTAGGTCTCTTCGGGGAAGGGGTCGCCCACCTCGTCGATGGCATGTGCACCGCAGAGGGCTTCCTTGTAGCTGACTTCGTGTCCGAACTTTGCGGCCACTGCACTGAGCACGGCCACGCCTTGCTCCATAATCTCGGGGCCGATGCCATCACCGGCCAATACTGCTATTTTCAGTTTCATCCTTGTATAAGTTACGTGAACAATAGCGCAAATTTACAAAGAAAAAAGGAATTAAGAAAGAAGATTCGTGAATAATTTTTCATTCAGGCCGATTTCTCGCTCCGAGACATCGGATTCTGCGGTTTCTGCACCCCTCCGACGCGAACCACAATGTCAGTTTATTCGTCGATACGCTTTCCTTTTGCTATTTTTGCACACTGCCGGAAAACGACGAAAATGGGGCCGGAAAGCGTCCTTGGGCTCAAGGCTCCACGTTCTTCAGACCAACGGGACGTGAGTCGTTGGCCAACGGCTCACGTCCCGTTGCCCCATTCAACGTGTTCTCCTTGGGGAATCCACACGCCTGAAAAGTGTGCAAAAACGGGGGAAAAAGCCCGCTTTTGCTATGTGAACATGTCAGAACGACGTGTGGCAGCAGATTAACCGACGCTTGCTGTTCGATATAATCTCGTGTATTACAAGGTGTTCCGAATCCTTCTTCGATTTAAGGCCATATTTCCTTCCGAGGGCAAAAAGTAAGGTCGGAGGCGATTTGAGCGATTTTGGCGAGGCTGTTCAAAATTGCGTTGTAAGCAAATCGACGTTTTTAGCGTCATTTTGCAACGTCCTGTTTCTCGTCCTCCAAGAGGTTGAGCATCTTGATGGTACTCTTGATGGCCGCCTCCGTCTGGTCGGCATCGAGGCCACGGGTGCGCAGGATGCGGTCGTTCCAGTTCCAGGTGATGACCGTCTGGACCAAGGCATCGGTTCTTCCGCCAGGCGGTATGCTGACGGAGTAGTTGGTCAGCCAGGGGAAGCTTCGGCCAAGCCTGTTCTTGTAGATATGGCGGATGGCACGGACGAAAGCGTCAAACTGTCCGTCGCCCTTCGCGCTTTCCTCGTAGGTCTCGCCGTTCACCTCGAGGCGGACGCTGGCAAGAGGCTTGAGGCCGTAGGCCGTCGTGACGACGTAGGAGAGCAGCTTGACGTGTTCCTCCGGTGCGCCGTGCTTGAGGACATCGCTCACGATGTAGGGCAGGTCCTCCTGCGTGACGAGTTCCTTCTTGTCGCCCAGCTCGATGATGCGCTCAGTGACGCGCTTCGTCTGTTCGGGCGAAAGTTCAAGGCCCAGCTCTTCGAGGTTGCGCAGGATATTGGCTTTGCCGGAGTTCTTGCCGAGCGCATACTCGCGCTTCCTGCCGAAGCGTTCCGGCAGGAGGGCATTCTGGTAGAGGCCCGCCTTGTTGTCGCCGTCGGCATGGACACCGGCAACCTGCGTGAAGACACTTTCGCCCGTAATGGGCTTGTTGGGCGGTATGGCGATGCCGCTGTAGCTCTCCACGAGGTGGGAGACTTCGCCCAGGCGACTCTCGTCGATGTGAGTCTGGACATGCAGATGGTCCTTCAGCACGGCCTGCACACTCGCCAAGGCTGCATTGCCCGCACGCTCGCCAAGGCCGTTGACGCTTGTGTGGATGCCCTGGCAACCGGCTGTGACGGCAGCCAGCACGTTGCTGACGGCCAGGTCGTAGTCGTTGTGGGCATGGAAATCAAAGCGTTTGCCATTTGCCATTTCTCCCTCTCCCACGGGAGAGGGCTGGGGTGAGGCCATTACCATTTGAGTGACAAAGCTGGCAACCTCCATCGGATTGAGGATGCCAAGCGTGTCGGGGAGCATGAAGCGCTCAATGGGCAGGTCGCTCAGGCCGTCCATCAGGCTCTGCACGTAGTCGGGGCTTTCCTTCATGCCGCCCGACCAGTCCTCGAGGTAGATGTTGACGCTGATGCCCTTCTCGCGGGCATAGTCGATGGTGCGGCGTATGTCGCTGATGTGTTCCTCGACAGTCTTGTGCAGCTGGCCCTCGCAATGCTTGCGGCTGCCCTTGCACAGCAGGTTCATCCGGCGGCATCCGCTCTCCACGATCCAATCCACGCTCTTCGTGCCATCGACGAAGCCGAGCACCTCTATCCTGTCGAGCTTGCCGTTCTGGGCTGCCCAGCGGGAGATGCTCTTCACGGCCTCCATCTCACCTTCCGAGACACGGGCGCTGGCCACCTCGATGCGATCCACGTTGAGGTCCTGCAGCAGCGCACGGGCTATCATCAGCTTCTCGTGCGGCATGAAGCTGACGCCGCTCGTCTGCTCGCCGTCGCGCAGCGTGGTGTCCATTATCTCAATGGCGTTCTTCATATTCTTCAATCTTGTCCTTGTTGGAAAGCAGGAAGTCGATGTCGTCGTAGGCATTCATCAGGCAGTACTTCTTGTAGCTGCCCAAGGGGAACTGCTCGCTGTGGCCCGTGGCAAGGTTGGTGACGGTCTGGTTCGGCACGTCAACGCGCACCTCGGCCTTCGGATTGTCCTTCACCGTCCGGAAAAGCTCCTGCTGGAACTCGCGGCTCACCACGACAGGGAGCACAAAGCAGTTGAGCAGGTTGTTGCGGTGGATGTCGGCAAAGCTGCTGCTGATGACCACGCGGACTCCGTAGCCGGCAATGGCCCAGGCTGCATGTTCGCGGCTGGAGCCCGAGCCCCAGTTCTGTCCGCCTATGATGATTTCGTGAATGCCCTTTCGGGGAGCCTCGCTGTAGGCCGCCTGGTTCATGACGAAGTCCCGGACCGGATTGCCTTCCGCGTCGTAGCGAAGGTCGTGCATGAAGGCGTCGCCGAAGAACTTGGAGTCGCGGGTCGTGCTGGCCAGGTAACGGGCAGGAATGATGAGGTCCGTGTTGCAGTTGTCTATCTCGATAGGCAAGCAAGTCGATTGTATGATGTCGAATTTCTGTTTCATATCTTGCGGGGGTCTGTGATTACACCTGTGATTGCTGATGCAGCGACAACAAGAGGCGAAGCCAGGACGGTGCGGGCACCCGGTCCCTGACGGCCCACGAAGTTGCGGTTGCTGGTGCTGATGCTGAGCTTGCCTGCCGGCACCTTGTCGGGATTCATGGCCAGACAGCTGGAGCAGCTGGGCAGGCGAAGCTCGAAGCCGGACGCCTCGAGCACCTTGTCGATGCCTTCGTCGATAATCTGCTGACGCACCAACCAACTGCCGGGCACGAGCCAGGCCACTACGTTCTCTGCCTTCTTCCTGCCTTTCACGACAGAGGCAAAGGCACGGAAGTCCTCGATGCGGCCATTCGTGCATGCTCCGAGGAAGCAGTAGTCAACGGGAGTGCCTTCAAGCTTCTGCCCGGGACGGAACTGCATGTAGTCGAGTTGGGCCAGGAACTGGGCGCGGTCCGCTTCGGGAATGCTCTCCAGGGTGGGGATGCACTCGTCGATGGCTATGCCGGCTCCCGGATTGGTGCCGTAGGTGATGCGTGGCTTGATGTCCTCTGCCCTGTAGCTTACTTCCTTGTCAAAGACGGCATCGTCGTCGCTCCTGAGCTTGCGCCATTCCTCGACAGCCTTGTCCCATGCCTCGCCCTTCGGGGCATACTCGCGTCCCTTGAGATAGGCGAAGGTCGTCTCGTCGGGGGCAATGATACCGGCGCGGCTGCCCATCTCGATGGAGAGGTTCGAGAGCGTGAGCCTTCCTTCCATCGACATCGAGCGAATCGTGCTGCCGGCATATTCCACGGCATAGCCCGTAGCTCCGCTCGTAGTCATCTGGGCCATGATGTAGAGGGCCACGTCCTTGGCGGTGACACCCGGCTGGAGCTCGCCTTCGATGTTGATGCGCATCGTCTTGGGCTTCTGCTGCAAAATGCATTGCGAGGCAAGCACCTGAGCCACCTCACTCGTACCGATACCCATCGCGATGGCACCGACGGCTCCGTGGGTGCTGGTGTGGGAGTCGCCGCAAACGATGGTCATGCCCGGCAGGGACAGTCCCTTCTCCGGACCTACAACATGGATGATGCCATTGTCCTTCGTGCCCATCGCAAAGTGACGGATGCCGAACTCCTTGCAATTGGCGGCAAGCGTCTCCACCTGCTTGCGGCCTACAGGGTCGTCGATGCGTTCCTGCTGGTCGCTCGGCGTGTTGTGGTCGGGCATGGCAACAATGTGGTCGGGGCGGAAAGCCTTGATGCCCTTGTCGCGCAACGTGTCGAATGCCTGCGGACTGGTCACTTCGTGTGCATACAGACGGTCGATGTAGAGCTGTGTGGGTCCGTTGGGGACGTCCTGAACGACATGGGCGTCCCAGATCTTGTCAAATAATGTATTCATGCGGGGGTCATTTTGTTTATACAATCAATATACGCTTCGACCGAGGCGGTGACGATGTCGGTATTGGCACCGAATCCGTAATAGACATGTCCATCGTATTCGACCTGCATGTGCACCTTACCCATGTCGTCGCTGCCCTTCGAGATGGCCTGGATGGTGAATTCCTTGAGGGTCATCTGCCGATGGATGATGGTCTTGAGGGCTTTGATGGCTGCATCGACGGGGCCGTTGCCGGAGGCTGCACTCTCGAACTTCTCGCCCGCAATGAGCAGTCCGATGCTTGCCACGCTGCGGACGCCCTTGCCGGTGGTGACCTGCAGATAGTCGAGCTTGACGTGGTGCGTTGCGGAGCGGTCGGCTCCGGCCAGCACGAGAACATCGTCGTCGGTTATCTCCTTCTTCTTGTCGGCAAGCTTGAGGAAGTCTTCGTATATCTTGTCGAGGCGTTCATCGCTCACCTCTACCCCATTCACGCTGAGCCGATACCTGAGGGCAGCCCTGCCGCTGCGAGCTGTCAGGACAATGGCATTGTCGTCAATACCCACGTCCTTCGGGTTCATGATTTCGTATGTGGAGGCGTTCTTGAGCACGCCGTCCTGATGGATGCCGCTGCTGTGGGCAAAGGCATTTCTTCCGACAATTGCCTTGTTGGGCTGGACAGGCATGTTCATCAGGGAGCTGACCATGCGGCTCGACGGATAAATCTTCGTCGTATTGATGTTCGTGTCAATGCCCAGGTCCGGATGCGTCTTGAAAATCATCGCAATCTCTTCGAGGGATGTATTGCCGGCACGTTCACCGATGCCGTTGATAGTCACCTCAGCCTGTCGGGCACCGTTCAGCACACCGGCAACGGTGTTGGCCGTAGCCATGCCCAGGTCGTTATGGCAGTGAGTGGAAAGGATGCTCCGTCCGGCGGCAAACGCATCCACATGCTCGTACAGATATTTTATCTTCTCGCCGTACTCGTAGGGCGTACGGAATCCGGTCGTGTCCGGAATGTTGCAGACGGTTGCACCTGCCTTCGTGACAGCGTCAATGACGCGGGCCAGGTACTCGTTGTCGGTCCTGCCGGCATCTTCGGCATAGAACTCTACGTCCTCAACGTAACGCTTGGCATACTTCACGGCAGCCACGGCACGCTCGATGATTTCCTCCGGCGTGGAGTTGAACTTGTAGCGGATGTGACTCTCGCTGGTGCCTATGCCGGTGTGGATGCGCTTGTGCTTGGCATACTTGAGGGCCTCGGCAGCACAGTCGATGTCCTTCTCTACGGCACGGGTCAGTGCACATATCGTAGGCCATGTAACCGCCTTGCTGATCTCAATCACACTGTTGAAGTCGCCGGGACTCGAAATGGGGAATCCGGCTTCGATGACATCCACTCCAAGGGCTTCCAGCTGCTTGGCAACCTGAATCTTCTCAACCGTGTTGAGCTGGCAACCCGGCACCTGTTCGCCGTCGCGGAGCGTCGTGTCGAAAATAAAAAGCTTGTCAGACATATCTTATATCATTTACTTTTTAGTGCGCAAAGATAATGCATTCCTTTCATTTAGACAACTAAATCAGACATTATATTATATTATATGTTCAAAATCGAGCAGAACTGGATGATTTTGTCACCTCAGGAATGAGACCCACCTGGCAGAACGTCTCGTTCATTCCTTCTTTGCCAGAGAAGTGTGAGTGTTTTTTCCGAGGGCTTTTGCATGTTTGCAAAAAAAGATGTATCTTTGCACATTGTAACAGGAAATATCAGACGACTAAACGCCAAAAAGACATGATTGTTTGTATCGCGGAGAAACCTTCCGTGGCGCGTGAGATTGCACACGTACTCGGGGCGGACAAGCAGAAGGACGGCTACCTGGAAGGCAACGGCTACCAGGTGACATGGACCTTCGGCCATTTGTGCGAGCTGAAAGAACCACACGAATACACGCCGATGTGGAAGAGCTGGAGCTTGGGGCAACTGCCGATGATTCCGCCTCGTTTCGGCATCAAGCTCAAACAGGACAAGGGAGTGGAGAAACAGTTCCACATCATCGAGGGACTGATGCAGAAAGCAGACGAAATCATCAACTGCGGCGATGCCGGACAAGAGGGTGAACTCATCCAGAGATGGGTCATGCAAAAGGCAGGAGCGAAGTGCCCCGTCAAGCGACTGTGGGTGAACAGCCTGACGGAGGAAGCTATCAAGGAAGGCTTCCAGACTCTCAAGGACCAGAGTGCCTACCAGGGACTCTATGAAGCAGGACTGATGCGAGCCATCGGCGACTGGCTGCTTGGCATGAATGCAACACGACTCTATACGCAGAAGTTTGCTGCAGGCAAACGGCAAGTGCTCAGCGTGGGGCGGGTTCAAACCCCTACCCTCGCCCTTGTCGTGGCACGCCAGAGAGAGATAGACAACTTCGTCCCTCGCCAGTCGTGGGTTCTCTCCACTCTCTATCGCGACACGAAGTTCAATGCCATCGAGCGTGACGAGGAAGCAGAAGCAGAAGCTGCCGCCAAAGACCAGAAAGCAAAACCCAAGGTCATATACAAAGCAATCGAGTATGCCACGGAAGCCGAAGGCAACAGCGCCATCGAAACTATCAAGGGAAATCCCTTCACGGTCCTCTCCGTTGAGAAGAAGAAAGGCACGGAAGCACCGCCAAGGCTCTACGACCTGACGGGCCTTCAGGTCGATTGCAACAAGAAGCTCGGCCTCTCGGCTGAGCAGACGCTCGGCATCATTCAAGGACTTTACGAGAAAAAGATTACAACCTATCCGCGCGTTGATACAACCTTCTTGCCTGATGACATCTATGCCAAGTGCCCACAGACAATGAACGGGCTCTACCAGACAAAGTTTGCCGGCGTTGCACCATACGCCGACCTCGTCCGTCCGCTTGGGGGAGGCAAGGCGCTGCGCAAGTCGAAAAAAGTCTTCGACAACTCGAAGGTCACAGACCACCACGCCATCATCCCGACAGGAATCATACCTCAAGGCCTCACCGAGCTTGAGCAGAAAGTGTTCGACCTTGTAGCTCGTGCATTCATCGCGGCCTTTTATGATGACTGCAAGTTCGAGACGACAACCATCATCGGGGAAGTGAAGAAGGGCCAGGACGACAAGAGCATTCTCTTCCGCGCTACAGGCAAGATGATTGTCGAAGAAGGATGGAAAGCCGTGTTCAAGAAGAAGACAGAGACGAGTGAAGAAGAAAGTTCACTCCCCGTCTTCGAGAAAGGCGAGAGCGGGCCACACACGCCGTCGCTTGCAGAGAAATGGACCACGCCGCCCAAGCCCTACACCGATGCCACCCTACTCCGGGCTATGGAGACAGCAGGCAAGACTGTCGAGGACGAAGACCTGCGCGATGCACTCAAGGAGAATGGCATCGGACGTCCAAGTACCCGCGCAGCCATCATCGAGACGCTCATACGCCGTCACTACATCCGCCGCGAGCGATCCGCACTGCACCCCACTCCTACCGGCTTTGAACTCATAGACCTCATTCACGAAGAACTGCTCAAGAGTGCGGAACTGACAGGACGATGGGAAAGGAAGCTCCGCCAGATTGAACATCACGAATATGATGCCCGCACTTTCCTGAACGAACTCAAACAGATGGTTTCGGACATCGTTCTTGCAGTCCTTCGCGAACCTAAACAATAAAAAGCGCCCTTTATACGTTATTATATTATATAATAGGTAAGCGACAAACATTAAAGAGTTAAAAGGCGAAAGAGTGAAGAACCGCGTATATTGGTTATTGTGTGTAGCATGCGTACTGCTTAGTGCCTGTACGCCAGAGGTGCACGTCAGGAAGGGCAACCAGTTCTATGCCATCGGTGAGTACTATGATGCTGCCGCCGAGTACAAGAAAGCTTATTCCCGCACGCCGACAAAGGAGAAGGAGAAGCGCGGGCAGAGAGCATGGAAGATGTCGGAGTGCTACCGCCGCATCAACTATACCGCGAAAGCTATCGGAGGTTATCAGAACGCCGTGCGCTACGGTTATCCCGACTCAATGGCCCTCTTCTATCTCGGACAGTTACAACAGAAGAACGGCGACTACAAGGGGGCCATCAAGTCTTATAACGCTTTCCTTGAGAAGAAACCTGGCGACACATTGGCAATCAACGGCATAAAGGGATGCGAACTTGCACCGAAGTGGAAGGAGCAGTTCTCGCTTTACAGCATCAAGAAAGAGCCTATCCTGACGAGTCGAAGAAGCGACTTCAGCCCCGCCCTCTTAGGTGATGACAGCGACATGCTCTACTTCACATCCACCCGAAACGAGGCAACCGGCAACGAGATAAGTGGCATTACGGGCACGAAGAGCGCCGACATATTCTTCTCGCGCAAAGATGACAAGGGCAAGTGGGAACAACCTGAGCCGGCAGAAGGCGAGTTGAACAGCGAATACGATGAAGGAGCATGCTGTTTCTCGCCGGACGGCAAGACGATGTACCTGACGCGCTGCACCTACGACTCCGACTATCCTCGCTATGCAGAAATCTGCACCAGTTCGCGCAGCGATGCGTCCTGGAGCAAGCCCCAACTTCTGCAAATCAGCAAGGACACGCTCTCCAGCTATGCCCATCCCGCCGTGTCGCCCGACGGCCATTGGCTCTACTTCACCAGCGACATGCCCGGCGGTCAGGGTGGCCTTGACATTTGGCGCATTGCCCTTACCGGCAATGGGCTCGGCGGCGTGGAGAACGTAGGCTACCCCATCAACACGCCGGGCGACGAGATGTTTCCCGTCTTCCGACCCAACGGTGACTTTTACTTCTCGAGCAACGGACATGTAGGAATGGGAGGGCTCGACATCATCAAGGGCACTCAGGACAGCCTCGGTGTCTGGACACTCGAGAATCTCAAGTACCCCATGAACTCCAGCGGCGATGACTTCGGCATTACCTTCGAGGGGCTGTACAACCGAGGGTACTTCTCCACGAACAGAGGCGATGCCCGCGGCTGGGACCACATCATGAGCTTCGAGCACCCCGAGGTCGTGCAAACCGTCAAGGGATGGGTTTATGAGAAGGACGGCTACGAGCTGCCCGAGGGCCTTGTCTATATGGTGGGCGATGACGGCACATACCTCAAAATCAGCGTCCGCGGCGACGGTTCCTTCGAGCAGGAAGTGAAGCCCAAGGTCAACTACGTCTTCCTCGGGACGTGCAAGGGCTACCTCAATCATAAGGAAGAGTTGAGTGTGGATACAAGCAGCGTCAGCCAAGAGTTCACGTTGCAGTTCCCCTTGGCAAGCATAGAGAATCCGGTCCTCATCCGCAACATTCTCTATGAGTTCGACTCTGCCGTCCTGCTCGAGAGTTCATGCCTGGCCCTGGACAGTCTCGTTGATTTGCTGAACGAGAACCCCAACGTCACCATTGAGCTGGCAGCACATTGCGACTACCGCGGCAAGGACGAGTACAACGAGCGCCTTTCGCAGCGACGGGCCGAAAGCGTTGTGAACTACCTCATGGCACACGGCATCGACAGTCTGCGCCTCACGCCTGTCGGCTACGGCGAGAAGCGGCCCAAGGTCGTGACGCGACGGATTGCCGCCACCTATGATTTCCTCAACGAAGGCGACACCCTGACCGAAGCGTTCATCCTCAAGTTCGAGGAGGAAGAGAAGCAGGAGATATGCAATGCCCTGAACCGTCGCACGGAGTTCAAGGTGCTACGGACGACCTACAAGCTCTTCGACGCGGAGGCTCCCAAACCGGCGACTACAGAAGAGGGTGCGGCTCCTGTAGAAGAGCAGGGGAATAAGGACGAGGACGGAAAAACGGATGACGGAACTACCGGCGAAGCGAACTCCGGCGAAGGGAAGGCTGATGCAGCAAAGCCCGAAGGGAAGGACGCGGAACCCACGACCGCTCCTGCAAAAGAGAAGTAGCGCCCGCTCCCATCGCTCAGATATATTTCTCGGTGTTTTGCCTGGCTGTCTCCTCGATGGCCTTGTCGTGTCCCACCAGTGCAGCGAAAGGTGCGAACTGTGCGGCACGTTGGCTCAGTGGCATCTGCGGATGCTTCTTCGAGACGTGATGCGGCAGGTTGATGATATCGTCGTAGCTTCCCATGAACAATTATTAGTAACGAGTCAGTCGTTAAAATGCAAACCGAGGTCAGGCTTTGTGTCCTCCGATTTGCTTGTTTCTTTCTTTTGCCGTAGCTCCTTCCGCATAGCTTGTCCCCCTGAGGATGGCATTCTTGCCGAAGCGTTGCTTTATGTTCAGCAAGGCTTCCTGCATGCGACGTTCCTTCCGTCGTTCTTCCTCACGCTCTTCCTTCTCTTTGCTGGCTGAATCGTAATCGGTAAAGAGGTCAAGTTGTTGCGGGCCCTTAGGCTCTTCCTCCTTTTGGCGAGCCGAGAAGGTTTCTTCCCGAATCACATGGTTTGTGCTGATGTTGAGGCGACGTATCAGCAGGTCTCTGTTGACGATGCTGTCGTAGAGCGACACGACGGCATGGATGATTTCCTTGCTCGACGAGGAATGGGCCGGAAGGTTTGTCGTTCCGTGAGCATGTTTGGGGACAGGTCTGCCGTAGTAGTCTGTCACGACTTCGCCGTGGTAAAGTGCGGCTATCTCGGGACGGGTGAGGCTCTCGCGGTCGTAGCTGACGGTCAGGACGAGCTGGTTGGTCAACAAACGCTTCTCGACGAGGTCAAGGCTGATGGCATCGGCCATTTCCATCACAACGTTCCTTGCCTTGGCGAAAGTGTAGGGTTCGGTCAGTACCTGCCCGCTGCTCATGGAGTTCGTCTCGGGCCTGTAGGCTTTCACCTGTGCAATGGTGCAGGGTTCCCATCCCCAGGCATGGTCAATCAGGAGTTCGGCATTCACGCCGAAGAGTCTGTAGAGCAGTTCTTCGTCGTGGACGGACTGGCGTGCCAGCTTGCCCATCGTGTCGATGCCGTAGCGTGCGAGTTTCTCGGCTATTCCGTGTCCTACACGCCAGAAGTCGGTCAGGGGGAAGTGGTTCCAGAGCTTTTGGCGGTACGACATCTCGTCGAGCTCGGCGATGCGGACGCCGTCCTTGTCGGCAGGCATCTTCTTGGCAACGATGTCCATTGCCACCTTGCAGAGGTACATGTTCGTGCCGATACCCGCCGTTGCCGTGATGCCCGTCTGCCTCAGCACGTCGCGGATGATGGTGATGGCCAGCTCGTGAGCCGTCTTCCGGTAGGTGTGGAGGTAGTTGGTGACGTCCATGAAGACTTCGTCGATGCTATAGACATGTATGTCCTCGGGTGCTATGTACTGCAGGTAGATGTCGTAGATTCTGCAACTTGCCTCGATGTATTTTGCCATTCGCGGCTTTGCGATGATGAAGTCTATGCCGCGGGCTTTCTGATAGACCTCGAAGAGTCGTGCGCGTCCGGGGATGCCGTAGGCTTTCAGGGCCGGCGAGACGGCCAGGCAGATGGTCTTCTCCGTCCGGCTTTCGTCGGCCACGACCAGACGGGCCTTCAGCGGGTCGAGCCCTCGTTCCACGCATTCCACACTGGCATAGAACGACTTGAGGTCGATGGCAATGTATGTGCGGTTCTCCTGCGTCATCCCTGTTCCCTATCCGACGAGCTTCAGTATCTGTTTCTCCGAGGCTTCGGGCAGGAAGCTGCGGAGTTTGCTTTCTATTCTTTGCAGGGACTCTTCGGGTGTGCGGTCACACCGGCATGACTCCTTCCCGTAGAGCGCTTCCGGCGTGTTCAGCAAGGCCCAGCCCCAGCCGTATTCGCGTCCGTGCTTGTCGTGGGGATACACGAAGTCCTCCGTCACCACGTAGGTTGCTATCTGCAGACGCGTGACGTAGCCGTCGAACTTCGAGCGCATGCCTTTGCCGTTGAAGCCGCAGGCAGAGCGCAGCTCGCGGGTGATGATGCTTCCCGTCATTCGCAATGTGTCGAGGATGGTGCCTTCGATGGACTCGTCCTGCGGTCTCGGGTAGCGGCTGCGGCGGTAGTTGCAGAAGTCGGGCCACCATTCCCGACTGATGAACCCTGCCTTCCCGGCAAAGAACTTACCGTAGAGGCAGGGCATCTCCGTGACGATTTGTCCCTTCCACTTCCAGAGAGGCCAGTCCCAGCCTCCGTCGGGGAAGACGACGTAGCGGCAGTCCT
The DNA here is from genome assembly GCA_902763865.1 of uncultured Bacteroidales bacterium. Lineage (GTDB taxonomy): Bacteria > Bacteroidota > Bacteroidia > Bacteroidales > Bacteroidaceae > Physcousia. The sequence goes on along the minus strand of CACWTR010000007.1, from coordinate 26,228 downwards.
CATCTACAATCTCTTCTGCGCTGTAGCCGGGAATGCCGCTGTCGAGCAATGGCAGGAAACCAATGTCATCAATCAGCTCCATCACCTCGGCGGCAGAGCTGACAGCAGGGAATTGTCTCATTCAGCAGCGAACTGGTCTTTGCCTACACCGCACAACGGGCACTCGAAGTCGTCGGGTACTTCTTCCCAGGGTGTGCCGGGTGCTATGCCCTTCTCGGGTACTCCTACTTCGGGATCATACTCCCAGCCGCATACTTCACAAACGTACTTTGCCATAACTGTTGATGTTTTTTAGGGTTAATACTCATTTATATATATCTCGGTATTCTTACTGTGTCCTATTCAAAGTTGAACGTCAGGACTATCATGTTGCTGCGGCCTCCGTTGACGGACTGCGTGAATTTCAGCAGCGACGTGTCGATGAGGTCGTCGCGGTCCTTCTGGATGATATTGAGCAGGCCGAAGCAGAACTTGATTTCGGGGATGAGCTTGAAGAAAGGCAGGTAGAGGTCGCAGCCCATGCCTACCTCCAGGTAGATGTCGAAGGGCTTAAGCCTCAGGGCATCGTGCTTGCGGGCCGTGAGATCAACCATCGGGTTGATGCCGGCAATGAGGTAGGGCCGGAAGTTGTTGTAGCGCGGAGCGGCAAACTTCAGATCGATGGGGACAGAGATGTAGGTGCTCTTGAACGTCTGAGTGCTGTCCGTTCCGCTGCGCTGCTCGTGATAGACGGCATGCTTCTGCCCGAAGTGGATCGAGGGCAGCACGCGAAGCGAGAGATACTTGTTCAGGCGGAGGTCGCCCAGCACACCGACGGTGAAGCCCGGGCTGTAGTTGTTTATCTCGGCATACCACTGCTCGCCGGTCTCGGGATTGACGAAACCGTTGTTCTCTATCTCAATGTCCTGCATGTGCAGGCCAAGCAGAAAGCCATAGTGAAAACGCCGCATGTCGATGAACGGGCGATTCTGTACCCTGGGTTCCTGTGCAGACAGACCCAGGGCGGATATAAAGACAAGGAGAGCTACAAGGCTCCTCAGAGTATTCGTGCGCATTGTAATATGATAACGTATGGAGGGCAGGTTTTATTGCACAAATCATGGTTTTTAGTGATAAAGATGAAAAAAGTCTGCATTTTCTGCACGAGTATCACCAAAAATAGTTATCTTTGCAGTCGGATTAAACATTAAACACTAAATAACTTAAATAAATCAGACTATGGCTTACGTAATTAGTGACGATTGTGTTGCTTGCGGCACATGTATCGACGAATGTCCCGTAGGAGCTATCTCCGAAGGCGAAAAGTATTCAATCGACCCCGAGCAGTGCACTGAGTGCGGCACATGCGCCGACGCATGCCCCAGCGGTGCCATCTCTCTCTAAGACGGACACTTCCCCTGAGAGAAAAACAAAAGGTTACTGTCACCCCAAGAGGATGGGCAAAGCGCTCATCCTCTTTTTTGTACCCGTCCGCCGCACGGGGAAGCCCCAGACAACGAAATTGAAAACCCCAGGCAACGCGACAGGAAACTCCAGGCAACGCGATTAAAAGTTATTTTCAAACTTTGAAAATCAATTTTCAAGCTTTGAAAATATATTTTCATGACGTGAAAATTAATTTTCATGACGTGAAAATAGTTTTTCGACACGTTGATGAAGGTTTTGGTCTGCGAGGCGAAGAGGTTGTAGGGCAAGAAAAAAGCCTTTCCTCATGAAGGGGAAAGGCTTTTTTCTTGCTCAAGGTAGCGGTCGTAGAGCTGTTGCAGGTGGGAAAGTTTCTCGCCCGGGTGCGGCTCAACATAGGTGCCGCCATAGTAGAAACAGGCGAAGCCGCCCGACACGATACCCCATCGACAGGCTTCGCGAAGGGAGAGAAGTCGGTCTGCGCCCGAGGACTTGCCGTCGGCCACCTCATCTCCCTTGCACCTGAAGGCATACATCTGGCGGGCAAGGGAGGCAATGACGCCGCCGGCAAAGTTGTCGCCGCAACCGGTGCTGTCGCCCTTCTTGCCCTCGCGGAGTGCCTGGCCTACGGCTGCCGAGACGGGCATCGTCTGCTCCGGAACCTGGCCGAAGAGGGGGCTGTCTGCCCAAAGACTGACGTTGCGGGCGCCGTTGGTGACGAGCACGGCACCGGCTCCCTTCCCGCGGAAGAAGGCTATTGCGGCTGGGATGCTGCCCTCACCGCTGAGGCGAAGAGCTTCCTCGTGATCGACGATGAGCAGGTCGATGTATCGGTAGGCTACGTCGCCGTCGCCCATCGGCCATCTTTGCGACGGGTCCTTCTTTTCGTTGAGGAAGTCATAGACGGTGTTGACCACCGTGATGCTGCCGCAGGACTTGGCCTTGGCAAGCAACGGGGTCAGCCCCTGATGGATGCGGGGCACGAGGGCCGTACCGCCGAAGACGCAGATGTCGCTGCGGAAGAAGCTGTCGTCCAATTCCTCGGGCATGTAGTGCCATGAGGCGCCGATGGTGTTCACGAAGGTGCGTTCACCGTGTCCGTTGTCGTACTGCGGGTCGGAAAGGACGCTTGTGGAAGCCGTCTCGGCACCTTGCTCTGTGCGGAAATGTGCGAGGTCGAGGTTCGTCAGGCTGAGCCGTCTGAGCAACTCCTGCCCTACTCCGTCGTCGCCCCTGCAGCCATAGAAGCCGACGGTGCTCTCGTCGGCGGCTATCTGCGCCGCATTGATGAGCGCCACGACACAGGGGCCGCCGATGTTCTCCTTGTCGGGCTTGCGCCCCTCCGTGAGGGAAGGGAGGATGTCGGCTGGGAACGACTGGCCGGAGAAGCGTTCCAGCTCCTCCTCGAAGGTCAGTTTGCCGGGTTCGAGGCCTCCGTCGCCTGCCTTGCGGCTGAGGACATGGCGGAATGCCTCGGAGCGGAAGTCAACATGGTCGTAGATGCGGTCCATCAGGCAGCACCCTACGCCGGATATACGTACTTTATTCATGTGGCATCGTTTGCTTTAACACGTCATCCTTCATTTATCCAAGGAACTTCCCGTAGTCGGAACAAAGCAGGTGCAGGGGTTCCTCGTCCTCGATGATGTCGGGGAAGCGACCGATGGTCTCGTAGAAACGATTGTCAGTAGTATCGTCGTTGCACTGGCTCACCTCGCCCACCATGACCTTTCCCTTGCCGGGCTCACCGTAGAAGCGATGGTAGAGGTATTGCTCCATGCAGATGCTCTGGCCGGGACCGAGGATAATCCTTCCGCCCGGTTCGATGACGTGCTCTATGCCGTCGATGCGGAAATGGACAGGCGTGTCGGCAAACTGCTCGTCCTTGTCGGCATTGTAGAGTTCGATGACGAGATTGCCGCCGCCACGGTTGATGATGTCCTCCATCTTCGACCAGTGGAAGTGCATCGGCGTCTCCTGACCTTCCTCGACAATCATGATTTTCTCGGCGTAAGGTTTCTTGTCAACGCCGTACCTGCCGTTGCGGATGGTGAAGAGGAAGAGGCCGCGGCGCAAGAAGTCGCCGGAGCCGAAGTCGGTGATGTCCCAGCCGAGCATGCGTTCCGTAATGTACCCAGTCTTGTCCTTATTTGCCTTCCAGTCGGAAAGCCCCCATTCTGCCCATTCAGGCAGGAAGAACTGACGGGAGGCAAGGAATGACTTTGCCTCGCGGATAATCTGATTGATTTCGCTTCGTTTCATGATATTCAGGTTATTAGTGGTTATTGATTAAAGGCTTTCTTATTGGGCTTTCGACCCATTTGCAGCTCCAGGGTGCCGCCGGCCATCAGCTGTTCGTGACTGATGAAAGGCTTGGTCAGGACAGCGCCGTTCAGCCGTGCGCTTTGGATGAACTTGTTCTCTTGCGAGATGTTCCTTGCCTTGACGGTGAAGGTCTTGCCGCCAGGCAGGTGAAGCGTTGTCTCCTCGAAGAAGGGGCTGCCGATGGCGTAGGTGGTCGTGCCCGGTGTGACAGGGAAGAAACCCATCATGGAGAAGACCACGAAGGCCGACATGCCGCCGCCGTCCTCGTCCCCGGGCATACCGAGGTAGGAGTCGATGAAGTAAGTGTCAATAAGGCTGTGGATATACTTCTGGGTTTTCCAGGGAGCTCCGACGTAGTCATATAAATAAGGTATATGGAAGCTGGGCTCATTGCCCATCTGGAACATGCCCATCAGTCCCGTGGCATCCGGCAGCACATTGTAGAAGCGGAACTTGGCTGTCCCCACACCCATGTGGAAGAGCTCGTCGAGCTTGGCTTCGGCCTTCTCGTGTCCGCCCATCAGCGAGAACAGTCCTTCGAGGTCGTGCTTCACGTCCCAATTGAAGATGTATGCGTTGTTCTCCGTGAAGTAGGCGCGTCCGTCGTGCATCGGATTGAAGGGTTCCACCCATTCGCCCTTCTCGTCCTTGGGCCACATCATCTGACGGTCCTGGCGGAAGACGTTGCGGTAGAACTTCGAGCGCTCGGTGAAAAGCTGTTCGTCGTCCGTTTTGCCAAGCATGTGGGCTATTTGTGCAATGCACCAGTCGGAGTAGCTGTTGACGGTTGTCAGCGATACGCATTGCCGCCGTTCCCATTTCGCCTCCACCTCGGGCACGGTTTCCGTCTCTCCCGGGCGCAAGGCCGGATAGTAGCCGTGAGCATTGTAGAAGGTGTCGAGCGGCGTGGCCGGTCCGGTCCGCCAAGGCAGCAGCGTGCGCTCAAGCGAGTTCTGGCGGAAGCCGTCGTAGATAGATGCCATGTCGAAGCGCAGGCCCTTCTGCCAGGCATCCCACATCCAGACGGGAGCAAAGTTACCTGTCATTGCCGCCCATTCGCTGGAGGTCAGGGCAAAGCGAGGCACGACGCCACTCTCACGGTACATTTCTATGAAAGAGTTAATCTTCTGAACCTCCATGTCAGGATTCAGGATGGTATGAAGCGGCTCCAGTGCGATATGAGTGTCCCAAAGCCAATTGTCAACGAAGAAAGGCTCGTCCGAATCATGAACCTTACGGTCCCATGCACTGTAGAAGCGACCATACTCGTTGATATCGACCATGCGCTCCGAACAGCGGTAAAGGGCAGTGTAGAAGGTTCGTTTGTGAGCCTCCGTGCCTCCGCTGACTTCTATCTGCCCAAGTCGTTTCTCCCAAACCGCCTTTGCATCGTCCTTGACACGGTCGAAGTTGAAGTCGGGAATCTCGCGTTCCATGTTGGCACGAGCCTGCTCCTTGTCGATATAGGAGATGCCATAGCGCATCGTCACGACCTTGGCACCGTCGTCAGCCGTCAGCATCAAATGTCTGTTGTCGTCGGCCTGATGATGGGCATCGTGCATGTCGCAGTCGAATTCGGCATAGAGGTATGCAGTCATGTTCTCCTTGCACTCGGGCTGTCCGAACTGTGCAGTGCCGGTCACGACACGCTTCCCTTCGCAGTCGTATGCACCGATGGCTGTACGACTGCGGAAACGCATAGCGTGCCTTCCTTCACCGTCAAAGGTCATGCGGATGATGCCGCTCTTTTTCGAGGGGGCAAACTCCAGCGTCACGCCTTCCAGCTCGGCCCGATAATAGTGGGGATGTGTCTCGTCGCCCACGCAAATGCCTGGACTTGACCAGACACTTCCCTCGGGAGCATCTGTACAGAAGGGCATGAACCCGAATACCCAGTGACGACGATGATTGGGCATCTGGAGCGCAAAATCCTGAATCCAGTCATCGAGCATACTGGTGCGTAAGGGCACGAATCGAAGCATCTCGTTGGGCAGATGCATGGTCTGTCGCGTCGTTTCCAGCAGGACACTCACGCCGCCGATGGTCGGGTCGGCATAATCGGCCAGTGACTTCTTTGAACCACTTCCGCAGGCAAGCAGCAAAAGACTGATGCCAAGTCCGATACAAAGCTTTTTTCTCATGTCAGTATTAGATTCTTGATGTTTACTTCATCCTCTCCGTCGAAGAGAGGAAAGTCTTTTTACGCCCTGTCGTTGCTTTCAAAGAGCTGGATGTGGGCCTTGACGACTTCACGCGAGGCATCGATCATCACCTGCTTCAGGGGAACATATTCCTCGTCAGGCTTCTGTTCGAGCCGCTCGTGGATGCGCTTCATGATGCCGCGCTGGATGGCTGTAGCCACGTTTATCTTGCAGATGCCATTGTGGATGCAGGCCTTGAAGTCTTCGGTACTCGTGCCGCTGCCGCCATGCAGGACAAGGGGCAGGCGGTTGGCCTCGTGAATCTCGATGAGCCGACGGATGTTGAGCTGCGGCGTGTGGACATAGTGCCCATGCAGGTTGCCGATGGCTACGGCGAGGGCATCGATGCCTGTCTCTTGCACGAAGCGAACCGATTCATCGACGTCTGTGAAGACATCTGCCGTGTCAACACCGGAGTTGCCGACCTTTCCCAGCTCCGCTTCGACATCCACTCCGGCAGCTTTCGCTATGCGTGTCACTTCGCGGGTGGCTGCCACATTCTCCTTGAAGGGAAGCGCAGCACCGTCGAACATGACGGAGGTGAAGCCCAGGCGGATGGCACGCACGCACGTTTCGAGGCTTTGACCGTGATACAAGTGGACACAGACGGGCACCGATGACCGTCGGGCAGCTTCAAGGTAAAGGGGAGCCATCAGTTCCATCGGTGCTTCGGGGAACTGAACTTCGGCCAGTTGCAGGATGAGAGGAGACCGCAGTTCTTCTGCGGCCTCCAGTGCACCCATGACGTTTTCCAGACTCAGGCAATTGAATGCTCCTACGGCATAGTGCCGTTCATTGGCATCCTTCAGAATTTCGCTTAGTGTTACGATCATGGCTTTATATTGGTTTTATTCATCAAGTTCTATCACGAAGCTGACTTTGCGTCCGCTCGGGGTAATGGCTTTTATCCAGAGAGTGCGGTCAGTGCTTTGGTTGGCACTCTTGACGGCTTCTGCCCAGTCTTCGGTTGTCTGCATCTTCTGGTCGTTCACCTGCAGGATGATGGTTCCCTTGCCGGCTCCTGCCTGCTTCATCTTGCCGTTTCGGATGGCATTGATGACAAGGCCGTAGTTGATGCCGAGTGCCTTCATGTCTTCCTCGCTGACAGGTTTGAGCGAGACGCCCATCTGGTCGAGATCGACTTCTTCCATCACCTTCGTCGTGCCTTGAGTGTTGCGCAGTGTGACGTTGATTTTGTGTTCTTTCTTTCCGCGCTTGTAGGTGAGGCTGACCTTATCGCCCGGACGGTGCTGGGCAATGGCTTCCTGCAGTTCCGACATCTTTGTGACCTTCTTGCCGTCGAATTCCGTCACGACGTCGCCTTTCATCAGTCCTGCCTCTTCTGCGGCACTGGCATCTGTGACCTTATCGATGTAGATGCCTTCCACGACATCCAGGTCAGGGTCGTTGCCTTTAGCCTTCTCGCTGTCTATCCAGTTTGTGACGTCCATGCCCTGTACGCCGAGGATGGCCCTCTGCACGGTGCCATAGACTTTCAGGTCAGCCACCACCTTGTTCATGATGCTTGTCGGGATGGCAAAGCCGTAGCCGCTGTAGCTTCCCGTCTGGCTGTAGAGCATGGCGTTAATGCCGACGAGCTCTCCCTTATCGTTGACGAGTGCTCCGCCGGAGTTGCCGCTGTTGATGGCGGCATCGGTCTGTATGAAGCTTTCTATGCCGTTTGCACCGAGGGAACGCGCCTTGGCACTGACGATGCCTGCCGTGACGGTGCTTGTCAGGTTGAAGGGGTTGCCTACGGCGAGTACCCACTGTCCGAGCTTGAGGTCATCGCTGTTGCCAATTTTGATGGCGGGCAGGTCCTTGGCATCAATCTTGATGAGTGCCAGGTCGGTCGTGCCGTCGCATCCGATGATGCGTCCCTTGAACTCGCGGTTGTCGTTGAGTTTCACTTCTATCTCGTCGGCCTCGCCCACCACGTGATTGTTCGTCACGATGTAGCCGTCGGCGGAGATAATCACGCCGCTTCCTGCTGCATGGCGGTCCGGCTGCTTGAATTCGCGCTGCTGCGGCTGTCCGCCGCGTCCTCCGAAGCCGAAGAAGTCACCGAAGAAGTCGCTGAACGGGTCCTGCACCTGCACGCGCTGTGTCTTGCCGGTCTGTGTTACCTTTATATATACTACGGAGCCTACGGCGGTCTCTGCTGCTGAAGTCAGATCGACCAACCCCGCCGGAGCTGCGACGGAAGCCGACATTGCCGGCGTGGGTTCCGACATGACGGGCTGGCTGCCGGATGTTGTTCCTCTTACTACAGCGCCTGTCACTGCACTGCTGCCCAAGACGAGGGCAACTGCACCTATCCAATTCTTAGTTGTCTGTTTCATAGTTTCGTTTCTTTAGTTGTTATCCAATTTCATTTTCAAATCGCACTGCAAAAATACGAAGAAACATTCAACTTTGGTTCTGGCATTTTCACCTTTTTACCTTTGTGGCTTTTAATTAACGGTTCTTAAACTGGCATCGGACGTTTTTCACATTTATTTGAATCCGGAATCCACTTGCAAATATACATTTTTCTCAGGACATTTCCATAGGCGGGGGCATAAAAAAGCAGAAAACAGAAAAAATAATGTCCGGGAGTCGGTGAGTCTGGATAAAAAATCGTACCTTTGCAGTACTAATGCTGTGAAAAGACAGAAAGAACAGAGACAGTGAACCGGCTTGCCGCTGCCCGCGGGGGGAGAGGAAAGTCCGGGCAACACAGGGCATCCCGCTTCCTAACAGGAAGAGGTCCGCGAGGGTCAGTCAGTGCAGAAGAAAACAACCGCCTTGCTCCGGCAGAGCAATCTGCAGGGGCAGGTAAGGGTGAGAAGGTGAGGTAAGAGCTCACCAGGCCGGCAGCGATGTCGGTGCTGTGCACTCCGGGAGTTGAAAGTTCATGTAAACCGGCAATCTTCCTACGGAAGGAGAGGGCGGCCCGTCCGAGCCGGAGGGTAGAACGATAGAGGGCAGTGGCGACGCTGTCCGTAGATAAATGGCAAGTGCTCCCCCCCATAGGGGGGATGACAGAACCCGGCTTACAGGTTCACTGTCCTTTTTTTATTACTATATTAACACCGAGAATGGTTAGTCTTGAACATATATGGAGCGTAAATGAAAAGGGGCTCAGCTGGCTGCAACGGCAGGGGCTGTCCGTGCTGAAGCGTTGCGTCATTGCGTGGGAATGCATCACGAAGAACCACATCATGAGCTATGCCTCAGCCCTCACCTACAGCAGCATGCTGGCAGCAGTCCCCGTCATGGCCATCATCTTCGCCATCGCCCGCGGCTTCGGCTTCGATGCTGTCATCGAGACCAAGCTCCGCACCTCGCTCGAGGGCAATCCTGACATAGCCGACACGATACTCTATTTCGTGGACTCCTACTTGCAGCACACCAAGGGGGGCGTCTTCATCGGCATCGGCCTGATCTTCCTGCTCTACACCCTGCTGTCGCTCACACAGAACATCGAGCAGGTCTTCAACACCATCTGGTACGTCAACCGCTCGCGCACCATTTACCGGCAAGTCGTGGATTACTTCAGCGTCTTTCTGTTCCTCCCCTTCGTGCTAATCATCACCAGCGGCTTGAGCATCTTCCTGCAGACCTTCCGCACCCTTCTGCCCGAGATGCGCCTTCTGAGCGACACGATGACCTTCATCCTCCACGTCTCGCCCGTCATCATTGCCGTCCTCGTCTTCATGTTGCTCTTCAAGATGATGCCCAACACGAGCGTCAAGTGGCGGCATACCATCTGGCCGAGTATTCTGACAGGCGTTGTCTTCATGGCCGTGGAATGGATATACGTCCACTACCAGCTGAAGCTGAGTGCCTACAATGCCATCTACGGCTCCTTTGCCGCCATCCCTCTCTTCATGCTGTGGATGCAGATTTCGTGGTGCATCTGCCTGATGGGCGCACAACTCTGCTATGCCAATCAGCGCTTGCAGACCTATGCCTTCGAACGCATCAGCGACGAACTGAGCCGCCGCTATCGCGACACGCTCATCCTGCTGCTCATGAGCCGCATCTGCAAGCATTTCGCTTCCGGCCTGAAGCCTTTCACGGCGCACCGCCTGGCCGTAGAGACCCACCTCCCCGACAGTCTTGTCGGCATTCTGCTCGACGAGCTGACACGCACGCAACTGCTTGTGGAACTCTGCGGCGAGCCCGGCACCGAGCCGCAGTACCTGCCGGCCATCGACATCCACCGCATCACGGTCGGGATGGTCACTCGCCGCATTGACTCCCACGGCATCGAGAATCCCTCGCTCGTCTGGCAGACGGGAACTCCCGAATGGGATGTCCTTCGCAGCCTGCGCTACGAGAACAAGGATGCACTCCTCATTGACCTTCCCCCGAAGAACGTGTCATAAAACTATTTTCAAACTTTGAAAATCAATTTTCACGTCATGAAAATATATTTTCACGGTTTGAAAATTAATTTTCATGACGTGAAAATAGTTTTGCATCGCGTCGATATGACTTTCATGACGAGCGGCGATGACTTTCGTGACGCGGGAAGCAGCCTTGTGTGCGCCGAATCAGAGCTGGCAGAGGAAGGTGAAGTGGTCGGCAAAGAGCGGTTCGCAGGCGGGACGGGAACGGAAGAGACCGAAGATGGTACTTCCGCTTCCGCTCATCGAAGCGTAGGCCGCTCCCTGACTGTACAGCTCGTCCTTGATTTCGGCAAGCAGGGGGTGCGACAGGAAGATGCTCTCCTCGAAGTCGTTGGTCATCCGGTCCGGCCATTGTCCGACAGGCATGGCTGCCGTCTCGAGCAGAGGGAAGAGGGGCACGTGCGGGTGGACACCGGCATAGGCCTCGCGGGTGGAGACAAAGACGTCGGGCTTTACGAGCATAAGGTACCATCCGCTCAGGTTCAGCTGTACGGGGGTGAAAACGTCGCCGATGCCTTCCGCATACAAGGGACAAGGATTGACGAAGAAGGGGCAGTCGGCTCCGAGCGTGCCGGCCAACGCCTTCATCCGTTCTTCGTCAAGCGGCAGGCCACAGAGTTGCGCTACGGCCTTAATCGTACAGGCCGCATCGCTGCTGCCTCCGCCTAAGCCGGCTCCGCTGGGAATGACTTTCTTCAGGTCAACGCGGAGCGGTGGCACCTGGTAGCCCTCCTGCCGAAGCAGCCGGACGGCCCGCAGCACGAGGTTGTCGTAGGGATTGCCCTCCAGGGGATTCCCGCACAGCGTGAGCTCGTCCTCGCCACAGCCCTCGCTGATAGTCAGTTCGTCGAAGAGGGGCACGGGATAGAAGATGGTCTCGATATTGTGGTAGCCATCGGGCCTGCGCTCCACGACGTTGAGGCCCAGGTTGATTTTGCAGCAGGTTTTTATTGCCAAGGATTTATCCATGATGTGTGTTCAGTTAGTCTCGACTTATGAGTGATGCTTCGCTCTGCAAAGATAACAATTATCTGAATAAAACAAGCGCTTATTTGACTTTTTTGCATAAAAACGCAATTTCCATCGCCTTTTAATTAGGTATATAAGGAAAATAATAGTACCTTTGTGGGCTATTAAGAAGAATTCGGCCCCAAATGGAGACTATCACGCATAGCGGAATCGTGGAAAGCGTCGGCAAAAGCCATTGCACGGTGCGCATCCTGCAGGCATCGGCATGCAGCAGTTGCAGTGCGCGGCAGCTGTGCCGCAGCAGCGAAAGCAAGGAAAAGCTCATAGACATTGCCGGGCACTACCCTACCCTTCGCGCCGGAGACAGCGTCACCCTCGTCGGCACGGTCCGTCAGGGGATGCATGCCACGGCACTGGCCTACGTCGCCCCGCTCGTCCTGATGCTCGTCGTCCTGTTTGGCGGGACACGCCTGGGCGGAGAAGTAGCAGGAGCACTGGCCGCGTTGCTCTCCCTGGTCCTCTACTATGGCATAATACGCCTGATGAAGGACCGGCTGGGAAAGAAATTTGAGATGAAAATCGAAACAAATCAAACCGATAAACACTAAACAGTAAAACCTCGAATCGTAAATTGTAAAAACAGTAAATTAATATGGTGAATGTAATTCTGATTGCAGTATGCGTCCTGGGAGTCATCGGACTGGCCTCCGCCCTGATTCTCTTCGTTGTCTCGCACAAGTTTGCCGTGCACGAAGATCCCCGCATAGCAGAGGTTGGCAACGTATTGCCTCAGGCAAACTGCGGAGGATGCGGCTTTCCCGGCTGTTCAGGCTTTGCCGCAGCATGCGTCAAGGCAGCCGACGGGGGAAGCCTTGAAGGAAAGTTGTGTCCCGTAGGCGGACAGCCTGTCATGGAGAAGGTGGCCGCCATCCTGGGCCTTACCGTCGAGGCTTCGGCCCCGAAAGTGGCCGTGGTCCGCTGTAACGGCACATGCGAGAACCGCCCGCGGCAGGCACAGTTCGACGGCGCACAGAGCTGTCGCGTACAGCAGATGACGGGCATGGGCGAAACAGGGTGTGCCTATGGCTGCCTTGGCTGCGGCGACTGCACCCGCAAATGTCAGTTCGATGCCCTGCACATGAATCCCGAGACGGGACTGCCCGAGGTGGATGAAGAGAAGTGTACGGCCTGCGGAGCCTGCGCAAAGGCTTGTCCGAGAGGCATCATCGAAATCCGCCTGAAAGGTCCCAAAGGCCGCAGGGTCGTCGTCCTCTGCAACAACAAGGACAAGGGAGCCGTTGCCAACAAAGCATGCAAGGCATCCTGCATCGGCTGCGGAAAGTGCGTCAAGACCTGCGAAAAGTTTCAGGCCATCACACTCGAGAACAACCTGGCCTACATCGATGCAGAGAAGTGCAAGATGTGCCGCAAGTGCGAAGAAGCCTGCCCCAAGGGAGCCATCCACGCCTTCAACTTCCCTCCGCGCAAGCCAAAGGCTGAAGAGCCGGCACCTCAGGACAACCAGAATAATCAGAGCACTCAGAATACTCCGACAAAGGAAGCAGAACCCTCAAAAGCCGAATAGATATGAAGACATTTAAGATAGGCGGAGTTCATCCCGCAGAAAACAAGCTGTCTGCTGCAAGTCCCATACGCGAAGCAGCACTGCCACGCCAAGCCATCTTCAGCATGTTCCAGCATATCGGAGCTCCGGCAAAGCCCGTCGTCAAGAAAGGCGACGAAGTAAAGGTCGGCACCCTCCTGGGCGAGGCCGGCGGCTTCGTCAGTGCACCCATCCATAGCAGCGTCAGCGGCAAAGTGTCGAAAGTTGACGTCTGCCTGGATGCCAGCGGAACACGCCGCATGGCCGTCTATGTGGATGTGGAAGGCGACGAATGGGAAGAGAGCATCGACAGGAGTCCCGAACTCGTCAGGCTCACGGACCGTCCAGACCTGGACAGCAAGACAATCATCGACAAGATAAAGAACGCCGGCATCGTCGGCATGGGCGGTGCCACCTTCCCCTGCCACGTCAAGCTCTCGCCCCCACCCGGCTGCAAGGCCGAATGCGTCATCATCAACGCCGTGGAGTGCGAACCCTACCTGACAGCCGACCACAGGCTCATGCTCGAGCATCCCGAAGAGATTCTCGTCGGACTGCAGCTCATCATGAAGGCCGTTGACGTGAAGAAAGGCTTCATCGGCATAGAGAACAACAAGCCGGACGCCATCGCACTGATGACGGAAAAAGCAAAGGGCTGCGAAGGCATCGAGATAGTCCCCCTGAAGGTGAAGTACCCGCAAGGCGGCGAAAAGCAGCTCATCGATGCCGTCATAGGTCGCCAGGTACCTGCCCCGCCAGCCATCCCCATCAACGTAGGCGCTGTCGTACAGAACGTAGGCACAGCCTTTGCCATCTATCAGGCAGTCATGAAGAACAAGCCTCTCATCGACCGCATCATCACCGTGACAGGCAAGAGCGTCAGCCAGCCGAGCAACCTGCTGGCCCGCCTGGGGACACCCTTCCAGCAACTCATCGACGAGTGCGGCGGCCTGCCCGAAGACACCGGCAAGATCATCGGCGGAGGTCCGATGATGGGAAAAGCCCTGCTCAGCCTCGACATTCCAATGACGAAAGGCTCCAGCGGCCTGCTCCTCATGACAGAAAAGGAAGCCCGCAGAGCCACGCCGAGTCCGTGCATCCGCTGCGCCAAGTGCGTCAGTGCCTGCCCCATGGGACTGGAACCCTATCTGCTCAGCAAGCAGAGCGCACTCGAAGACTGGGAAGGCGCAGAGAAGAACGACGTGACGAGCTGCATCGAATGCGGCAGTTGCCAGTTCACCTGCCCCAGCAACAGACCTCTGCTTGACATGATTCGCGTAGGCAAGACCACCGTCATGGGCATCATACGCAGCAGGGCTGCGAAGTGAAAAACGAAAAGCGAAAAGTGAAGAATCTGCTACCGCCGTAAAAGGTTAAACAGCTAAATCGTAAATAAACCGTAAACAGTAAATCGTCAAATAGTAAATTACTATGATGAAACCAATCATATCCCTCTCACCACATGTGCATGGCGGCGACTCCGTCAGCCGCAACATGTATGGTGTATGCATTGCACTGGTGCCCGCCCTGCTTGCCAGCCTCTGGTTCTTCGGCTTGGGCGCAGCCATTGTGCTTGCCACATCGGTAGCCTCCTGCGTCTTCTTCGAGTGGGCTATCACGAAGTGTCTGCTGAAGCGTCCGTCCTCCGTCTGCGACGGAAGTGCCATACTGACAGGACTTCTGCTCGGCTTCAACCTGCCGAGCAACCTGCCCGTCTGGATCATCATCATCGGAGCACTCGTAGCCATCGGCATCGGCAAGATGACATTCGGCGGCCTCGGCCAGAACCCGTTCAACCCCGCACTCGTCGGACGTGTGTTCCTGCTCATCAGCTTCCCCGTACAGATGACCTCCTGGCCGGTCAGCGGGCAGCTCACCGCATACACCGATGCAGAGACGGCTGCCACGCCACTCTTCATCATGCAGAACGCCATAGCAAGCGGCGACCCGAACATCCTCAACCAACTGCCGGAGGCCACAGAGATGCTCATCGGCCAGACAGGAGGCTCCCTCGGTGAAGTCAGCGCCTTGCTGCTGCTCCTGGGTTGTGCCTTCATGCTCTGGAAGAGGATTATCACCTGGCACATCCCCGTCAGCATCCTCGGAACAGTCGCTGTCTTCTCCGGCATCATGCATGCCATCAACCCGGCCTATGCCATGCCGCACATCGTGCTGATGAGCGGCGGCCTCATACTCGGCGCATGCTTCATGGCAACGGACTATGTCACCTCGCCCATGACAGCAAAGGGTCAGCTCATCTACGGCGTATGCATCGGCCTGCTCACCGTCATCATCCGCAACTGGGGAGCCTATCCCGAAGGCATGTCCTTCGCAATCCTCATCATGAATGCCTTCACGCCTCTCATCAACACCTATTGCAAGCCTAAGCGCTTTGGCGAAGTCGCCGGAAAGGAGAACAAGAAATGAAGAAGCTCGAATCAACATGGTACAATATGGCTCTGGTGCTGACAGGCATCGCCGTCGTAGCCGGAGCCGCCCTGGGATACGTCAACAGCATGACAGCTCCAACCATTCAAGCCATCAAGGCCCAGCAAGAGAAGGATGCCGAGATGGAAGTCCTGGCCGGACAGGAAGGAACAGCTGTCAAGGTCTCCGACCCCAAAGGCTTCGGCGGTACGCTGACCGTCATGGTCGGACTTGCTCCCAATGGAACGGTGCTCGGCTACAAAGTGCTTGAATCAAGCGAGACACCGGGACTCGGAGCCAAGGCGCAAGAGTGGTTCCAGAAGGGACAGAAGGGCGACATCATCGGCAAGCAGGCCGGCAACCTGACTGTCAGCAAGGACGGAGGCGAAGTAGATGCCATCACAGCATCCACCATCACGAGCCGTGCCTTCCTGCGCTGCATCAATGCTGCCTACAAGACACTTTCCGAAAGCACTGCCGACGGAAAGAGCGGCGCCTCACAACAAGCAGGCGAACCTAATAATAATATATAATGTATAGGAGGAAACACAAATGAACAACATAAAAGTCCTGCTTAATGGCATTGTAAAGGAGAACCCGACGTTTGTGCTCCTGCTTGGCATGTGCCCGACACTGGGTACGACCAGCAGCGCGATGAACGGCATGTCGATGGGACTCGCCACAATGGCTGTCCTCATCTTCTCCAACCTCTTCATCTCGCTCATCAAGAATCTCATCCCCGACAAGGTACGCATCCCCTCGTTCATCGTGGTGATTGCCTCGCTGGTAACAATCCTGCAGATGCTCATCAAAGCGTATGCACCCGAAGTGGATGCCAGCCTGGGCCTGTTCATCCCGCTTATCGTGGTGAACTGCATCATCCTGGGCCGTGCCGAGGCGTTTGCAGCAAAGAATGGCGTGGTGAGCAGCATCTTCGACGGCCTTGGCATGGGTCTCGGCTTCACCATTGCACTGACACTGCTCGGAGCAGTGCGCGAGCTGCTTGGCACTGGCAAGGTGTTCAGCATGACATTATTTCCCGAGAGCTACGGTGCGCTCATCTTTGTCCTGGCACCCGGAGCCTTCATCGCCTTGGGCTACCTTATCGCCATCATCAACAAGGTCAAATCGTAAATTGTAAATCGTCAAACAGTAAACAGATATGGCTTACATACTTATCTTCATTACAGCGATATTCGTCAACAACATTGTCTTGTCGCAGTTCCTGGGCATCTGTCCTTTCCTGGGTGTCAGCAAGAAGGTGGATTCAGCCCTCGGCATGGGTGCTGCAGTAGCTTTCGTGCTCACGCTGGCAACCATCGTCACCTATCTCATCCAGAAGTATGTGCTTGAAGCCTTCGGACTGGAATACCTTCAGACGATAGCCTTCATCCTGGTCATCGCCGCACTCGTGCAGATGGTTGAAATCATCCTGAAGAAGTCGGCCCCAGCCCTCTATCAGGCCCTCGGCGTCTTTCTTCCCCTGATTACGACCAACTGCTGCATCCTCGGTGTAGCCATCCTTGTAGCCCAAGGCACCTACGCCACTCAGGGCCTCGAGCCCAACCTGCTGACCGGCGTGGTCTTTGCCGTAAGCACAGCCCTTGGCTTTGCCTTGGCCCTCATCGTGTTTGCCGGCATACGCGAGCAGCTCTCAATGATGGACGTGCCCAAGGGCATGCAGGGCATGAGCATCGCCCTCGTTACGGCTGGCCTGCTGGCAATGGCCTTCATGGGCTTCAGCGGAGTTGACAACGGACTCAAGACATTGTTCGGACTGTAGAGAAAAGTCTCCCCCCAGCCCCTCTCCGAGGAGAAGGGAGTAAAAATGATAAATGGTAAATGACTAAATAGTAAAAAAAAGAGATGAACATACTTTTAACTGGTGGCGCCGGTTACATCGGAAGCCACACCCTCATCGAGTTAGACAAAGCGGGGCATAGCGTAGTTGTCGTAGATAACTTCTATAATTCACAGCCGGAAGCTATCCGCCGCGTAGAGAAAATCATCGGCCATGACGTTATCATGATAGAAGCCGACATTCGCGACCGTGCTGCCATGGACAAGGTATTTAGCGAGCACAAGATAGATGCCGTTATCAACTTTGCCGGGCTCAAGGCCGTTGGCGAATCCGTAGCCAAGCCTCTCATGTACTACGAAACAAACATGAACGGCCTGTTCGTTCTCGTCGATGTGATGCGTCAGCATGGCTGCAAGAACATCATCTTCTCTTCCAGCGCCACCGTCTATGGCGACCCGGCCATCATTCCCATCACGGAGGAATGTCCCAAAGGCCAGTGCACGAATCCCTATGGTTGGACAAAGTCCATGATAGAGCAAGTCCTGATGGACGTCCAGAAAGCCGACCCCGAATGGAACGTCGTCCTGCTTCGCTACTTCAACCCGATTGGCGCCCACGAGTCCGGACTGATAGGCGAGAACCCCAATGGCATCCCCAACAACCTGATGCCTTTCATCACTCAGACAGCCATCGGCAAACGTAAGGAGCTTGGCATCTTCGGCAACGATTACGACACGCCCGACGGCACCGGTGTTCGCGACTACATCCATGTCGTTGACCTTGCCGACGGCCATGTCTGTGCGCTCAAGGCCATTCAGGAGAACAAAGGGCTGGCTATCTACAACCTCGGAACGGGCCACGGCTACTCCGTTCTCGACGTAGTGAAGGCTTTCGAGAAGGCCAACGGGCTGAAGGTGCCATACGTCATCAAGCCGCGTCGTCCGGGCGACATTGCCACCTGCTACTGCGACCCTGCCAAGGCAAAGCGCGAGCTGGGATGGGAAGCAAAGTTCGGCATCGAAGAGATGTGCCGCGACTCCTGGAACTTCCAGAAGAACAACCCCAACGGCTACGAAGCCTGACAGAAGAGGCTGTGTAAAAACACCATTATTTTTAATAAGACAACGGACTTAACGGACTAAAATCTGTTAAGTCCGTTGTCGTTAATACGCTGCAAGTATTGCAAAAAATGCACACTTCGGCCCGGGAAGTCTGTAGAACGGAACGCGTCGTGTTGGTCAACACGTCGTGAGTCGTCGGCCAACACGTCGTGAGTCGTTGGCCAACACGTCGTGAGCCGTTGGCCAACACGTCGTGAGGCGTTGGCCAACACGTCGTGAGTCGTTGGCCAATACGTCGTGAGTCGTTGGCCAATACGTCGTGAGGTGTTTGGGGGCACGACGTGACGCTTTGCCAATTTCGACGTTTTTGGGCGGGTTTTTCGTCCTTTTCCGATGTGTGCAAAAACGTCAAAAGGGAAGCAGAAGATGCTGTTCCGGTTGCATTTTGTCAATTTGCCGCTGCCTTTCACGTAGGTTCTTTCCTCTGCGTTTTTGCGTGGAAAATGCGGGAGGAAGCTAAATTAACGGGCTGCCTGCTTGTTTCGTTGCTTAAAAAGCAGTACATTTGCAGCAGAAAACTAACACACTACTAAAAAAACCACAACGAAATGAAAAAGTCAATCCTACTCTTTTGTACTCTCTGTTTCACACTCACAGCGATGGCAGAGCCCGTGGGCAAGCAGGCTGCGCTCTATACGGCTCAGAACTTCATGCTCGCCAAGGGCAAGTACATAGATAGTGCGCAGAATCCGTTCAAGTCATCGAGGAAGGGTGCTGCGTCGCAGGCGGCAGGCGAAGATACTTACTACTATGTGTTCAATGCGGGCAATGATGGCGGCTACGTCATCGTCTCCGGCGACGACCGCACGGAGCCTATCCTGGGCTACGTGGAGCAGGGCACTTTCGACCCGGACAACATCCCCGAGAACATGCGCTCGTGGCTGCAGCTCTATGCCGACCAGATTAAGTACATCGTTGACAACGACATCGACCCCAGCTCGCCTATACTGAAGAAGCGCAACAAAGTGCGCGGCACAAAGCACAGCGTGGCGGAGATTCTGACAACCCGCTGGAATCAGGGCAGCCCCTACAACATTACCTGCCCCAAGTACTACAAGGAGGAGGACGGCACACAGCACTACCCTGCTACCGGATGCACGGCAACAGCCATGGCACAGGTCCTGAACTTCTACCGCTACCCCGAGAAGACCAGGTCCATCATCCCTGCCCACTCCAACACCTACACCTATACGGACAAGAACGACGGCAACAAGAAGAAGACCGTCACCGTCACGACGAAAGCCATTCCGCGCAACACCGTCATCGACTGGGACAACATGCGCGACACGTATTCATGGATTGACATCAACCATGCCAATGCCCAAGACACAGCCGTAGCCAACCTGATGCTCTACTGCGGACAATCCGTCAAGATGGGCTGGGGTCCCTCTTCCGGAGCGAACTTCAGTACCGAAGCCTATGTCAACATCTTCGGTTACGACAACAGCTGCTACATCGGCGAGAGGTACGACTACAGCATCGACGACTGGTTCGACATGCTCTACAACGAGATTGAGCAAGGCTATCCGGTCCTCTTCTCCGGCTACTCGTCGGGCGGCGGCCACGCCTTCGTCCTCGACGGCTTCGACGGCGACAACCTCTTCCACCTCAATTGGGGATGGGGAGGCAGCAGCAACGGATGGTTCCTCGTAGGCATCCTGAACCCCGGCGACAGCAGCGGCATCGGGGCCAGCAGCAGCAGCGACGGCTACAGCATGGGCCAGCGGGCACTCTTCAACCTGCGACTGCCCGACGACAACAAGGCCGACACCTACCTCTTCATGAAGGACGTTGCAGTCACAGCCACGTCCATCAGGACCACCTTCGAGAACAGGACCGGCGCTTCCGGCAGCTTCAACACGGCCATCGTGAAGCTGGACGACGACGGAGGGCTCTCGGTAGTCGGGACCCAGCAACTCATCTCCGGCATCACAAACGGCGCCTCTCAGACCAAGACCTTCACCATCAAGAACAAGCTGCCGGAAGGTACCTACAAGCTCTCTCCCGCCAACAAAGCAGCAAGGAGCGACGTCTGGCGCCCCAAGTTCAACCTTCGGAACCACTACATCGAAGCCGTGGTAGATAGCGCGGGCGGCGTCAAGCTGACTCCCGTTGACATAAGCAACGGTAACAGCATCAGCATCGACACCATCATATTTGCCGGCTCACGGATTGTAGGCAAGGAACAGGAAGTGAAAGTGACCTACCGCAACGATGGCAACGAATACTACAGGGAGGTTCACTTCTTCGCCAGCAAGACACAGACAAAGATTTATACCGAAAGCCGCTCCATCGTTGCCGTGCGCAAGGGCGAAACCGTCGATGTCTCCTACTTCTTCACTCCCGAAGAGACAGGAACCTACAACCTCTGGTTCTGCACCGGCAGCGACGGCAGCGGACAGGTTGGAAAGGGAACGATGGAGATTCTTGAGGACGCCCAGGCTCCGAAAGCAAACCTCGCCGTCAGCTCCTACACCATCGCCAATGCCGTCAGCGGCGTCGCCTACGGCAAGCGCCTCGTCGGGAAAGCATCCATCCGCAACAACTCACGGGAAGAGTTCAAGGGAAAGATCAGACTCCAGATATGGAACCAGCCCAACAGCTCGGGGTCTGCCTGGGGCGGCTCAAGCCGTACCTACGAAGTGGATATCATGGCCGGCAAGGTAGCCAGCGTAGATTTCGACTTCGACGACCTCAGCGAGAACAACAAGTACTACATCAGCGCCTCCTACGTCAACCATAGCGGCACCTTCGGGAACAGCGGCGTATGGGACCTGGGCGGCTGGGAAATGAAGAGCGGACTGGCAACCTGGAAGAACAACGGAGCCATCGCAGGCATGGCATACCGTTCCTCGCTGACAGCGGCGACAACAGTCTGCGGCATCCTCGCCGACTGCAACAAGATAAACCGACTGACGCCTAACAAGAACCCCAACACGATCTATGCCTTCGGCGCCGGCATGGACATACCGGCCAGCCTCGACTCCTGCAACGCCGTGAGCGGCGACAGGGCCGCCAACATCTGGCTCGTCAACGACAAACCCTACTACAATCCTGTCAACTTCGATGCAGACACCGCATCGTTCACCTTCACTTTCCCCGAGGATGAGAACGGCACGAGGTGGCACGCCTTCACCATGCCCTTCGAGGTGGATTCCATATTCGTTGACAGCATTCCCGTTACGCTCGACGACAGCCTCCGCCACTTCTGGATCTACGAGTTCGCAGCACAAGGCGACAACGGCGAGGTCATCTTTGCACCGGCAACAGTGCTGCGCGGCTCCACGCCCTACATCATAGCCGCCGACTCCAGCATGGCAGGGAAATCCATTCTGTTCCGCTCCCACGACGTGCCCTTCTACAAGGCCGGCTCCAACAAGATGGTTGTCACCTCAACCCACTATCAGTTCCACGGAACCACCTATTCGCCTCTCCTCAAGGACTGCTATGTCCTCAGCGAAGACGGAATGGCCTTCGAGTACGTCACGGCAAACAGCGCCATTGACGCAATGGGCACCTACTTCACGACCAACCTGCCGGACGAGTTGCGCCTGCCCTCCATCGTGCTACCGGCCATACCTTCCGCACCGGCCAAGCCCGGGGACCTCAACGGCGACGAAAAGGTGGATATTGCCGATGCCGTGAGCGTGCTGAACCTGATGGCCGAGGGAACCTTCAACAAGCTGGCCGACCTCAATGGCGACGGCACGGTAGATATTGCCGACTTCGTCAGCATCCTCAACAAGATGGCAGAGCGGTAGTTGCATTCCGGCCCTCGCTGTCCTTCCCTATAACCTTAAACACTAAAACTGACAAACTATGAAGAAGACACTCATTTCATTGCTGACGCTCTGCCTCGTCACTATGGCTTCGGCAGAGCCCGTCGGCAAGCAGGCAGCACTCTATACGGCACAGGCGTATATGCTTGCAAAAGGCAAGGTGATGAACAGTTCACAACTGCCCTTCAAGTCTTCCCGGAAAGCTGCGGCCCCGACTTCGGGCGAGGAAGCTGCCTACTACTACATCTTCAATGCGGAGAACGACGGAGGATACGTCATCATCTCCGGAGACGACCGCACGGAACCCATCCTCGGCTATGTCGAGCAAGGCTCATTCGACCCCGACAACATTCCCGAGAACATGCGCTCCTGGTTGCAGTCCTATACCGACCAGATCAAGTACATTGTCGATAATGACCTGCAGCCGGGCGCTCCCGCGTTGAAGAAGCGCAACAAGGTCCGCAGCACGAAGCACAGCGTGCCCGAGCTGCTGACAAGCCGCTGGAACCAGGGACATCCCTACAACCTGACGTGCCCCAAGTACTACAAAGAGGACGGCACTCAGCACTACCCCGCAGCCGGATGCGTGGCAACGGCAATGGCTCAGGTCGTCTATTACTACAAGTATCCGGAAAGGATAAAGGCCAACATTCCCGCTCACTCCAACGAATACACGCTGGATAACGGGACGAAGAAGACGGTCACGATGAAAGCCATCCCGCGCAACACCGTCATCGATTGGGACAACATGCGCGACACCTACTCCTGGGTTGACTACGAGCATGCCAATGCTCAGGACACAGCCGTAGCCAACTTGATGCTCTACTGCGGCCAGGCCGTGAAGATGGGCTACGGTGCCTCGTCCGGTGCCAGCACTTCGCGCTCCAGGGATGTCTATGTCAACTACTTTGGCTACGACAGCCGTGCCTATTGGGGAGGTCGTGGCGACTACAGTATCGACGAGTGGTTCGACATGCTCTATGGCGAGATAGCAGCAGGCTACCCCGTCCTCTACGCCGGACATTCCTCCGGAGGCGGCCACGCCTTTGTGCTCGACGGCTTCGATGGCGAGAACCTCTTCCACGTCAACTGGGGATGGGGAGGCGGCAGCAACGGATGGTTCCTCGTCGGCATCCTCAACCCGGGCGACAACAGTGGCATCGGTGCAAGCAGCAGCAGCGACGGCTACAGCATGAGCCAAGGCGCACTCTTCAACCTGCGCACCCCCGACACGCCAAGGGACGACGGATTCCTCCACATCAAGGATGTCTCCATTGTCAGCAAAACGAACATCAAGGCCACATTTACGAACCGAACCGGTGCCACGGGCAGTTTCCAGACGGGTATCGTCATGCTCTGCGAGGACGGGACACTCGAGCTTGTCGGCACCAGGCAGTCAGTCTCCGGCATAACCAACGGAAGCAGCCAGACCAAGACCTTCGCCCTCAAGAACAGACTTGAGGAAGGCACGTACAAGCTCTCGCCTGCCAGCAAGACAGCCAAGAGCGAGGTGTGGCATGCGAAATACGACATGTACAGCGAGTACATCGAGGCCGTGGTTGACAGTACTGGTGCGCTCGACCTCCACTTCATTCATCCTACCTACGAAGACATTCGCATCGACACCATTACCTTCCCCGGCACCCGCATCGTGGGAACTGAGCAGGAAGTGAAGGTACGCTTCCGTAACGACGGTGCCGAGTACTTCAAGACGGTCTATCTCTTTGCGGGCAAGGAACAGACAAAAACCTATACCGAAAGCAAGTCGATGGTGGCCGTCCGCTCGGGAGAAAGCGTCGATGTGTCATACTTCTTCAAACCGGAAGAGACCGGCACCTACAACCTCTGGCTCTGTACCGACGACAAAGGCACGAAAGTGATTGGTCAGGGCACGATGGACGTCATAGCGGAAGCCGATGCAGAAAAGGCCAGCCTTGCCGTCACGTCCTACACGATAGCCAATGGCACAGGCGAGGTGGTCTATGGCAAGCGACTTATCGGCAAGGTTTCTATCCGGAACAATGCCCGGACTGACTTTCATGGAACCGTGCGCCTCCAGATATGGAGCCAGCAGCTGGGAAGCGGCACGGCCTGGAGCGGCTCGAGCAGGTCGTATGGCGTAGATATCATGGCTGGCAAGGTGGCAAATGTCGATTTCGAGTTCGACAACCTCAACGAAGGCTACTACTATCGCATCAAGGCAATGTACACGAATCAGGACGGCACCCTGGCAAACGGCGGTATCTGGGACCACAAATGGGAGATGAGGAACGGACTGCTGACGTGGAAGGCCAACGGAACCGTCGTCGGAATGGCACACAGGACCTCGTTGACGGCTGCGGCAACCGTCTGCGGACTCCTTGCCGACTGCAATAAGATAAACCGACTGACCCCAAACAAGAACCCCAACACCATCTATGCTTTCGGCCCCGACATGGATGTGCCGGCCAGCCTCGACACGTGCAATGCAGTGAGCGGCAACAGAGCTGCGAACATCAGGCTCGTCAACGACAAGCCCTACTACAATCCAGTCAATTTCCAGGCGGACACGGCTTCGTTCACCTTCACTTTCCCCGAGGACGAGAACGGCACGAGATGGCATGCCTTCACACTTCCCTTCGAGGCGGACTCCATCTTTGTTGACAGCATCCCCGTCAGCCTCGACGACAGCCTCCGCCACTTCTGGATTTACGAGTTCGCAGCACAAGGCGACAAGGGCGATGTCATCTTTGCGCCGGCAACGGTGCTGCGCGGCTCCACGCCCTACATCATTGCAGCCGATTCCAGCATGGCAGGGAAATCCATCCTGTTCCGCTCCTACGACGTGCCCTTCTTCAAGGATGGTTCCAACAAGATGGTCGTCACTACACCCGACTATCTTTTCCACGGAACGACCTGTGCGCCGCTTCTCAAGGACTGCTATGTCCTCAGCGAAGACGGAACGGCCTTCGAGTACACCACGACAAACAAGGCAATCGACGGCATGGGGACCTATTTCACGACGAACCTGCCGGAAGAGTTGCGCCTGCCCGCCATCGTGCTGCCGGCCATTCCCTCTGTACCCGCCAAGCCTGGGGACCTCAACGGCGACGAGAAGATTGACATTGCCGATGCCGTGAGCGTGCTGAACCTGATGGCTGAGGGAAGCTTCAGCAAGATGGCCGACCTCAATGGCGACGGCACGGTAGATATTGCCGACTTCGTCAGCATCCTCAACAAGATGGCAGGCGAATAGAGAGCATCGGCAAGGACCTCCCCCTACCCTAACCAAGAACGGCGGCTTATCTCACGATAGGTCGCCGTTTGTGGTATTAGTTCCTTAAGGTAAAAAGACTGTTTGGTCATATTGACTACGCAAAGATACAACTATTATCGAAAACAAGAAAGAAGTATGGGGATTTTTTTTCATATTCGTGCGTAAAGGGCTTATTTTTTGCCTCTGCATACCTGTTTTCTTGGAAAAATGCCGTATATTTGCAAAATTCATTCAGACATTAAACTCAATCAACATGGCAGAGACAGTCAATAGTAACATCGAGGAAAAGAAGAGCCTCAACTTCATAGAGCAAAAAGTGGAGAAGGACCTGGCGGAAGGTCTTAACGGCGGACGCGTCCAGACGCGCTTCCCGCCCGAGCCTAACGGCTACCTGCACATCGGTCATGCCAAGGCCATTGCGCTGGACTTCGGCATTGCCCAGCAGTATGGCGGCACATGCAACCTCCGTTTCGACGACACGAACCCCACGAAGGAGGACACCGAGTACATAGAGAGCATCGAGCACGACATCCAGTGGCTCGGCTTCCAATGGGACAACGTCTTCTATGCCAGCGACTACTTCCAGGAGCTCTGGGACTTTGCCGAATGGCTCATCATGCAGGGTCGGGCTTACGTCGATGAGCAGAGCGCCGAGGTGATAGCCCAGCAGAAGGGCACCACCACGAAGGCCGGCACCAACAGCCCCTTCCGCGACCGTCCGGCAGAGGAAAGCCTGCGCCTGTTCCGCTTCATGAATAGCGGCGAGGCCGTCCCCGGCACCCTCGTGCTGCGAGCTAAGATAGACATGGCCCACCCCAACATGCTCTTCCGCGACCCGCTGCTCTATCGCGTCATGAACATTCCCCACATCCGCACGGGCAACAAATGGAACGCCTACCCGATGTACGACTTCACCCACGGACAGAGCGACTATCTGGAGGGCGT